>JAKEFB010000298.1 GCA_022616275.1 Chloroflexota bacterium
ACCCGGTCCCATCCCGAACCCGGCCGTTAAGCTCGTCAGCGCCGATGGTACTTGGGGGGCGACTCCCTGGGAGAGTAGGTCATTGCCTGGAGACCTTTTTTATTTCTAAATAGTGGGGATAGAGAGCCGCCCAGAATTTAACCAGCCGGCCGCTGGCGGCCCAGTTGAACGGCCCGTTCATGAACGATTACATCGCACTATTGCGGCGCAACCGGAATTATCGTCATCTGTGGTTGGGCGCCGTTGTCAGCCAGCTTGGCGACTGGTTTAACCTCATTGCCGTCACTTCCCTGGTAGCCAATTTAACCGATACCGGCACAGCCATCAGTGGGGCCTTTCTAACCCGCTTTTTGCCGTTGTTTTTGTTCAGCCCTCTGGCCGGTGTCCTGGCTGACCGGTACGACCGGCGCTACGTCATGATTGCCTCCGACCTGCTACGGGCGGCCACAGTCCTGGGCTTTCTCTTTGTCCGCCGGCCGGAACACATCTGGATCCTTTACGCCCTGACAGTATTGCAATTTGCCTTGAGCGCGGTTTTCACCCCGGCCCGCTCCGCCGTTCTCTCTAACATTGTCAATCGAGAAGAATTAGTCGCCGCCAACGCTCTGGATAGCCTGACCTGGAGTACCATGCTGGCCCTGGGGGCATTCCTGGGGGGCGTGGCCGCTGCCTTCCTGGGGATTGCCCAATCTTTCATCATTGACGCCGCCACCTTTGTTGTCTCGGCCCTGCTCATTAGCCGCATCAGCCGGCCGGTCAGCGCGCCGATCACCCAAACAGTCGTCCGGCGGGCAGGCGGATGGCTGGACTTCCTGGATGGCTTGCGTTACCTGCGCGGGCAACCGTTTATTCTGGGGATTAGCCTGGTTAAAGGGGCGGGTTCGTTGGCCTGGGGAGCGATCAACGTCCTCGAAGTCAGTTTTGCCGAGGAAATTTTCCCCCTATCCGGAACCGGGATGCCCTCTTTTCTATCCCACGTAGATGGCGGCACGGCCACCTTGGGGATCATTTATTTCGTGAGCGGCCTGGGCACCGGCCTGGGTCCTCTGTTGCTGCGCCGCTGGCTGGGCGATGCGCCATTGCGCATGCGCTGGGCCGTTTCGGCCGGTTTTGCCCTGCTGACCCTTGGTATCTGGTGGCTGAGTCTGGCTCCTACGCTGGGCCTCTTTGCCGTTGGTACCTTCATCCGCACCTTTGGCTCAGGGACCATCTGGGTCTTTTCCGCCGCCCTGCTGCAAACCATTGCCCCCGACCGCTACCGCGGCCGGGTCTTTGCCTTTGAATTTGCCTTCCTGACCCTCACCCAGTCTATTGCCACCCTATGGGCCGGGCTGGCCCAGGACAGCCTGGGCTGGAGCGTCCGCCAGACGGCCGCCAGCATGGGCTTTGTCGCCCTGTTCACAGGTAGCCTCTGGCTCCTCTTCCACCTCCGCCACCTCTTCCGCCCGGCCCTCGCCGACCAAATCTCCAATCTCTAATCTCCAATCTCCCTAACCCTATTCCCCCTCCACCTCATCCCAATCATCCTGCTCCCCCTCCCAGCCCTGCGCCCCAATCAGCGGCACAAAACGCACCCGGCTCAGTGCCTCTTTACGGTACATTTGCTCCCCTTCCCGCGTCAGCCGCACCAGTTGCTGCAGGCGCGGCCGCGATCCCACCGGCATCACCAGCCGGCCGCCGATTACCAATTGTTCCCGCAGCGCGTGGGGCACCCGGGGGCCGCCGGCCGCCACGACGATACCGTCGTATGGCGCATACTCCGGCCAGCCTAACGTGCCGTCGCCGCACAGAACTGAGACGTTATTATACCCCAGCAGGGCCAGCTTCTCTCGAGCGTAAGTGGCCAGCGAGTCGTGCCGCTCTACCGTGTAAACGGCCGCAGCAATGCGGCTGAGCACGGCCGCGGCATAGCCCGACCCCGTGCCAATTTCCAGCACCTGGTCGCCGGGCCTGAGCTTGAGGCTGGCGGCCATCAGGGCGACCACGTAAGGTTGAGAAATCGTCTGGCCTTCGGGGAGGGGTAGGGGGGCGTCGTCGTAGGCGTACTCCTGGTATTTTTCGGCCACAAAAACTTCTCGTGGCACTGCCAACATGGCCGCCAGCACGGCCGGGTCGCGAATGCCCCGTCCCTCGATTTGTTGGGCCACCATTTGCTCTCGCTGGGCACGGGCAACGGGTTCGGGCAGGGGCATCGTCTTGTTCTGGCTTAAGGCGTAGCCGCCAGGGCCTGCAACTGCTCATTCAGCCGGGCCAGCAACCGGCAAAACTCGGCCGTCTCGGCTTCGCTCAGGCGCTCCCAGGGAGCGTAAAAGTACAGGTTGGTCAGTCGCTCCACCTCTTCCTGCACCTGCCGGCCGTCTTCGCTGACGGCGTAATGGCCTGGTTGGCCGGCAATCTCGGCCAGCCAGCCCCGGCCGGCCAGCTCTTGCAGGGCAGCTTCGTATTCCCGGCGCGAATAACCCCGGTAAAACAGTTGCTGGTCAATCGCCTCGGCCGTATCGGCCGTGCCTTCCCAGACCAGGGAAAACGCCTCCCAGGTCTGGCCGCCGAGCTTCAAGGGATGCCAGGCGGCCATGTGGGCGTCATCCCGGTAAGCGTTGAAGTCGGCCATGGCGTGCAGCAGGCGCAGTAGGGTAGGGGCGTCCTCGCCGGGGGCGCGGCGGCGCGAGTGGCCCAGGCACCAAACGCCGGGCGGGTCGCCGGCCGCCATGCCAGCCTCCATCAGGCGTTGCAGAAACTGTTCCAGCCGGGCCAGTTCGTCCGCCGGCAAGGGCAATGCTGCCTGGGTTAGTGCCCGCCGCCGGCGCTCGCCGATGCAGGCCACAACCTGCCGGCCGGCCAGGGCCAGGGTGTACTCTTCTTCGTTGATCGGCTCCAGCCACTTTTCGCTGGCCATCAATTCCAGCAGAGCCAGGACAATCCGTTCCGAGGCGTAAATGTCGCGCACGCGTAGCCTGGCTACAGAGATCGGTTCGGGGTCGAATTCGGTGGCCTGGACCAGGAACCAGGCTGGACTTTCCGCCCGGCCGCCGCGCAATTGCAGCAGCGCCGGCAGTGGCTCCGGGGGAGGATCGGCCGCCCGCAATTGAGCGCCCATCACGCCGAAGATACCGCTGGCAATCTCCTGCGTCAGATCATAAAGACCGGCGTCCTTGACCATCCATTTCCTTGTTTAAAGATGGAATCGTCCATCGCCCGTCTGTCGTCCGTCCGGCCGGACAGGTTCATAGGAAAGAAGATGGCCTAATACTACAACGACTCTGCCCCCCTTGCCACTGAACGCAGGTAACTGATAGCCAGCCCAAACATGAGGACACTAATGACCGCCGAGACGACGCAATAGCGGCAGACCGCCTGAATGACAAAAATTTCCAGCCCAGTCAGTCCCAGGGTAAACAGAAAAGCAAAGCCGGTCAGCCCGGCCATGATTTCCGGAACATTCTCCTCCAGCCACGGCCACCAATCTTTTAGCCAGGCCACCAGGAAAATCACCACGTAACCCACCAGGCCGATTAGCGCCACCGGGATCGGGCCAATGGCCGAATAGGGCGCATCTGGCCCACTGACCTTGCCGCAATCATCCCAGCCGCTGGCGCTGCACACCGCCAGCAGCACCCCGTTGTGGAACAGCAGGAGGTAAAAGGAAATCAGCAGCCCCGGCACGGCCAACAACTGGATTAGCCGCACTTGCCAATCCGCCACAACCAGCCGCCCCGGCCGGCCGCTCTCCTCTTCTTGCTTTTCGTTCGACGCCATCAATTTCGTATCCGTAACCATAACATCACCAATAATCAATCAACCGATAACCTCCTCAAAGTTTAACCGGCCGGCCCAGAGAAGGGAGTGCCTAATGTAACCGATCTAAATGACATCTGTCAGGTAGCTAACAACGCGGAAAAAGAATATTATCTGGCAAAGATGGTTATCCTCCACGACAAAGAAGAGATTGCTGCTTTCCTGCGGCAGAACATTCCCCTACACATCTACAGCCTGGGCGACCTGGACGACTTTTTCTGGCCCCACACCGTCTGGTATGCCGGCCGGCAAAACGGCGCGATTGAAGCGATTATTCTGCTCTACACCGCCCTGCCGCTGCCCACCCTCCTGGCCCTGGCCGACGACCTGGCCCCCATGCAAGCGCTGCTGCAATCCATCCTCCACCTGCTCCCCCGCCGCTTTTACGCCCACCTGAGCCCCGGCCTGGAAGAAGTCGTCGGCCGCGATTTTCGCCTGCTCCCCTACGGCCGGCACTACAAGATGATCCTGACCGACCGTTCTCGCCTGGACCAGGTAGATTTTTCCCGGGCGGCACGCCTCTCGGCCGCCGATCTGCCGGCCGTCCAGGAGTTGTATCAGGCCAGCTACCCCGGCAACTGGTTCGACGCCCGCATGTTAGACACCAACCACTATTACGGCGTCTGGGAGGAGGGCAGGCTGGTGAGCATTGCCGGCGTCCACGTCTACTCCCCCACCTACGGCGTGGCTGCCCTGGGCAACATCACCACCCACCCGGCCCACCGCGGCCGGGGCCTGGGCAAGATAGTCACCGCCCGGTTGTGTGCCTCCCTGCTGGAGACCGTAGACCAAGTCGGCCTCAACGTCAAGGCTGACAACCAGCCGGCCGTTACCCTCTACCACTCCCTCGGCTTCACCGTCGCCGCCGAGTACGATGAATACACAATTGAAGCCAGGGGCGGCGCGTAGTTTTTATCGCGAATGACGCGAATGAACGAATGGCGCGAATGATACAAATATAAAAAGATTCGCGTGATTGGCTTATTCGCGCTATTCGCGATTTTGGGTGGTGTCCCTCGCTAGCGTGTACGAGCAGTAGGGCCAGAAAAAGACGAACAACCAGATAATAACCTCTGATCATGGGCGAATCGGCCGTCATCAGG
>JAKEFB010000299.1 GCA_022616275.1 Chloroflexota bacterium
CCAAGGCGAAACGATGTCTTGATGGTTCGGTTGTTAAGGTGCGAAACGATGTCTTGATGGTTTCGCTGTTAATCGCGAAACGATGTCTTGATGGATGACAACTATCAACTATGTATGACACAATCATCCAGCCACAATTTGTGACCGGGGAGGCCTGGCAGCATTTTCTGGCCGGTGCTTTTCCGATCATCCATCCGGTGCATTGGCTGCATTCTCACTTTGCCGTCGGCGGCTGGAGCCCTTTGCAGCGGTTGAGCGGGATGATTACCGCCCACATGACGCGCATTGCGCCGCGCAGCGGCTTTACCTGGCACCCCCACCGGGGGCTGGAGATTTACACCTGGGTGCTGGAGGGCCAACTTTACCACGAGGATACGACCGGCGGCCGGGGTGAGATTGTGGCCGGCGAGCTGCAGCGGATGTTTTCCGGCGATTGGATTGAGCACCAGGAATTGAACCTGTGGCACGAGCCGGTCAGGGTGATTCAAATCTGGTACGCGGCCGATCCACGCTACCGGGGACTACCGCCCCATTACCAGCAGACCGGCCAGCCGGCGTTGCCGGCCCGCCGCGCCGGGGAAGCCACCGTTTATGCGCTCATTGGCGACGGCTCGCCGATGGAGCAGCACATGGCCGGCCGGCTGGCGGCGACGAGCGTGGACCCCGGCGGCCGGACGGAGATAGAACGGCCCCGGCCGGGAGAGGACCTATTCCTCTACGTGACCGATGGGGCCGGCCATTTCCAGCACAACGGCCAGCCCCAGCCGGTGGGCCAGTACGACGTCATCCTGGCCCGGCCGGATGCCCCGCCGGCCACCCTGGCGGCCGCGCCCGGCCAGGCGCTCGACTTCCTCAGTTTTTATTTGCCCTCGTTCCTGGCTTAGTGCGGTGCATTGGGCAACTATCTGCCCTACATGAGATGCCTGATCCACTCCTCATCCGCAGGGTAGAAGACGAGCCTTGTCGCGTTGCCACCAATATATCCGTTAATCTCCATAGTCAGTGAATCTTTAGCCGGCATATAGGTGAGGTCATTACTTCCCTGCCACCTCGCCCATAGTAAAACATTCTTTGAGATGGGAAATATGATTTCGCCATCTGGAGGGCGAATGCCTTTGCGCTCAGTATAGACGAATGGGTTGTCAGAGGTAAGAAAGTACGGAGATTTAGAGCGAGTCAGGAAGGTCCATGTCATATGCTGAAGTGCAAATGAGATTACACCAACCCTTCTGGGCAGTAAGTAATCCTTGGGAGGATTTGCCACAATTTGCTGATGAACTGTTTGAATGAAGTTCAAAATCTGATCGGTATTCTCTTCGGGTATGTGTCCTTGTGATTGAGCTTGTTCGAGTTCCTTTTTCCACTCGTCGAGTTGCTCCTCTACCACTTTAGGTAAGATGGCTTTAACCCTTTCTCTATATCTAGGCACGCGGGTGTACATGTACATGATGTATTTGCACATCAATATCTTTTCCTTGTAAGTAAGGGGTTCCACATTCCTGACTTTATTTATAACTGAGATAGCAGGTCCTTCGACTTCGTTAGCCAAGAGGCTTTCGATGGTGTTACTATAGTAATAGTAGTTTTCCTGAGCCACATTCCTGACGTTTGTCCGATAGAACTTCTTTCCGGCCCTATCAAACACCCATATCTGATCCTCATTTTCCGGTGTTGCAAAGCCCCTCAGATAATGCTGTGGGATATAGTGGTGACGTGCCTTCGCCTTGCTCATAGTGGTATCGTCCTGTTCTCACACTCTCTGGCCGAAACGGAATGAAGAGAGTGTATGATTATCTTGGGATGGAAAGAGAGGGTCTCCAATAGTTACCAGGGCGCCGGGGGGCAGCAAGCCCCAGGTCAGGCCGTCCTGGAGCGCGGCCGGGGGTTGCCAGCCCAGGCGCTGCCACAGCTCGGCCATCCGCTCCGGCATGACCGGGGAAAGGAGGATGGCGGCCAGGCGCAGGGCTTCGGCCGCGGTATAGAGGCTGGTGGCCACCCGGTCCAGCCGGCCGGCTTTGGCCTGGCGCCAGGGGGCACTCTGTTCCAGGTAACCGTTGACCCCGCCGACGAGATCCATGACCGCCGCCAGCGCTTCGTTGAGAGCCAGGCAATCCACCTGGTCAAACACCTGCGGTATCAACGCCAGTGTACGCTCTTGTAACTCTCTGTCCCTGGCCTCCAGCTCGCCCGGCCGGGGGACGCGGCCCTCAAAGTAGCGTTCGGTCATGCTCGTTACCCGGTGCAGCAGGTTGCCCAGGTCGTGGGCCAGATCGGCCTGGTAGCGGCGGGCCAGGTTTTCTTCGCTGAAGTCGGCGTCCCGGCCCAGGACCATGTCGCGCATTAGGAAGTAGCGGAAGGCGTCCACGCCGTAAACTTCGGCCAGGGCCAGCGGCCGAACGACGTTGCCCAGCGACTTGGACATCTTGGCCCCACCGGCGATCCACCAACCGTGGGCGAAAATAGCGCGGGGCTGGGGCAGGCCGGCCGCCTGGAGCATCGTCGGCCAGTAGACGGCGTGGGTGATGAGGATGTCCTTGCCGACGAGATGCAGCGCCCGCGGCCAGAGGCGGTTGAAGCGCGGCGCGTCGGTCAGGTAGCCGGCGGCGGTGATGTAGTTGAGCAGGGCGTCGAACCAGACGTAGGTGATATAACTGGCGTCAAAGGGCAGGGGGATGCCCCAGCTCAGCCGGCTGGCCGGCCGGGAAATGCATAGGTCGCCCAGCGGCTGGCGGAGAAAGCCCAAGACCTGGTTGCGCCGGCTGTCCGGCCGGATAAAGGTGGGGTGTTGCTGGATGTACTCAACCAGCCACTCCTGGTAAGCGCTCATGCGGAAAAAGTAGTTTGGTTCGGCAATGCGTTCGACCGGCCGGCCGCAGTCAGGGCAGGCGCCGTTGAGCAGGTCTTTTTCTGTCCAGAAGCGCTCGTCGGGGACGCAGTACCAGCCTTCGTACTGGCCCAGGTAAATGTCGCCTTGCTCCCAGAGGCGCTGCAAGACGGTCTCCACCACCCGGACGTGGCGCGGCTCGGTGGTACGGATGAAGTCGTCATAGGCGATGTGCAGCCCCTGCCAGGCTTCCTTGAAGCGGACCACCGTCTCGTCGGCGTGGGTTTGGGGGCTGACGCCGCGCCGGGCGGCCGCCTCCTGGACCTTCTGGCCGTGCTCGTCGCTGCCGGTGAGGAAAAACGTCTCCCGCCCCTGCAGCCGGGCATAGCGGGCCAGCACGTCGGCCAGCAGCGTCGTATAAGCGTGGCCCAAATGGGGCACGTCATTAACATAGTAAATCGGCGTCGTCACGTAAAATGGCTCATTCATTCTCTATCCTCAAAGCGCAGCCGCTCAATCTCCAATCTCTAATCTCCAA
>JAKEFB010000300.1 GCA_022616275.1 Chloroflexota bacterium
CGGGACCTGGCCCTGGCTGTCGGCTACACCGAGGCCCACGTCTGCCGCCTGGAAAAGAACTACCGCCCGCCTGACGAGACGACCATCGCCGCCCTCTTCGTGCCTGCCCTGGCGCTGGAGCGAGAGCCAGCCTGGGCCGAGCGGCTGCTGCAACTGACCACCGAGGCCCGCCGGCGCAGCCCGGCCGCAACCACAGGGCCACAACCGGCGTCTCCGGCCGTTCCCCTCTTCAGCGAGATACCCCTGGCTCCGGCCGGCTTTGTCCCCCGGCCCGCGCTGCTGGAGAGCCTGCGCCGCCATCTGGCCGCCGAGCGGCGAGTGGCCCTCACCGGCCTGGCCGGCATGGGTAAAAGCACCCTGGCCGCCGCCTACGCCCGCCAGGCGGCCGCCGGGCGCCCTGTCTTCTGGCTGACCCTGACCAGCGGCATTACCACCCCCGTCGAAGCCATCGTCCGCCATCTGGCCGCCTTCCTCCTGGCCCAGGGGCTTACCCAGGTCCGTCCGCTGTTATCTTCCGCAGCCAACCAGGGACCATCCCTCTCCTTCGACCAGCAGGTGGCATTGTTGGCCGCTGCTCTCAACGGCCAGCCAGCCCTGCTGTGCTTTGACGACGTTCATCTGGTCGGCCAGGACGATACGACGCTGGGCCTGTTCCGCCACCTGATGGCGACCACGCCGGCCGCGCTGCTCTTCGCCAGCCGGGAGGAGGTCCCCCTGGCCGGTGTGCCCCACGTCCGCTTGGCCGGCCTGGAAGAAGCCGAGGCCCTGGCCCTCCTCGACCAGCTCGGCAGCCGGCTCGAGTTTAAGCTAACCCGTCTTCTCCTGGCCAAGTCCGGCTATAGCCCCATGCTCCTCCGTCTGGCCGCCGGCCAGTTGTTGAGCGACGCAACCGCCGACCCGGCCGCCTTTATTGACCGGCTGGAAACGCACCCCCAGGTCGCCTCCTACCTTCTGGACACTGTCCTCAACCACCTCCGGCCGGATAGCCGCGCCCTGGTCGAGTGGCTGGCCATCCTCCGCCGGCCGGCTGACCTGTACGACGACAGCCTGGTAGACCGGGTCCAGCAAGCGGCGGCCATCCAGGACATGCCGGCGGCGGTGGCCGAGCTGCAGCGGCGGCATCTCATTCACCACCCGGCCCAGGCCGACCTCCACCCCCTGGTGCGCGACCACGTCCGGGCCACCTTACCGCTCCGCCGCCAGTGGCAGCAACAACTACACCGGGCCGCGGCCGAGTGGTGGGAAACGAGCCAGGATAATATTGTCGAGGCCGCCTACCATTGCCTCCAGCTCAACGACCTGGCCCAGGTCGTCGAGTTGCTCTTGGACCAGGGCAACTGGCTCTTTGACCAGGGGCAAGGGCCAGCCGCCGTAGAGGTAGTAGAAGAAGCCCTGGCTCGCCTACCCCAACGCCCCTCCCTGAAGAGTGTCGCCCTGCGCCGCCAGTTGCTTACCATTCGGGGGGAGTTGCTGGCCCGGACAATGCGGACGGCCGAAGCCGAAGAGAATTACCGGCAGGCCCTGGCCCTGGCCACCGAACCGGCCGTGCGCGCCCACGTGACTGCTCGCCTGGCCGACCTGCTGAACGCCCACGGACAAATCGAGGAGGCCCAACGTCTGTGCCAGTCCGCCATTGCCGCCCTGGCCCCCACGGACTCCTTTCTGCTGGCCAGGTTAAAGCTGGCCGAAGCCTGGACTTATCTGCAAAAAGCCAACCACGCCGCCGTCCTGCAACTGGCCGGCGAGGTCCTGGAACTGGCCCACCAACTGCCTCTCAACCTGCGCGACGAGCTGCACACCGGAGCCTATTACACCTTAGGGGTCGTCCACCGCGCCCAGGGCCATAACGCCACCGCTATTGACTACCTGCAACAGGGCGTGGAGGCCAACCAACGCCTGGGCCAAAAGTCCAGGGAGTATGCTTGCCTGGGCCAGATCGCCGCCGTCTATTTCAACCAGGGCGCTATGGATATGGCCCTGCCGCTGTATGAAGCAGTCATTGATGGGTTGCTCGCCGTTGGCAATATCCTCAGCGCGCTGAAGTACCGGAAATATCTGGTTCACATGGCCTACATTCGGACTGACATGAGCCGGGCCCTGGAAATCATTGAAGACACCAACCACCTGAACTGGCAACTGCGCAATTTCCTGGACTGGGCCAATATCGCCGATATGCAGGTGGCCGTGTTTCTTTCCCTGGGCCAGGTGGCGGAAGCGCGGCGTCTGATGGACCAGATTCTGCAAGTCGTCTGGGAATTAAAGACGGTCTGGGGGCGCGCTCACTACCAGATGCGGTCGGCCTGCCTCCAGATGGTCGAAGGAGATTTCGCTGGGGCCCAGGCCCTGCTTTCGGCTACGATGGCCCTGCCTGGCGTGCAGAATATTGGTGAAATTTGGGCTGAGCTGCAATGTAACCTGGCCATTGCCCTCATAGCTCAGGAGGAAATAGAGGCAGCCCAGACCCTGCTGGCCGGAACGCCGCTCCAGGCAGGGATCTGGGCCGAGATAGATTGGTATTTGTCCCGGGCGGCCGTGGCCCTGGCGACAGGCGACAGAGCGGCCGTGGCCGAAGCGGTGGCTGCTGTCATCGAACGCTGCCAGAGTGTTGGCGACAAGATTAATGAGCTGCGCGCCCGGCGGTTGTTGGCCGCCAGCGATAACCCGCCGCCACCGGCCGCCCTTCCCTGGTTGCTGTGGGTAGACGTGCCGACCGATAAGTGGGGGCCAGGGGCCAACGAACTTCCCCAGATCCGCGTTTAGACCCCGCCGGTCTCCAAGGGCACGTTTCGTGCCCCGGGCACGAAACGTGCCCCGACCTGCGGGGTCTTAACCAGGGCCGGCCATAGCTTTAAGGTCTGACGACGAGGGGCAGGTAAATCAGTTGCTGCCCTGTTGAACCGTATTCGTAAGCGCCCATGTCGCAGCGCGGGCTGCCACTGCCCCCGTTGACGTGCCGCTCATAGCCGCGCTGGTCGGCAGGCAAGGGAAAGCCGAGCGCATGTGTATGTAAACCGCGCCGCCGTCGTGTACACTCGCAGCGAGACCTCCGGCAACACCGTAACCATTCCCATCCCAATCCGCCTTATTGCTGACCACTGTGGCATTGTAAAGATGCAGGATACTCGTCCATTGAATGGCAATTCCGCCTCCCCATCCATGCGCTGAATTGCCGCTAACTGTGGTGTTGATCAGGGTAACCTCGTGGCTATGAGGAATAGATAGACCGCCGCCATCCGCTGTGGCGGTATTATTGGCAATCAGAGTCCTGGTGGCCGACAGATTGATACTCCCCATGCCGGCGCTGAGGCCGATTCCGCCGCCCGCACTGGCGCTATTGCCCAGGATGGCGCTGCCGTTGATGGCCAGCCCGCCTTGCCAGATGAAAATTCCGCCGCCTACACTGGCCTGATTGGCCTGCACAATAACCTGATTCAGGGTGATATTGACATTTAAGTCGCCGTAGAGGCCACCCCCATAAGCGGCCGTCTGGCCGTCCTGGATGGTCAAATGATTGAAGGCGGCCGTGACGCCGTCGTGGACTTCAAAGACGCGATCGCCAGTGCCGCTGCCGTTGCCGTCCATAATGGTCGCGGTCACCCCCGCGCCGTTAATAATGACGCTCTCGGTGATGTCCAGGTCGCCGGTCAGGGCGGCGTCTTCGTCTCCGGCCAGGAACAGCTCAAAGGTGCCGGCCGGGATGACAATCGTGTCCGGGCCGAGATAGCCGTTGGGATGGCTATTCGCCTCCATAATGGCGGCCCGTACGGTGCAGGTGCCGTTGCCGGGCGCCGTTTCGCACGCTCCGTCGCCCGGCACGGCGTCGAGGGCGTCAACCAGGCTGTTGTTGACGGTAAAGGTCAGACTGTTCGGCTCCGCCTGCGCCGGCTGGCCGAAGCAGGCCACCAGCAGCGCCAGCCATAACAACAGCAACCGGTTGTTAAAAAGGCAGGTAAAATAACGTTTTTTAGCCATGAACGTTCTCCTTACACGAGTAATGACCACGCACTCAACCCCGCCACGACGAAACCATCGGCGGCAACGCCCAGGCAGATCAGGCTGGCATAAAGGGAATGCCGCCAATTCACCTGGCCCCGGTCGAGTAACGCGGCTTGAGGCCGGTTGACGTTATAGAACACCGTGACCGCCTGGCCCAAGGCATAGGGCGCAATCCGTGCCTGGGCCTCTCTTAGCGTCGTCGCCCCCTCCAAAAACTGGATTTTAGACCCCTCGTACGTCTGCCCGGCCACCTGGTAACGGTAGCGGATCTGCGGCCGGTAGCGCGTTCCCCGGCCGCCAGGAGCAGTTTCAGGTTCCAGGCTGGCAGCCAGAATCTGGCCGGAGGTGGAAGGCCAGCTTTGCAGCAGGGCGGCCGCCTTTTGTAGCCTGGCTACGGTGAAGGCAAACCACAGCCCGACGCCGCCGAACGCCAAAGTGAAGACAAGCCCCAATACGAGAATAAGAGCTAACCCCAAGATGGGTACTGAACTGCTGAATATTGAGATAAACATAGAATCCTCACATTTAACTTGTTCTTTTAACCGCGAACGACCGGCAGATATATAAACGTCGCTGGGCCGGCGCCGGGTACATATTCAAACGCGCCCATGTCGCACCGGGCGCTGCCTGAACCGCTATCCAGGTGACGGTCTATGCCTCTCTGGTCGGTGGACAGGGCAAAACCTACGAAATCGCGGCAACTGCCTGGATTGCCCATGTCAATGGCCGGGCTGCCGGGCTGAAGGGCGTGGGTCTGGGTCAGGCCACCGTTGTCGGCCAGGAGGTAGAGCAGAGGGCTAACTCCCAACAGGTTCCCGGTCGTCGTGCCGGTAAAAACACAGCCGGCCGTCGTCTCCACCAGATTGTAGCCATTTGAGAGTATGGTCCCGCTGCAATCGTCGTCAATGGGAAAGATCAGGCCCCGCTCATTACCGGCCACAATCGAGTTCATCATTGTTACCACGCCTGGGCTGGTAACGGCGATACCACCGCCGGCCCCACCTGAACTGACCCCGGCGAAATTAAAGGCGATGGTGGTATTGGCCAGATAGGCCGTGCCGAGCGGTACATATAACCCGCCGCCAGAACCGGCGGTCGTATTGCCGCTGATCGTGCTGTTGATCACCGTCAGGCTACCGCTGCTGGCATGAACGACGCCACCACCTTCCCCGCCATCTGCTTCGTCGCTGGCGCTGTTGGCGTTTACAGTGCTCTTAATAATGGTCAACGTGCCTGTATTCCAAATGCCGCCACCACTGACATCCGCGCTGTTATTGCGCACCGTGACGCTGTTGAGCGTTAGATCTGCGCGATTGGCAATTCCCCCACCTAAACCTCCCCCAGGGAACAAACTCTTGCCATTCTGGATAGTCACCCCAGTAATCGAGATGGTGAGAGTGGCCGGGTCCGTTTCGATAACCCGGTCTTGAGTCACGCCCCCATTGCCATCAATGGTCGCCCGGCCGCCGCCGGCCACCTGGATAATCAAGTCACTGTGGATGTCCAGGTCGCCGCCATCGTCGTTAACGCCCGGACGGGTCAGCAGGTAAATCTCGCCAGGCTGCAAGATGATCGTGTCCTGATCAGGCTCGAAATTAGCCTCCATAACTGCCGCCCGCAGCGTACAAACGCCCGACGGCGCGCTAATGCAGTTTTCATCGCCTGGATTGGCATCTGGTTCGTCCAGTGGGTTGTTGACGCTATACATGTTCATGGCCCGCGCCGGCCGGCCGAAGCAGACCACCAACAACGCCAGCCACACCAAAAGCAACCGCTTGTTAAAAAGGTAGGTAAAACAATGTTTCCTGGTCATGAGCGTTCTCCTTAGTTTTGCAAGGTGAGAGCTTTAAGGTCTGACGACGAGCGGCAGGTAAATCAGTTGCTGCCCGGTTGTACTGTATTCATAAGCGCCCATGTCACAACGCAGGCCGCCACTACCCCCGTCGGCGTGCCGCTCATAACCGCGCTGGTCGGTGGGCAAAAGGCCAAGCGCATCGGTGCAGCCGCTGGGAGTGCCCTTGTCAATAGCCGGGCTACCGGCCAGGAGAGCGTGGCTCTGGGTGAGGCCGCCATTATTAGCCAGCACGCCAAGCAGCGGGTCCTGCCCGGTAATATTGCCCGAAGCGCTGCCGTCCAGGCTACATTCCGCCGGGATAGCCTCGATCAGGTTGAAACCCTGGGAGGTCAGTGAACCCCGGCAGTCATCAGAGGCAGGGAAGATAAGACCGGTGGCGTTGTTGGCCAGAAGGCTGCTGCGCACGTAAACTGCGCCATTATCGTCTAACAGCGCATTGACACCTCCACCAACACCGTCACCGTTACCGTTGGAATCTGCCTTGTTGTTGGCCACTGTCACGTTATAAAGGTACAGGATACTATTCCCTACGACTTCAATTCCGCCCCCGTCCGCAAGCGTTGAATTGCTGCTAACCGTGGTGTTGGCCAGGGTAACCTCGTGGTTATAGGGAATATACAGACCGCCGCCATCCTCTGTGGCCGTATTACTGGCAATCAAACTCCTGGTGACCGACAGGTGGACGTTCAAGTTAGAGTCGAGCTTGATTCCGCCGCCAGAACCGGCACTGTTACCCTGGATGGCGCTGCCGTTGACGGCCAGCCAGCCTTGCCGGATGTAAATCCCACCGCCATCGGTCGCCTGATTGGCCTGCACAATGACCTGGTTCAGGGTAATGTTCACCAGTACGTCGCCATAGAGCCCGCCCCCCACATCTGCCGGCCGTCCGCCCTGGATGGTCAAATTATTGAAGCTGGCCGTGAGGCCGGAGCGGACTTCAAAGACGCGATCGCTGGTGATGCTGCCATTGCCGTCTATGATGGTCGCAGTCGCCCCGGCGCCGTTAATGATTACGTTTTCGGCGATGTCCAGGTCGCCGGCCACGGCGACGTCATCTTCTCCGGTACGGAACAGTTTGAAGGTGCCGGCCGGGATGATAATCGTGTCTGGGCCGAGATTGCCATTGAGATGGCTATTAGCCTCCATGACCGCAGCGCGTAAGGTACAGAGGCCGTTGCCAGGAGATGTTTCGCACACACCATTGCCTGGCGCGGCGTCGGGGATGTCAAACAGACTGTTGTTGACGGTAAAGGTCAGGCTGTCCGGCTCTGCCTGCGCCGGCCGGCCGAAGCAAGCCACCAGCAGCGCCAGCCATAACAACAGCAACCGCTTGTTAAAAAGGCAGGTAAAACAATGTTTCCCGGTCATGAACGTTCTCCTTGTTTGAGAAAAGGTTATTACTGTTTTGCTGTGAGCCGCAGTATAATGGGCCGGCCGGTCTAAAAGTTGATTTTTCTTACACGATGTGTTAAGGCAACAAACAAACCGTTCCTCAAGCCCATCTCTCAGCGCTCCGGCAACGTTCTCCTCTTTTGGCGAGTTGCTGAAATATCTGCGCCGCCGGTCGCGGCTGACCCAACGGGACCTGGCCCTGGCTGTCGGCTACACCGAGGCCCACGTCTGCCGCCTGGAAAAGAACTACCGCCCGCCTGA
>JAKEFB010000301.1 GCA_022616275.1 Chloroflexota bacterium
GGGTGAACAACTGAGCGTCGCTCAGGTCGCCACCCTGGGCATCCATCTGCTGCCTAAACCAGTCGCTATAGTTTTCGTTAGCGCCCATCGGCCGGCCGGTGTGAAACTCGAAGACGTTCCGGTCGCTGCCATGGCGGTTGGCGTCTTTGACTAGGTGCAGGATTTGTTCCTTCAGCCACTCTCTGGGCATTTCCGGCGGGCTGGGATGGCCGGGTATCAGTTCGTGCCAGGGTTGGTTGGGCGCAAACTGGCGGCAAACAGGCACAGTCAAGCCGGCGCTTGCTCCCGCGTTCTTGTCATCCGGCGCTAACACCTTGAAGGTGACGCTGCGTAACCGGCCGGCCCAGGCGCAATGAGGCACGGATTCATCTTTGGTCGGGCTGCTGTCCAACCGGTGCCGGCAGACGCTGCAAGGTGTGGCAAAGGGATGGCTGGCGGCGAACTGCTCATATCGCTTCATGAAGTCGGCAATCTGAGTACGCTGCTTGACGATGGGTGAATCCTTCGCCGGCGTGGCCGGAGCAGCAGTCGTTTCATCTGGCTGGTGTTGGTTGACCGATGATGAGGCTTGTTTATGCGGTCCTGTTGATGTTGCTGCCTTCGCCTCTGATTCTTCACCGGCAGCAGCCACGGGTGCTTCATCCTCAGCCTGTTCTTTGGCTGCCTGCGCTTGCCAGGCCGCAAGCAAATCCTCGTAGCTTTTAATCCGGTAGTCACCACCTTCGCCTACGACACCAGGATGCTGGCTCCACTCCCAGGGAACCCGCACATCAAAGCTGTCATTGGGTGCCAGGCCATGAATGCAGCGGGAAGCTGTTTCGCCGACGCGGCAGGGCATCCCCAACGGCCCGCCTTGTCCCTGTGACAGGTCTGAGCGCAGTTGCTGGTTCGGTAATTGGGCAATGGGGCAGGTTTCACAGGCGACTTCGGTGACCAGATATTCAACCACGGCCGTCCAGTTAATGCGGCCGTCCGTAAAGTACGTGTCGCCGCCCAAGGCTTGAAACCAAAGTGTCAGCTTCTCTTTACTGCTCCAGGGTTCTTCGTGCAGGTCGCGGTAAGCGAGCATCGCGGCTGCGGCATAGGCATCTTCGGGATATGCTTCTACCACCTGGCCCCACAATCGCACCAGAGCCCGGGCGATGTTGCGCTGCGACTGGTGCTTGACCATGAGCGGCACTTGCAGGCCCGACCACTTCTTGAGCGTTGCGGCGCAATCCTTGATGGCCTTAGCCGTCAGTTTTCCCACCTCGTTAGCCAGGACGAAGATAGCCAGGCCGGTGCGTTTGGGTTCGGCCAGGTCGGCTACAGTTACGGCCACGCTCATGGGCAGTTCGCCGGCAGCGATGCGCTGCGCCAGTTCGGGTGGAATGTTGGCCAGCGCCAAATGATTTAGTACATAGTTCAGATGCTGGCCGGCATTGCGGGCGATCTCTTCCGGCGTTGCTCCGGCTTCCACGGCCTGCCGGAAGCTGCGGGCCACGCCCAGCGCGTCTGGCTTCTCACTGCCGTAGTTCGCAGCTTGAAGAGCCAGTATCTCTGCCTTTTGGCTGCCTTCAAAGGTAACAAATGAGACTTCTTCGTCGCCATATTTCGTGAGCAAAGAAGCGATCACCTTTTCTAGCGAACCGAGGGAGTCCACCAGGGTGTTGAGCATCGTCCGCACCACTTCGATGGTAATCTCCGTATCCGGCCGTTCCTTCGCCCAATCGCGCAAAGCAAAGGCCAGCAACTGCGCCATGTGCCGCCGGTGACCCGACACCAAATAGTAGGCATCGCCATGCGGCGCGGCCACAATGGGCTGCCAGTCGTCCAGGCCGCGCTCGAATAGTTGTAGCGTCAATGTGGCCAGAGCTTCCAGGTCATAGACCGTTCGCATTTGAGCAGGATGAGGTTTCAGGAGTTTGATAGCTGCTGTTGGCATAGGGAATTCTCCTTGTGATGGATATATAAAAGGAAAGGCGTGCGGCCGTGATCGGGCAAGCGTTGGCTACAATCACGGCCGCACTAAACAAAGAGGAGGAGAGAAGATGATAACGGCAGGAGTTCCCGCTTAGAGTTTCCGTAACAAGCGCACGTCCCGCTCGTCAATGATTTTCAGCCGGTTACCCGTATCGACGGTGATGGCATCGGTCCATTTTGTGGCCGGGGTCGTGCTGTAGTCATAACTGGTCTCGATTTGGGCGATGGTCAGGAAACCAATAAAGGCCGGGTGAGTTACCCGGTCGCCAACCTTCAGTTGTTTGAATTCGTCGCGGGTCATCGTTTGCTCCTTTGGCAGATAAATGAACACAAACCAGTGAGCCGATCAATATTCCTCTGGGGTAAGTACAGTGGTGACGCTGCGATCCGCCTCCGTGATAATCCAGATACGCTCCGTTTCTCCATTTTCGATGGGCACGTCATAGGCTGAGAGAATGCGGTATCCTTCTTTGACGGCAATGTCGTTTTGCCGCTTATCAAATTTGTCCAGGTCACCCCAATCAGCTTGTGCATGCCTGGCTAAAAATGGGGCAAAATCTATCCTCAATTCCGCTGCGCCGGGTGTCATGACGACATGACCAAGCTCAAAAAGCTTGTCTTTGTCATCTTCCCCGGCAAGGGAAATGTAGAGGTATGGATCACCCATCGTGTCTGGCTTAAGGCAGGCCTTGAACTGCCAGTAACGCCGCTTACCCACACCACGAATGATGACGGTAAACAGCCGTTCCGTTGGGCTGACATCCTTGCCCCCGGCAATAGACATTCCGCAAATATCGTGCCACAAACCCTTAAAATCATTGGGCCAATCTGAGGCGACAGCTTGGTGCATCAAGTCAATCACGCCATCGGAGGCGGTCACCGGAATCTTGAAGTGCTGCCGGGTGACTTCATCCAGCCCTAACTGGCTCAGACGGGCATCGAGAAGCAGGCCATCCTGCATCATCTCTACCCGGCCGGGGCCGGCGTGAATCATGACGGGGTCTGGTTCCAGAGCGGATTGAGAGGCAGCCGTCCAGTATAATCCCATATCGGAGAACTGGACGTCCGGCGGCACGAGCTTTACCACGTCAGCGTACCCCAACTCGCGGCAAAGGGAGTCGGCCGTTTCCAGGATGCGCTGGTACCCGGCTTCATCAATCTGGTCAGCCGGTAGGGTGGGGAATAAAAAAGCGGCCACCGCATCGATGACCGCCTGGTAGGAAAGGTAGGTCTCGCCCCCTACCGTGATGGTGGGTAGGGCGGCAAGGTGGTTTTTCAGTTTTTCCATAGTGCGCTCCCGTCATAGGGTGGGGGATAGTTTACAGGTCATGTAGCTGCCGGAATGAATCGCTCATAGGGATGATCTCGTAATCCTGGCCTGGTTCTAGTTCGTAAACGGCTGGGTATACGACGACATTGAAGTCTGCGTGATACGTGCCTGGTCCAGATAGCTGCAGGTAGCGATGCCGGTCATAAGCATCGTGGATGACGATGAGTGTGTTCAGATGAGCGGGCCAACAGCCAATCGCCAGCAATTGCCGGGCAATCTCGATAGCGCGGTGGTGGGCGCCGGTATCGCTGCGGCCGCGGCCAATTTTTACTTGTAGATTCCAGTCTGGGTTGATCATCAGGCGTTCTCCTTGCCAGGGGCGGATACTCCCAGATAGTGACTTGCTCTGGCAATTGGGTAACAATGGGCAAGACATCCGCACGGCGGAGGCGGCCGTTGCCGATGCCGGGAAAGTTA
>JAKEFB010000302.1 GCA_022616275.1 Chloroflexota bacterium
GGGTGAACAACTGAGCGTCGCTCAGGTCGCCACCCTGGGCATCCATCTGCTGCCTAAACCAGTCGCTATAGTTTTCGTTAGCGCCCATCGGCCGGCCGGTGAGAAACTCGAAGACGTTCCGGTCGCTGCCATGGCGGTTGGCGTCTTTGACCAGGTGCAGGATTTGCTCCCTCAGCCACTCTCTGGGCATTTCCGGCGGGCTGGGATGGCCGGGTATCAGTTCGTGCCAGGGTTGGTTGGGCGCGAACTGGCGGCAAACAGGCACAGTCAAGCCGGCGCTTGCTCCCGCGTTCTTGTCATCCGGCGCTAACACCTTGAAGGTGACGCTGCGTAACCGCCCGGCCCAGGCGCAGTGAGGCACGGATTCATCTTTGGTCGGGCTGCTGTCCAACCGGTGCCGGCAGCGGCCGCAGGGGGTAGCAAAGGGATGGCCGGCGGCTAACTGCTCGTGTCGCTTCATGAAGTCGGCAATCTGAGCGCGTTGTTTGGCGATAGGCGAGTCCTTTGACGGTGAAGTGGGGGAAGGGCTGTCGTCTGACTGGTGATCACCACCTGTTGATGGCTGTTTGCCCCTGGATTGCTGCGGCAACTCCTCTGCAGTTGACTGTCCGTCATCGGTCGTTGTTGTTACGGCCGCTTCATCCTCAGCCCGTTCTTTGGCTGCCTGCGCTTGCCAGGCCACAAGTAACTCCTCGTAGCTCTTAATCCGGTAGTCGCCGCCTTCGCCGACGACACCCGGATGCTGGCTCCAATCCCAGGGAACGCGCACGTCAAAGCTGTCGTTAGGCGCCAGGCCGTGGATGCAGCGCGTAGCCGTTTCACCGATACGGCAGGGTATCCCCAACGGCCCGCCTTGTCCCTGTGACAGGTCTGAGCGTAGTTGCTGGTTGGGTAGCCGGGCAATGGGGCAGGTCTCGCAGGCAACTTCGGTGACCAGATACTCGACCACGGCCGTCCAGTTGATACGGCCGTCGGTAAAGTATGTGTCGCCGCCCAGGGCTTGAAACCACAGCGTCAGCTTCTCTTTGCTACTCCAGGGGTCTTCGTACAAATCGCGGTAGATGAGCATGGCTGCGGCCGCGTAGGCATCTTCGGGATAGGCTTCGACCACCTGGCTCCACAATCGCACCAAAGCCCGGGCGATGTTGCGCTGCGATTGGTGTTTAACCATAAGAGGCACTTGCAGGCCAGACCATTTCTTGAGCACTGTGGCGCAATCCTTGATGGCCTTAGCGGTCAACTTCCCCGGCTCGTTAGCCAGGATGAAGATAGCCAGGCCGGTGCGTTTGGGTTCGGGCAGGTCGGCCACGGCTGTGGCCACGCTCATGGGTAGTTCGCCGGCGGCGATGCGTTGGGCCAGTTCGGGTGGGATTTCCGTCAGCGCCAGGTGGTTACAAACAAAGTTGACGTGTTGGCCGGCATTGCGGGCGATCTCTTCCGGCGTCGCCCCGGCTTCCACGGCTTGGCGAAAGCTATGGGCCACACCCAGCGCGTCTGGCTTCTCGCTGCCATAGTTTGCGCTCTGGAGCGCCAGAATCTGCGCTTTCTGGCTGCCCTCAAAGGTGACAAACGAGATTTCTTCGTCGCCATATTTGGTGAGCAGGGAACCAATCACCTTTT
The DNA here is from genome assembly GCA_022616275.1 of Chloroflexota bacterium. Lineage (GTDB taxonomy): Bacteria > Chloroflexota > Anaerolineae > Promineifilales > Promineifilaceae. The sequence continues at coordinate 1,621 of JAKEFB010000302.1, forward strand.
CCAGTGACCCCAGCGATTCCACCAGAGTATTGAGCATGGTCCGCACAACCTCGATGGTGATCTCGGTGTCCGAATGCTCCTTCGCCCAATCACGCAGGGCAAAGGCCAGCAGTTGGGCCATGTGCCGCCGGTGACCCGACACCAAATAGTAAGCATCGCCATGCGGCGCGGCCGCAATGGGCTGCCAGTTGTCCAGGCCGCGCTCGAATAGTTGTAACGTCAGCGTGGCCAGAGATTCCAGGTCATAGACCGTTCGCATCTGAGCAGGGTGCGGTTTCAGGAGTTTGATAGCTGCTGTTGGCATGAAAAGTCTCCTTGTGATGGGTATATAAAAGGAAAGGCGTGCGGCCGTGATGGGCCGAAGGCCCCGCTCCGCGATCGGGCAAGCGTTGGCTACAATCACGGCCGCACAAAGAGGAGGAGAGAAGATGATAACGGCGGGGTTCCCGCTTAGAGTTTTCGCAACAGGTAGACGTCTCGTTCGTCGCCGATTTTCAACCGGTTGCCGGTGTCAGTCGTAATGGCATCCGTCCACCGCATTGGTGGTGAGGTGGTGTAGTCGTAGGATTCTTCGATATGCGCGATGGTCAGAAAACCAATAAAGGCTGGATGGGTTACCCGGTCGCCAACCTTCAGTTGCTTGAATTCGTCTTTAGTCATGGTCACACCTCTCAGCGAATGTAAAAACGAGGCTGTCGCGGCCACGTATGAGGGCTAATACTCACTCGGCTTTAGCACACAAGTTGTACTGCGATCCGCCTCAGTAATGATCCAAATATGCTCGGTCTCCCCATTACCAACTGGCACATCATAGGCCGACAGGATACGGAGTCCCTCTTTTACGGCAATATCATTTTGCCGCTTATCAAAGCTGTCCAGGTCGCCCCAATCAGCTTGGGAATGCCTGGCTAAAAATGGGGCAAAATCAACGCCTAACGCCGCCACGCCGGGCGTCATGACCACGTGGCCCAGTTCAAAGAGCCTGTCAGGTCGCCGCTCATCGCCCAGAGCAATCCGCAAGTAAGGTGATCCAGCGTGGTCGTGCTCGATGGAAGCCTTGAAATGCCAGTAGCGCCGACTGCCCACGCCGCGAATAATGACCGTGAACAGTCGCTCGATAGGGTTGACGTCCTTGCCCCCGGCAATAGACATTCCGCAAATATCGTGCCACAAACCCTTGAAATCATTGGGCCAGTCTGAGGCGACAGCCCGGTGCATGAGGTCAATCACGCCATCGGAGGCAGTCACCGGGATTTTGAAGTGCTGCCGGGTGACTTCATCCAGCCCGAGTTGGCTCAGGCGGGCGTCAAGAAGTAAGCCATCCTGCATCATCTCGGCCCGGCCGGGGCCAACGTGAATCACGACGGGGTCTGGCTCCGGAGAGGATTGGGAGGCAGCCGTCCAGTATAAGCCCATCTCGAAAAACTGGACATCCGGTGGCACGAGCTTTACCACGCCAGCGTACCCCAGCTCTCGGCAAAGGGTATCGGCCGTTTCCAGGATGCGTTGGTACCCGGCTTCGTCAATCTGGTCAGCCGGTAGGGTGGGGAATAAAAAAGCGGCCACCGTATTGGTGACCGCCTGATAGGAAAGGTAGGTCTCGCCGCCTACCATGATGGTGGGCAACGTGGTTATATGCTCTTTAAGTTCTTTCATGGGCAACTCCCAGCAAACATAGGGGGTAGAGGATGTTACAGGTTGTGTGCCTGTCGAAATGAATCGCTCATACAGACAATCTCGTAATCCCGACCAGCTTCCAATTCATAAACAGCCGTATACACAGTTACATTGTGGTCTGCGTTATAAACACCGCGCCCGGATAGTTGCAGCTGGCGATGCAGGTCGTAAGCGTCATGGATGACGATGAGCGTGTTCAGATGATCAGGCCAACGGTCGATAGCCAGTAATTGTCGGGCAATCTCGATAGCGCGATGGTGGGCGCCGGTATCGCTGCGGCCGCGCCCTATTTTTACCTGCCAGTTCCAGTCGGGGTTGGTCATGAGGCGATCTCCTTGGCAGGGGGCGGATACTCCCAGATAGTGACTTGCTCTGGCAATTGGGTAACAATGGGCAAGACATCCGCACGGCGGAGGCGGCCGTTGCCGATGCCGGGAAAGTTA
>JAKEFB010000303.1 GCA_022616275.1 Chloroflexota bacterium
GTTAGTATTAACAATAGGAATCGTGTTAGAAATAACAATAGGGCCTTAGTTGAATAGTTGATAGTTGAGGGTTGTTGGCCTGGACCCAACCCTCAACTATCAACCTAATAGCCCATTCGTAAAACCGGCCCAGACTCGCTATAATGACACCTGGTAGCATAAATTTGGTTTAGGAGCGTGGAGAGAGCGGATGGAAGAGCGAAAGATCCGGGTGCTCATTGCCAAGCCTGGACTGGATGGGCATGACCGGGGGGCCAAGGTGATCGCCCGGGGGCTACGAGATGCTGGCATGGAGGTCATTTACACCGGCCTGCGCCAGACGCCGGAAATGGTGGTGGAAGCAGCCCTGCAAGAAGATGTGGACGTCATCGGCCTGAGCATTCTATCTGGGGCGCACATGGCCCTGGCGCCACGGGTGATGGAACTGCTGCGAGAAAACGACATGGCCGACGTATCTGTCTTTTTGGGGGGAATTATCCCCAACGACGACGTCCCGGCCTTGAAAGAGATAGGAATCACCGAGGTGTTTGGTCCCGGGACCAGCATAGAAGCGATCGCGGCCAGCATCCGGGAGGCAGTCCTGGGTGTACGGACCAACTGAGCTACTCCAACTCATTGATCAGGTGCGTGGCGCAGCGCCGGCCGGCCGCCGGCGAGCCATTGCCCGGCTAATTACCCGGATTGAGAACGACGAGGAAGTTGCCCGGGAGGCCATCAAAGCGTTGTATGCTGATACCGGCCGGGCCCATATCGTCGGCATTACCGGCCCGCCCGGCTCGGGGAAGAGTACCCTGGTGAACGAAGTGGCCCGCGCTATTCGCCAGCAGCATAGCCTGCTGGTGGGTATCGTGGCCGTAGACCCCAGTAGCCCCTTCACCGGCGGGGCATTGTTAGGCGATCGGGTGCGGATGCGGGACCTGGCCGGAGACGAAGGCATCTTTATCCGCAGCATGGCCTCGCGCGGTAGCCTGGGCGGGTTGGCGCGGACCACTGGCCACGTGATCAAGATCCTGGACGCGGCCGGCTTTGACGTAATCTTGATTGAAACTGTAGGCGCCGGGCAGGCCGAGGTAGACGTAGCCAGCACGGCTCATACCACGATTGTGATTGAAGCGCCGGGCATGGGCGACGACATTCAATCCATTAAGGCCGGTATTTTGGAGATTGCCGATATTCTGGTGGTCAACAAGGCCGACCGGCCAGGGGCCGACAGCGCAGTAAAGGCCTTGAAATTGATGCTGCATATGGGCGCATCCCACCCCAACGCCGACGGCGCGTCGTCGGCCTGGGAGGCGCCGGTGCTGGAAACAGTGGCGACCGAAGGCAAAGGAATCCCGGCTGTCGTCGAAATGATGATGGCTCATCGGCGTTATTTACGCGAGAGTGGGGCGTGGCTGGCGCGGGAGAAGGCCCGCAGCCGGCGTGAAGTGGGCCAGTTGTTGCAGGCTCGCTTTATGGCCCAACTGCAAGCGGCCGTGCCCCAACAGGAACGAGACGCCATGATCGAAGCCGTGGCCAGGCGGGAAATTGATCCTTACTCGGCTATCGAGCGATTGTTTGAACAAATAACTATTTGAGTTGGGTAGGTGAAAGAAATGTCGTCCATTCGCAGCTTTGGAGACATCAAGTTATTTGCTGGTTCAGGCTGCCCGGAGCTGGCCCAGCGTATTGCCGATTATATCAAAGTCCCGCTGAGTCCCTGGGAGATTATTGAGTTTCCCAACGAAAATCTGTTGGTCCGCCTCAACGGAAGCGTGCGGGGCCAGGATGTGTACCTGATTCAGAGCCACTCCCGGCCGGTCCACCGCAACATCATGGAAACCCTCATTGCCATTGATTGCCTGAAACGGGATTCGGCCGGGCGCATTACCCTGGTGGCACCCTACCTGGCTTATTCCCAAAGCGATAAGAAAGACCAGCCTCGCGTACCCATCTCGGCCCGCCTGCTGGCCGATATGATTGAGGTGGCTGGGGCCGACCGCTGGATGACGCTGGATTTGCACGCCGGCCAGATCCAGGGATTCTACAAGATTCCCGGCGACTCGCTGACGGCTTTTCACATCCTGGTCAATTACTTCAGGAAGAAAGAGTTGAGCAACGCCGTGGTGGTGACGCCGGACCTGGGCTTTGCCAAGCGCGGCCGGAACTATGCCGCCGAATTGGACCTGTCGCTCGCCTTTGTGGAGAAGCGACGGGTAAGCGACGGCACCGGCCGGGAAGCGCTAACCTTGATTGGCGAGGTGGCCGACAAAGACGTCGTTATCGTAGACGACCTGGTGGATACGGCCGGCTCCATCAAGGAGGCCGTACACCTTGTCAAGCAGCGTGGGGCCAATGACGTCTACGTGACCTTTGCCCACCCGGTGCTGTCTGACCCCGCTACCGAACGGTTGCGCAGCCTACCCATCAAGGAAATTGTGACTACCGATACAATTCCCATCCCGCCGGAGAAGATGCTGCTGAACATTACTGTTTTGACAGTTGCCCAACTGTTGGGCGAGGTTATTCTTCGGTCGCATGAGGGGCGAAGTGTAGGGGAATTGTTTAATGAATGAGGCGTTAGAGTGCCATTACCATCAGGTAATGGCACTCTAACGCTTGTTTTATGTCCAAGTAGCTTGATGGAATGGTATAATTGTTTTCATGTTTAAGAAGCTAGTTCATAAAATTGTTGGTGATCCAACTAAAAAGTACCTTGATAGCTTGAAGCCGATTGTGGCCGAGGTCAATGGTCTAGAAGTCGAGTTGCAGCAGCTTCCGGACGAGGCCCTGCGGAGCAAAACGGCCGAATTCAAGGAACGACTGGGGGCTGGCGAGACGCTGGAAGATATTTTGCCGGAGGCGTTTGCCGTGGTACGGGAGGCTTCTCGCCGCACCACCGGGCTGCGCCATTACGACGTGCAAATCATGGGCGGTGTTTTGCTGCACCGTGGGGAAGTCGTGGAAATGCGAACCGGTGAGGGCAAGACTTTAGTCGCTACTCTGCCCCTGTATCTCAATGCCCTGCTGGGCCAGGGGGTCCACCTGGTGACGGTGAATGAGTACCTGGCCCGCCGCGACGGTGGCTGGATGGGTAAAATTTTCCACTTGCTGGGGCTGACCGTCGGCTGCATCGGCCCGCAGCAATTTTCGGCCCTATACGACCCGGACTACGTCAACCCGGGCGCCGAGCTGGAAGACGAGCGGCTGGTCCACTGGCGGCCATGCACCCGCCAGCAAGCTTACCTGGCCGACGTGACCTATGGTATCAGCAGCGAATTTGGCTTTGACTATTTGCGCGACAACATGGCTAACCGGCGCGAACAGTTAGTTCAGCGCCAACTTTATTTTGCCGTTATTGACGAAGTAGACAATGTGCTTATTGACGAGGCCCGGACGCCGCTCATTATTTCCGGGCCATCCGGCACAACCGGCCAGGATTACGTCCGCTTTTCCCAGTACATACGTGGCCTGAAGCGGAACACGGTTGAGGACGAGGAGGAGGAGCCCAACGGCCATTACAACATTGATGAAAAGAGCCAAAGCATTAACCTGACAGAACTAGGCATTGCCGAAATTGAGAAGCGCATCCCGGAGATTAACACCGAAGCAGGCGACAGCCTGTACGACCCTCGCTTCTTCCACCTGACCTACTACGTAGATAATGCCCTGAAGGCCCAATACCTGTTTAAGCGGGATCAAGAATATGTTGTGCAAAACGGTGAGGTCCTCATTGTAGATGAACGCACCGGCCGGCTGATGCCTGGCCGCCGCTATTCCGACGGCCTGCACGAAGCCATCGAGGCTAAGGAAGGAGTGCAGGTACGCCGGGAAAATGTAACGGTGGCCACGATTACCTTGCAGAATTACTTCCGCCTGTATGAAAAGCTGGCCGGCATGACCGGCACGGCCATGACTGACGCCGAGGAATTCCACGACATTTACAAGCTTGACGTGACTCCTCTGCCGACGAACGTGGAGTACATTGTCGAAACAGGCGCAATGGGCCTGGAGGAACAGAAGCGCAAGGTAGAGGGAGGCGAGGAGACTTATTATGTCCGCTCGGAGCGGCCTGAGGAGACAGTCTTCTTCCGGCGTATTGACTTCCCAGACCAGGTCTACGGCACGGTCGAGGCCAAAGATCAGGCCATTATGGCTGAAATTGTTCGTGTTCGAGGGACGGGACGGCCGATCCTGGTAGGTACTACGTCGGTGGAACACTCGGAAACTATCCACCGTCTGCTACGTCGCCAAGGGGTGGACCATGCTGTTCTAAACGCCAAGATACACCAGTCCGAGGCATTGATTGTCGCCCAGGCAGGCCGAAAGGGGGCTGTGACTATTTCCACAAATATGGCCGGGCGTGGCACCGACATCTTGCTAGGTGGTAACCCAGAGGGCTTGGCGGCCGAGATCATGGAAAAAGAGCTTTTCGACCGCCAGGACTTGACCCAACTGGCTTACCACCTGCTTTCTGAAGGGGAAGAGGCGGCCCGAGAATTTGCCCGCAAGCATGGCAAGCTGACGGAAGAGCTGGTCGGCGCTCTGCAACAGACCAAGGCCGAGTTTGATAACGCCCTGACGGAGATTGAGAGCGCCCAGGTGATTGGCTACCTGGCCCGAGCGCTGCAAGAACCCTACGCCATAGATTACAACGACATCCGCGAGGTGCTACGCCTGGTTCGGGCTGGCCAGCTCGGCCAGGCCCGCGAATACCTGGATAACCTGGGCAAGGACGTGGCCCTGGTGGACGAGGCTGTCCGCTTGTGGAGCCTTTATAGCCGTTACGAACAGGTCCACAAAGACCCGCGACTGGCAGCCCAGTTTGTGGCCGAAACATTATTTGAAAAGCTATATAATGCCCGGGCGGCCCTGATCCGAGCGGTTATGGCTGGTAATCGCCAGGAGGCGCAACGCCTGACCCAGACAATTCCTGGCCTCCACACTGGCCTGATAGACCGGATTGAGCGCCTTAAGGAGCAGACGAAACGGGAACGGGAAGAGGTTTGGCGGCTGGGCGGGCTGCACGTCATCGGCTCAGAGCGGCACGAATCACGGCGGATTGACAACCAGTTGCGCGGGCGGGCGGCCCGGCAGGGAGACCCAGGCTCGTCTCGCTTTTTCCTCTCGCTGGAAGATGAATTGATGCGCCGTTTCGGTGGCGAGCGGCTTAAGAATTTTATGTCCCGGACCAGCTTGCCGGACGATACGCCTATTGAAAGTGGCCTGTTGGACCGCCTGATTGAGAGTTCGCAGGAACGAATCGAAGGGTATAACTTCGACATTCGCAAAAACGTGGTCGAGTATGACGACGTGATGAGCAAACAACGCGAGGCCATTTACGGCCAGCGCCGGGCAATCTTGCTAGGCGAAGACGTAGACCTGGATGTCCAGGTGCAGGATGCCTTTGCCGCCACGCTTGAAGAATTAGTTGACAATTACCTGGTTAATTATCCCGATTACGTGAGTGGAGAAATTGACCGGGCGATTACTGCTTTCAGCACAGAGGCCACCGATACGGTCAACGTCAACGGCGTGTTGGTGCGGATGCGCGGCCTGTTACCAGGCGTCGTCGAGTTGGACCGGGCGGCCTTAGCCGAAGCGTCGGCCGAGGAGCTATCCCGGCAGTTGATGCGTCTGGCCCACGAGAACCTGGATAGCGGCTACAACCTGTATCAGTTCTTGCAGGCTGTCAGCCGCTTTATCCCGCTGTTGCCACCTGTGCCTAACCTGGGGACTATTCTCAGCAGCCGGCGCTCCGGCCACCTGCAGATCCGAGAAAAGCTACGCCAGGAGTTCCTGGCCCAGCTTGAGGCCTTGTTTAACGACTTCCTGGCCGGTCAGGTGGTTGAGGCGGAACGAGAAAATATCTGGCAGCGGACTGTGGACCGGCTCAACGAGGCTTTCGCCCGCTTTAGCGTCGAAGGGCTGTCGGTCCGGACCATTCAGAAACAGCAAAATGCCTTCAAGAAGCAAGTGGACGAGGCGCTGCGCGATTTGCTGATGGACAGCCTCTCGGCCCTGGACGAAGATCAACTGGCCAGCGCCCTGACCGGCTACGTCAACCAGCGGTCGGAGGACTGGAGCCGGCAAATTGGCGAGGAAGAGTACCGCAATTTCCAGCGGCTGCTTTTGTTGGATGCCATTGACCGCGAGTGGCGCGATTACCTGACGGCTATGGACGACCTGCGGCGCGAGATTGGGCTGGAAGCCTTTGGCCAGCGCGACCCCAAGGTGGAGTATAAGCGCCGCTCCTTTCAGATGTTTGCCGATATGCGCCGCAACATTGAGCGGAATGTGGTGGAACGCTTCTTCCGCGAAATTGCCGGCCACCAGAACTTTATTCAACAACAAGAGGCTGCGGCCGCTTACCAGGCCCAGTTGAGCCAGGCTGGCTACCAGGTGGTCCGCCGGGAGAAAGGTAAGGGTGTTGAGCTGCGACGCGACATGCCTAAGGTTGGCCGGAACGACCCCTGCCCCTGTGGTAGTGGTAAAAAGTACAAGCATTGCCACATGCGCAAGGACCAGGCGGCGGCCGGCAATGGCCAGCAGCAAGGAAAACGCGTGCGACAGCGCCGATAACTGTTTAGCATGGAGAGAGTCTGAGATGGACCAAGACGACAGCCTGACTCTGCGGTTGATGGCTGACATGCCCCCCGAGCTGTTGCAGTTTATACGGAGTAAGGTAACGTCTTTTGTCAAACTTGACCTGCTTCGCTTTTTGCACGAGAATCAATTTACGTATGATACGGCTGAAAACATCGCCCATTACGTTGGCCACGACGAGGCGGTCATTAAAGCGGCGCTAGAGAAGTTGTTGGCCGATGGCGTTTTAGAAGTTACCATTGTAAACAATACGCGTGTCTATTCCTTATCGAAAGATGGTGCCATGCGTAATATTGTTAGCCAGTTTGTCGAAGCCTGCGAAGACGCTGAATTCCGAACAAAGGTGATATTCCACATCCTTCGAGGGATGCGATGAGTGCGGTTGCGGCCGAAATTCCCTGGACTTCCACCCCGGAGGATCAGTATCGGATGGCCGAGGTCTTGCGGAAGACGACAGCAGCCGTCGGCAGTTCATTAGATTTGAAGGATGTGCTGAACCGCCTCCTGGTGGCCCTGGGCGACGTAGTCACTTATGATTCGGTATCCATCGCCCTGATTAACGAGGGAGAAATAGATTTTACCGCCCACCGGGGCTATGCTGACGAGGCCACGGTGGTGAAACACGCCAATACTGCTCTACGTGACAGCCTGATCTTAAAAGAGATTGTGGCCACTAAAAAGGCAGTGGTGCTAGACGACGTGCGCAATGAGCCTCGCTGGATCGTCGTCAAGGGGGCTGAACACGTCCGCTCCTTTATTGCTGCTCCGTTGGTGGCCGGCGACACAGTGCTGGGCGTTTTGATGGTGGATAGCGTCCACGTGGGGGCTTATGGGGGACGGGAGAAATGGCTGGTTTCGACACTGGCCTCCCAGGCGGCCGTGGCTGTGCAAAATGCCCGTTTGCACGAAGAAGTTCAGCGCCAGCTCACCGAACTGATGACGCTTTACGAGGCCACAGCCACGATGACGGCCGAATTGGACCAGAGTTCGGTCATGCAGACAGTGGTCAAGGAATTTGCCGCGGCGTTGCAGGCCGATGAGTGTACTATGTTTGTCTGGGAGAGCGGCCGCCGCAACCTGATTCCGATGGCTCGGGTTGGCGCTGGCCAGTCAGATCACTCGCCAGCCGGCGACATCAGTACACTATCGCAAATTGAGCGTCACCCCACCGTCCGCCAGGTCTTTGAGACCAGAGAGCCCTGTATCTTGCGGCGTGATGGGGGTACGGACCAGTATGATAAGGCCCTTTTAAAGGCGGCCAGACTACAATCGTTGCTCCTGGTGCCGCTCATCTGGCGCAACCAGGAACTGGGTCTGCTGGCTCTGGGGCGGGCCGGCCAGCAGCGCCCACGCCCCTTCAGTAACCAGGATATTCGACTGGCCCGTAACCTGGCTCGCCAGGCGGCCGTAGCCATCGAGCACGCCGACCTGTACGGCCAGGCGCAGCGTCGCGTGGACGAGTTATCCGCTTTCCACGACATCGCCCTGCAATTAAACACGCCGCTGGAATTGAACGTCGTCCTGGACGTGATTACTAATTCGGCATTAAAGTTGATTGAAGCCAATAATGTCCACATATTTCTGTATGATCAGGAAAAGGATGAGTTGACTTTTGGCTCGGCTCTGTCTCGCGATGGCAGCCGCACGCCGGCCGTATCCAAGCCCCGCCGCAACGGCATAACGGCTACCACGGCCCACACCGGGGAGCCAGTCATTATCTCCGACGCCGCCAGCCACCCCCTGCTCCAGTCGCCGGAGGCAAGCGCCTGGGGAATTGGGGCTATTGCCGGTTTTCCACTCAAGCGGGGCGACCGGGTGCTGGGCGCCTTTACGCTGACCTACCTGCAAAAGCACCAGTTTACCGAGGATGAACAGTTGCTATTGAGCCTGCTGGCCGACCAGGCGGCCGTGGCCGTCGAAAACGCCCGCCTATTTGCCGACGCCCAGCGCCGCCTGCGAGATATGTCCGCCCTGGTGGACATGGCCCAGCAGGTAACAGGTAATCTGCGCGTGGAGCTGGTGATGGAAACCACCGTCCAGGTTTTGCAGAAATTATTAAACGCCCGGGCCAGCTCCATTGTCTTGCTGTCCGAGCAAACCCAGGAACTGGTGATTGAGGCGGCGGCCGGCATTAACCCTAAGTGGGTGCATCGGGCCCGGATGAAGGTCGGCGAGGGGGTTTCCGGCAAGGCCGTGAGCGAGCGCCGGCCCATCTACATCCAGGATACTTACGCCCAGCCCGATTTCCTCTTCTTTGACGAAGTGGTGCGCAGCCTGATTGCCGTTCCCCTGATCAGCCGCGACGAGGTGATTGGCGCACTGGCGGTGGACAGCGACAGACCCAACGCCTTTGACCAGTCGGACATTCAACTGATGACTGTGGCCGCGGCCCAGGTCAGCACGGCCATTGCCAACGCCCGTTTATACGAAGAGGCGGAAGACCGGGCGGCCAAGCTGGCCGTTGCCTACGAGGAGCTTAAGGAAAGCGACCGGCTTAAGGATGAGTTAGTGCAAAACGTCTCCCACGAGTTGCGCACGCCGCTGACTTTCGTCAAGGGGTACGTGGACCTCCTCATGGATGGGGAAATGGGCCTCATTACGCCAGAGCAGCACAGTACGTTACAAATTGTGGCTGATAAGACGGTGGAAATTACTCGCCTGGTGGACGACATCATGTCGCTGCAGCGCATTGACGTCGGTAACCTCATTAAAGAAGAGTTTTCCATTGCCAAATTGATCCAGGAGGCGGTAGCCGGGCACCGGCTGACGGCCGACCGCAAGGGGATTAACCTCATTTTTGAGCCCCCGACTAGCGATGGGCTGGTTGTGGCCGACCGCGGGCGCATCACTCAGGTTCTCGATAACCTGATCGTGAACGCCATGAAATTTAGTCCAGATGGGGGCGATATTAATATCCAGATGGAGGACGAAGGGCCCCGGATCATCGTGATGGTTTCTGACGAAGGTATTGGCGTGCCGCAGGATAAGCTAGAGCGGATTTTCGAGCGCTTCTATCAGGTAGATGGCACCTCGCGGCGGCGTTTTGGCGGGGCTGGCATTGGCCTGGCCATTGTCAAGCGCATCGTAGACGCCCACCAGGGACAAATTTGGGTGGAAAGTGAACTAAATAGGGGGAGCGCCTTTTATTTTGCGCTGCCACGCCACCAGGAGGCTAGATGAGGGTGGCGGGGGCGTAGCAGTAAGCAAGCGCCTCTTTTTGGCAGCGCGGCTGGCGTGCCGGCCGTAGCCATTTGCATAATGACGAGATAAAAACTTGCCCGGTCAAGACGAACAGTTAACCTACCAGGCACTAAAAACCATGCCAAAGATTGACCTCCACCGGCACCTGGAGGGTTCGTTGCGGCTGGATACCCTGGCTGAAATTGCCCGAGAACACGGCATGGAGCTGCCGGCCGACGATATTGAGAGCCTGCGCCCCTACGTCCAGGTGACCAATGACCCGCCCAGTTCTAAAAGTTTTCTGGCCAAGTTTGAAGTATTGCGCCGCTTTTACCGCAGCCCGGAGGCAGTGGCCCGGATTACCTACGAAGCCATTGCTGACGCAGCGGCCGACAACATCCATTACCTGGAGTTGCGCTTTAGTCCCCAGGCGCTGGCCCGGGTGCGTGGCTTCCCCCTGGAAGACGTGACTGACTGGGTGATTGAAGCGGCCCAACGAGCCAGCCAGGCCTGCCACATTGAGGTGGGTCTGATTATTACCCTGGTCCGGCACGAAAAGGTGGAGTTAGCCCGCAAAGTGGCCGGCATTGCCTTTGACCGGCGCGACCGGGGCATCGTCGGCATTGATCTGGCCGGCGATGAAGTCAATTATCCTTCTCATCCTTTTCGTTCCATTTTCAGGCAGGCCAGGGAATTGAATATGGGGATTACCGTTCATGCTGGTGAGTGGACTGGGGCGGAAACGGCACGCAACGCTATGGAAGAACTGTACGCTGCCCGGCTGGGTCATGGCGTGCGGGCAGTAGAGAATTTTGAAGTGCTGCAACTGGTGCGAGAGCGGGAAGTGGCGCTGGAGATTTGCCTCACTAGCAATCTCCAAACTGGCGTTGTGCGGAGTATCAGCCATCACCCCTTGTTGGACTTGTTAGACCTGGGTATCCGGGTGACGCTCAACACCGATGACCCCAGCGTCAGCGACAGTACACTGACAGACGAGTACCAGGTGGCGGTCCAGGCGTTGGGATTAGGTTACCGAGAACTACGGCAGATGATCTTAAATGCGGCCGCGGCCGCCTTCCTCCCTCCCGACGGCCGCGAACGACTGATCCAACACTTTGCGGCAATAGTGCCAGAACGCTAACTGGACTCCCATTCCTTCAAAGCCATCTTGATCACCAGTTGAACTTCTTTTTCTTCGATTTCGGCCGGGCGCTGGTAATAGTTATTGTCCACCGTAATACGCAGGCCGCCATTGGGAGCGTGCTCCAGGTGAATAGAACGCCTGGCCAGCCGGGGGTCGGCGGCGATGTATTTCTGCAAGATGGCGTCAATTTGCTCGACGATGCTTAGTTCTCGGGGCGAGGGCGCCTGTTCCGGGGCTGGCGAAGCCGGCGCTAACGCTTCTACAGCCGGATGAGGGAGGTGGGGGGTGGGGGGGATGGCAGTGACTGTCGCGGCCCGCATAGCGTCGCGCTGTCGTTCCAGAGTAGCCACAAAGGCGGCCCGGCGCTCCTCCAGGTTGGCCGTCTCCGCCTCTGGAGCAAGTGGTACAGTGAGTGGCGGGGCGACCCCGGCATCTACCAGGGTGTTGTACCCGTTGGCGAAGATAATCAACTCGCCAATAGCGGCCATCAGGCGAAACTTGATTTCCTGGCTGGGGACGTCGGCCAGTTTGTCATAACGCTGGCCGCCGACTTCGACTACCAGCTTGCCCATTGGGGGAATACGCAAGACACGCATAACCTCAATTTCGTTATCCATCTTTCATCCCTTATTTCACTGCCAAACCCCGCCGGTCTTAAAGACCCTCGGGGTTTAGACTCATTTCTGACAGTTAGGACAGAAATGGGTGCTCCGGCCGCCCAGGACAATCCGCTCGACCGGCCGACCACAGCGAAGACACGGTTCTCCGGCCCGACCATACACCATCACCGTGTTTTGCATATCACCCTTACTACCGTCTGGTTTGCGATAATTGTCTATACTGGCCCCTTCGCGCGCAATACCCAATTTTAACGTTTCCTGAATACCGGCGTAGAGGGCTTGGCTCTCAATTTTCGCCAGGGAATGAGACATCCGCTGGGGATGGAGCCTGGCGTAATAGAGAGCCTCGTCGGCGTAAATATTACCGATGCCGGCGACAAAGGTCTGGTCTAGGAGGAGGGGCTTTAATACCCGTTTCCGATGCTGCAATCTTTCGTGCAGGCTCTCGGCCGTGAAGGCGGCGGCCAGGGGTTCGGGGCCAAGCGCGCCCAAGACCTGTTGTTTGTCCTGGACCAGGTAGACCCGCCCGAATTTGCGGGTATCCTGGAATCTAAGTTCTTCGCCGTCTGCCAGAACAAAGACGGTATGATCGTGTTTATCCGGTGGCGTATCGGCCGGAACAACCGAAAGGTGGCCGGTCATTTTCAGATGGATGATGAGCGTTTCGCCGCCGCTCAGGGAGAACAGCAGATACTTGCCGCGCCGGTCAATGGTCTCAACCCGCCGGCCGCGAATACGGCGTTGCATCTCCGGTAGCGTGGGCGTGACGATGTGGCTGGGCCAGTCGTTGCGGACGTCCACGATGACCTGGGAAACCAGCGGCCGGCGCAGGGCGCGAACGGTCGTTTCCACCTCGGGTAGTTCAGGCATAGGAAATTATCATGACGACCGACGATAGACAACAGACGACGGATGAAAAGTTATTGTCCATCGTCCGTCGTCCTCCTTAGATGAGAAACCGGCCACTGTCATAAAACAACTCGCCGTCTACCCACATCTGGCCGCCATTGCGCATGTCGCAGATCATGTCCCAGTGGATGGCCGAAACGTTCTTGCTACCCGTTTCCGGGTAGCCGGCCCCAACGGCCATATGCAGTGTGCCGCCGATTTTTTCGTCGAACAGAATGGATTTGGTGAAGCGTTGGATGTTGTTGTTGGTGCCGATGGCAAACTCACCCAGGTAGCGAGCGCCGGGATCGGTGTCCAACATGGCCAGCAAGAACTCTTCGTTCTTTTTGGCGCTGGCTTTTGTAATCTGGCCGTTTTCGAACTGTAACTCAATGCCGCTTACTTCGCGGCCGTTGCTGATGGCCGGGTAAGTGAAACAGACCCAGCCGTTGACCGACTCCTCGACCGGGCCGGTGAAGATCTCACCGCTAGGCATATTATGTTTGCCATCAGAATTGATGAAGGTCCGGTCCGCAATAGACAGCGTCATATCAATATCCGGTCCCCGGACGGCGACTTCTTTTTTGCCCTTCAGCCAGTCCACCAATTTCTGCTGCTCGGCCGAGATTTTTTGCCACTCGGCTACGGGGTCTTCTTTGTCCACGTAGCAGGCGCTGTAGACAAAATCCTCGAAGTCGCTCAGGGACATATCAGCTTCCTGGGCATAGGCGTTGCTGGGGAAAAGCGTGCCGACCCAGCGCAGTTCCCCGGTGGCGCTGCGGCGCATAAAGGTGGCAAACAATTCCTGGCCGGCCGCCTGTAAGGTCCGTTGCCGGGCCGGGTCAACGCCGCTCAGGGTCCGGGTGTTGCCGGACCCGCGCACCGAGATACGGCAATCATAGGTATCGTTGACGATTTTGATCGCTTCGGGAATGTAGCGCAACTGATCGTCGTTGCCTTCTTTCAATAAGATTTCAAGAAACTCGTCCTCCTGCCAGAAAAGCAGTGGATAGCCCCCAGCCCGCAGGACTTCCCGATAGGTTTCCGTGAGGAGCGGCAGGCCAGCGAGATTACTGTTAATGGCAACCTTGTCGCCGGGCTTAACGGCAACGCAATAATTGGCTAGTAAGCAGGCTAATTTGGTTACGCGAGGGTCATTCATCCTTTTCTCCAGATCTGCTTAATAGCTCCTGATTATACCTTTTTTGACCGGTTTGGCATGTGGGTGGATATGATACAATAGCCCCATGTATCCGGAGGACCGCGTTCTGGTGACGTATGTGCCGAGCCTGGCCGACTTTGCCGTTATCCAGGAGGAGGGCTGGTACCGCATTCCCCAACGACACGCCCCCAAGGGATTGCATGCCGAGTATTTCGCCTTTTATTTTGGCCATAATTTTGGCGACCTGAAGTGGGCCATTCATTACTACGCCCCCCAGGTGGGGCACGAGCTGGCGACCCGCCTTGACCTGTTTCCTGACCAGCCGGACCATCCCCGAGCGCAGGAGTTGTATTATAAGGTCCAGTTGGGCCCGCTGCAGCGCCTGGCCGAACCGATTGTCAGCCTGCGCTGGCGGCGTATTACCTTCATGCACACGACCTGGGACCGTTTTCAGGATGCGCGGGAAATCAACGACCTGTTTGTCGAGGGTGGTGAGTACGTGGACCGCCTCTACGCCACTTTGAAAGAACAAGGCATTCAGGCAGAGCGTAATTACCAGGTGGAGGAGCCGCAGGCGACCTACGAAGTGCCCCTGACAGTTCTGTGCCGGGACGGCCGGATTGACGTGACCGAAGAGCTACTGCCGCACAGCGACACGGAAGTAATCAACCTGGCCGACGAGATTGTCCAGGAAGTAGCAGTCAAGGGAGGAGTGGTGTTTGACATGATTGGCTCTACTGAGCCTGACCAGTAGCACCAATAGTATTCAGGGGATAAACCAGGAACAGGTTTTCCAACACCAGCCGGGTATTGGCATTGTGTTCCAGTTGCCAGAGGGCTTTTTCCGTCTGTTGGAGGCTGGCCAGGAACTGGCCGGCCGGCCAGGCGTGGGCCAGTTGTCGCAAAATCTCGGCCTGGTCGAGGTTGGTGAGAGGGTTGGACGCTTCACTACTCCAGGCCAGCAGAACGGCGTCGCGCCACCAGGTGAGCCAGGTGCGCAGCATGGGCGGTAAATCCTCCGGTTTCCTGGCCAGCCGGTCGGCCAGGTGGAAGCGGCCGGTGCGCTTTTCGGCCAACACGTCTCGTAAGAGGACAAGCTGGCTTTCCCGCTCGGCCAGGAGAGCTTTTTCCTGCAACGACTGGCTGGCCCAACCTAGCCGGCCGTCAGCCAGGTGGGCCAGCAACCGGGCCTGTTCAGGGGCCGCTCCCCAGCGTTGTTGTAGCGCCGCTTCAATCGTCGTCACGGCCAGGGGGCGCAGGCCAATGGTCCGGCAACGAGAAACGATGGTAGGTAGCAGGGTATCGGCGTCGGCGGCCGTCAGCAGCAGGACGACGTTCCGGGGCGGCTCTTCCAGGGTTTTTAGAAAGGCGTTGGCGGCGCTGAGGTTGGCGGCGTCAAACTGTTTCAAAATGGCCACTTTGTAGCGGCCCTCCGTTGCCGTCAGGCTTAACGCCTGCTGGAGTTCCCGGATCTGGTCAATCTTGATCGTCAGCTTGCCCCGGCCGCTCACCTCGCCCAGTACCAGCCTGACGTCCGGGTGGCGGTTGGCGGCAATGAGGGTACAGGAGCGGCAGCGGCCGCACGGCCGGTCAGAGATAGCCTCGGCGGCGCAGTTCAGCGCCTGGGCGAAGGTGCGGGCCAGGGTGGTCTTGCCCACCTGGGCCGGCCCGGTAAACAAGTACGCGTGGCCAAGGCGATCATGTTCAATCGCGTTTTGCAGAAGGCCTACTGCCCACTCATGTCCGATAATGTTTTGCCAGTTATTCATTCATGCTTGTTTCAAACCTCCGGGAGACTCCTCCAAAGCAGGCTATCCAGTGTGGAAGCCTTCGGGAGGTTGTTCGCGCTAAAGAAAATTTTCTTTGATCCAGATTCCGTCAAGACAAAGCATGCGAAACTTGGCCATCGTTCCTCCTTAGCCAGGGTATATTACTCGATAAACGACAGTTTCCCAAGCCTGCCCATTCGGCTAAATCACCATATAATTGCTCCATGATTCCTTTGGTTGTTTCTGGCAATAATCTAAAAGTAGACGACGTCGTCGCCGTAGCTAACGGCCGGCCGGTGACCCTGGACCCGGCGGTGCTGCCCAGGGTGGAGCGGGCGCGGGCAGCCGTGGAAGCGTTTGTCGCCCGGGGAGAGGTGGTTTACGGCATCACCACTGGCTTCGGCCGGTTCAAGGACCAGATCATTGACGCGGCCGAGACGCGGCAGTTGCAGCAAAACCTGGTCCGCAGCCACGCCGTAGGTGTTGGCCCCGACCTCTCGGAAAAGATCGTGCGGGCCATGCTACTGGTGCGGGCCAATACGCTGGCGCTGGGCTATTCCGGGGTCCGGCCGGAGGTTATCCAGCTTTTGCTGGAGATGCTCAACCACGGCGTTCACCCGCGCATCCCGGCCCAGGGCTCACTGGGGGCCAGCGGCGACCTGGCGCCCCTGGCCCACCTGGCGTTGGTGCTGATTGGCGAAGGGCAGGCTCACTACCAGGGAGAGTTGCTGGACGGCCGGGTCGCGTTGGAGCGGGCCAGTCTGAGTCCCCTGGAACTCCGGGCTAAGGAGGGACTGGCTTTGCTCAATGGGACGACCCAGATGGTGGCTACCGGGGCGCTGCTAGTGCGGCAGGCCATTAACCTGGCTCTGACGGCTGACGTGGCCGCTTGCCTGAGCCTGGAGGCGCTGAACGGCACGGACAGGGCCTATGATGCCCGCGTCCACGCCGTGCGGCCGCACCCGCGCCAGATAGATTGCGCCGCTTTTCTGCGCCAGTTGCTGGCCGGCAGCGCCTTTTTACGTGGGGCTGGCTCACTCAACGTCCAGGACCCGTACACGCTGCGCTGCGTGCCCCAGGTACATGGTGCGGTGCGCGACGCCATTGCCTACGCCCGGTGGGTGATAGACATTGAATTAAACGCCGTGAACGACAACCCAATCATTTTTGTGGACGAGGAGACAGGCCAAGCCGACGTGATATCGGCCGGCAATTTTCACGGCGAGCCGGTGGCTATCGCCATGGATTACTTGAAGCTGGCCTTGACAGAGCTGGGCAATATGAGCGAGCGGCGGGTGGCCCGGCTGGTGGACGCCGATAGCAACGGCGGGGTACTGCCCATGTTCCTGACGGAGCACGGTGGGCTGGAAAGCGGCTTTATGATGGTCCAGTACACGGCCGCCGCCCTGGCCTCGGAGAACAAGGTCCTGGCTCACCCGGCCAGCGCCGACACTATTCCCAGCAGCGCCAACGTGGAGGACCACGTCAGCATGGGGGCCACGGCCGCCCGCCAGGCCGGGCAAATCACCGGGCACGTAGAAACCATTGTGGCTATTGAGCTGCTGGCGGCGGCCCAGGGGGCGGACCTGCGCCGCCGCCTGACCAGCCAGCCGGCCGCCCCATTGGGCCAGGGCACGGCCGTAGCCTACGGTCTGATTCGCCAGCGCGTCCCATTTCTGGAGGAAGACGTTTTCCTGGCCCCTTATATTGAGGAAGTGCGCCAACTGGTGGCGGCCGGTACAATTAAAGAGGCAGTTGAGAAGGAGTTGGAAAGCAACGATTAGAGATGAGAGTTAACGTAAAAGACACCCATTTGGACTTGGATTGTAGACCCAGAAAACGAGCGTATCACTGTTTTGCGATTGGATGGCGAGGTGTACATAGTGCATGGTGAGTTTGAAAGTGGCGACCAGGCCACTTCGGCGTTGTTAGCGGGATTCGTGGTGGATGTAGCGGCCGTTTTCGCCGTGGCCGAAGAAAAACCTGGTGATTAACCTGGGCATGGAGAAAGTTTGATGAGAGATGTCGTGATAGTCAGCGCGGCGCGGACACCGATTGGACGGCACGCCGGCGCTTTATCAGAAGTCCGGCCGGATGACCTGGCCGCACTGGTGGTGAAGGAAGCGATCACCCGGGCCGGCGTTGACCCGAACGAGATTGAAGAAGTGTACCTGGGCTGCGCCAACCAGGCCGGCGAGGACAACCGCAACGTGGCCCGGATGGCGGCCCTGCTAGCCGGTCTGCCCCACTCGGTGGCCGGCGTGACCGTCAACCGGCTGTGCGCCAGCGGGCTGAACGCCGTCAACCAGGCGGCGCGGGCCATTGCCTGCGGCGAGGGGGAGGTCTTTGTCGCCGGCGGCGTAGAGAGCATGACCCGCGCCCCATATTCCGTCCCGAAAAATCCCCAGGCCTGGGGGCCATCGGGCAACATTACCGGCTGGGACACGACGCTGGGCTGGCGCTATCCCAACCCCAAAATGGAGGCGATGTTCCCGCTGGAGGTGATGGGCGAGACGGCCGAAAACATTTACGAGCTGAGCTGCGCCGGGCAGATAGAGGGCGGCCCAATTAGCCGCGAGGAACAGGATGCTTTTGCCCTGGAAAGCCAGCGCCGCGCCTGCGTCGCCATTAACGAGGGGCGTTTCCAGGCCGAGATTGCGCCGATAGTCATCACCCGGCGTAAGGGCGATGTGGTGGTGGATACCGACGAGCACCCCCGCATCCGTAAGGGCGAAGATGGCTACGTCCTGGAT
The DNA here is from genome assembly GCA_022616275.1 of Chloroflexota bacterium. Taxonomy (GTDB): domain Bacteria; phylum Chloroflexota; class Anaerolineae; order Promineifilales; family Promineifilaceae. The sequence goes on from JAKEFB010000303.1 coordinate 18,102, forward strand.
ACCAGCCTGGAGCAACTGGCCCAACTGCGGCCGGCGTTCCGCAAAGGGGGCACGGTGACGGCCGGCAATTCCAGTGGCCTGAACGACGGGGCAGCGGCCCTGGTGCTGATGTCGGCTAAGAAGGCCGAGGCCCTGCGTATGCGCCCGTTGGCCCGCTGGCTGGCGTCGGCCGCGGCTGGCGTGGACCCGCGCACGATGGGCCTGGGACCGGTGCCGGCTACGCAGAAAGCGTTGCAGCGGGCCGGTCTGGCGCTGGACGACATTGATCTGGTGGAATTGAATGAGGCCTTTGCCGTCCAGGCCCTGGCGGTGATGCGGGAATTGGGCCTGGGCCACGAGATGACGAACGTCAACGGCGGGGCCATTGCCCTGGGCCACCCCCTGGGCTGCTCCGGGGCACGCATCCTGTCCACCTTGATCTACGAGATGCACCGCCGGGCAGCGGCCGGCGAGCGGATGCGCTACGGCCTGGCGACCCTCTGCGTCGGCGTGGGCCAGGGCGAGGCAACAATTGTAGAAGTGATGAGGACTGAGAACTGAGTAGCGGTGTGTGAGGATTCGAGAGGGAGTCCATATGGCTAATTTTATCACGTTAGCTTGCCCAAGCTGCGGCGGCCGATTGCGTAGGACGGCCGAGGTCGGTTGGTTTGTCTGCGAACATTGTAATTATGAACACCTTATTAAGCATCGGGATAAGGTCGTTGCTTCGGCTCCTTCGATAACTCAGGAGGAGCGCCTTCGGTTGCGCCAGGAGATGATGCGCCCGCTTTCCCCTAGTGAAAAGTTGTTGGCTGCCCAAAGGGCTAAAAGCGAAATTGCCACCCTTGAGAAGGAAGTTGAATCGTTGAAAAGTGCCCCTGCCAGGATGGTCGTATCTGGCATTCTTGCCATTGTGGCTGGCGGGGTAATTGTGGCTTTACCAGGACCGTGTGGATTCGGAATCGAGCGGCCGGTAACTGCAAGATGATGGTGTGATAATGTCTGCCCTTTCATCGGACGCTCTGGCGGCCGACCTGGAGCAGTTGCGGGCGATTTTGGGTGACTTTTTTAGCGCCGTGTCGCCAGCCGATTGGGAGCGGCCGACGGAGACAAGGTCTGGCGGCTGGACGTTGAGCCAGGCGCTCTGCCACGTGACGGCCGTCGCCGAGGCCATGCAGCAGGGGATGGAGGAAGCCCTGGCCGGCCGGCCGGTGGTTTTCCCTGGTCTGACCCGCCGAGAGGAGCTGGCCGGCTACAACGCCCAGGAAATCGCTGCCCGCCAGGATCGGCCACCCGAAATGGTGGCCGAGACGTTGCTGGCTACGTTGGGCCAGGTTGCGACCCGGACTAGACAGCTTTCAGACGCCGAGTTGGCTGCGCCGGTTCCACTGCCGGCCTACAACCGGCCGTTGACAGTGGCCCAGACCATTGGCAACCAACTGGCCCATCCAGGTATTACCCACGGTGCCCAACTGGCCAACGGCGTCGGGGTCAGGCCCTTATGGCAGCATTTTTCGTCGGAAATGATGCAGCGCCAGTTGACTCGTTTTCTTCACGTAGTTTCATGCGCCTATTGGCCAGAGCGCGGCGGCGATCTGGAAGCGGGGATCAATTTCATTGTTGCCGGCCGGGGCGGCGGCCGCTGGCACGTGATCGTGAATCCGGCCGGTGGGAGCGCAGGCGAAGGCCAGGTGGAGCGGCCGGCCCTGACGATGTGGTTTCCCAGCCCGCACGCCTGTTGTTCGCTTTTCACGCTCCAGGTGGGCCGCTGGCGCAGCCTGTTGACAGGCCGGGTTGTCGGCTGGGGTGACCTGTCGCTGGGTTTTAAATTCCCCTCGCTTTTTACCCCCACATAGCCGATGCGCGCCCTGGTTACAGGTGGAACGGGCTTTATTGGGGCCAATCTAGTGGCCGGCTTGAATGAGCGTGGGATTACAGCCCGGGTGCTACGCCGGCCGTCGTCATCGGTGGCCGCGCTGGAAGGGCTGGCCTATGAAGAGGCGCTGGGCGATGTGCTGGATGAGCCGGCCGTCCTGGCCGAGGCCATGGCCGGTTGCGATTGGGTCTTTCACGTAGCGGCCGTGTCCGACTACTGGCGGCAGGGCCAGGAGTGGCTTTACCGGGTCAACGTGGAGGGGACGAAGAATGTGCTGGCGGCGGCCCAGGCCGTGAGGGTGAAGCGGCTGGTATTTACCAGCTCGCTGGCGGCAATGGGGCTGCCGGCGCCTGGCCGGTTGTTGGACGAGTCAAACGAATTCAACCTCCGGCCGGAACAGTTCCCTTACGGCCACAGCAAACACCTGGCCGAAATTGAGGTGCGGCTGGCGGCCATGGCCGGGCTGGCGGCCGTCATCGTCAACCCTTCCGTCGTGCTTGGTCCGCGCGACGTGAACCAGATTTCCGGTTCACTGGTGATCGAGGCAGCCAGGGGGCGGCTGCGCTTCTTTCCGCCGGGCGGCGTCAATTTTGTTGCCGTAGAGGATGTGGTCGTCGGGCACATTGCCGCCGCCGAGCGCGGCCGGGTGGCGGAGCGTTACATTCTGGCCGGAGAAAACCTGACCCACCGCCAGGCGATCACGATGATGTGTGAGGTGGTCGGGCAGCGGCCGCCGTTCCTGGCTATTCCGGGCTGGGTGCTGCCCCCGGCATCCCTGGCCGTGGCCATGGCCCGCCGGGTGGTGGGCAACCGGGTGGTGCTAGACGCCAACCAGGTCCGGCTGGCCGGGATGGCAATTTACGCCGACAGCCGGAAAGCCAGAGAAGAACTGGACCTGCCGCAAACCTCTTTCAAGGTGGCTGTACAGCAGGCCTTTGATTGGTACAATAGTCATGGTTACCTGGCTAGAGATTAGCGATTGGAGATTGGAGATTGGCAACCGGAGCTTGCTCGCAATCTCTAATCTCTAATCTCCAATCTCCAAGACTCAACGTTATCATTGGGACTCAAGGAGGAAAATAAGATGAGCGCGACGGCAGTAGCTTTCCGGCAACAAGCGCCTTCGATGAGCGAGGGGAAGTGGATTTACAACCGTAAGTGGGACCTGGCCTTTATCAGCCTGAGCGTTGTCCTGGTTCCGATACCATACCTTACCTGGCTGTTGACGAAAGACGTTCTTCGGTTAGAGTCAGACGCTGGCCGGCAGGCGGTAAACCTGTTGATTGCCGTCATGATTGGCGGGCCGCACATGTACGCCACTTTTACTCGCACGGCGCTGGACCACGACTTTCGGCAGCGTTACAACGGTTTTGTTCGCTCCTCCATCATCATTCCCTTAATTGTCATTACCCTGGCCCTGACCAATTTGACCTTGCTGTTGACCATTTTCTTCTTTTGGGCGTCCATTCACGTCCTGCACCAAATTCTTTTCGTGGTCGAGTCTTATAACCAGAAAGCCCGCCAGGCACCCGGCAGGACCACCTTAACACCCCTGTCCAGAGCGATTGACTACGCCGTGGTCTTGACCAGCTTGTATCCCATTGCCGCTTACCGGATAGCCGTTACCCAGGACTTTTCTATTGGGCCAACCGAGTTAAATGATGCCATTCCCTCCCTTTTTGAACAGCCCTGGGTCGTTTACGCGGCCGGCGCGGCTTTTGGCGTTTCGCTGTTGGCTTTTATTGTCAAGAGTATTCTGGAGTGGAGCAACGGCACGGCCCATGTGCCCAAGATTATTTTTATTGCCTTTACGGCCGCGGCGTCCTTCGTCGTTCCCGCCCTGGGCAACCTGGATACGGCCTTCCAGGGGATGAACGTCTGGCATTCGTTCCAATACCTGGCGCTGACCTGGTACGTCAACCGGCTGCGTTACGGCCGGGGAGAACTGGCCCGCAAGCCGCTATTGCAGCGCATGTCCGAGGACGGCAAGGCCCGCTGGTTTTACGGCTTTAACCTGGCCCTGACGGCCGGGGCCGGGGTCATTATTGCCGTCGTCTTTACGATTTTATACTTTGGCGTGGGCGGCAAGTGGGCCGAGGCCAGCTACGCCTTGGAAACGTCCTACTATATCGGCGTGCTGTCCTTTTTGTGGATTCATTATTACCACGACCACTTTCTGTTTACACAGACAACTTCGGTGTTACCGTAGGGGCCAGATTCTTACGGTGGCGTCGTCGCTGGCGCTGGCCAGCCAACGACCGTCAGGGCTGAAAGCCAGAGAGTAGACGGCCGCCTGGTGACCATGAAGAATGGTGGGGCTGGCGTTGAGATTGGTCACGTCCCATAAACGGATCTCGCCATCGGCGCCGGCCGAGGCCAGGTTGTCCCCGTCGGCACTGAAGGCCACATCCCAAACGAACGCTTCGCCGCCGCGAAGGGTGATTACTGAACCCGAAAGAAAGGCGTCCACATTTGTGAAACGGATCGTGTTGTCTGAGCTGCCGGAAGCAAGTATTTGCCCATCGGGGCTGAAAGCCACCGATAGCACCGCGGCGTTGTGGATTTGAGCGGAGGTAATCAGAGTAGGAGCACTCGGGTTGCCCACGTCCCACAAAGTGATCGTCCCATCGTTCTGCGCCGAAGCCAGCGTTCTACCGTCAGGGCTGAAAGCGACGTCATAAACCAGGTCGCTGGTCGTCTGCAAGGTGTAATAAGTAAGGACGCCTGGGCTACTGGCTTCCCACAGGCGGATGGTTGCATCCCAGCTACCAGACGCCAGGATCTGGCCGGCCGGGCTGAAAGCTAACGACCGCACGCTATCCTCATGATCGTCCCGAGTGACTGATGGCGCCGACGGATCAGCCAGGTTCCACAGGTAAATAACCCCGTTTACGTCGGCTGAAGCCAGGAGTTGACCATCAGGACTAAAGGCCAACGCTCTGATTCCACCTTGATGACCACGCAGAATAAGAGGCTGGGAGTCAAGATCATTGACGTCCCACAGCCGGATAATCAGGTCGTCGCCGGCCGAGGCCAGAATGTTCCCGTCTGGGCTAAAGGCTACGGCGCGGACGCCGGCCTCATGGTCGCTGAGGGTGATCGGCTCCTGGCTGGTGTAAGCAAATTCAACATCAAAGTCGTCGAGTAGCTCTTCAATTGGAATGATGACCGTCGCATCCTCTGACCCGCCGGCAATAAGGCCAAGCGCAAAGCCTTGCTCATCTACCACCAGCGCACCCCCATCGCCTTCCTTGGAAACTCTATTGGTGATAAAAACGTCGGTTAGCCGGACCTGGCTGCCATCGTTCAGGGGGATGCTAACGGTTACATCCACAGCATTAATTGTTCCGGAATTCAGACCACTGGTTCGCCCCAGGAATTGAACGGCCATGCCCACAGCCGGCTCGCCGATGCCTCGAATGGGGCCAATACCGGGAATGGTGGTTTCAAATTCCACCCCGTTTTCCAGCCGGGCCAGGCTAAAGAGCCCGGTCGTAGACCCGGTTAAGCTGGCAACCACGTCGGCCGGCGTTTCGCCGCCATCTACCGGCGCAGGTTGTAAGACTTGAGTGGCTGCGTCGCCGGTGACAGCGCTGGTATAGGCCAGCAGGTAAACGTTGCCCTGTTCGTCGCGGACAAAAGCGCCCAGGGTGCCGCTGCTGCCGCCGCCGCCAACGCTCAGCCCCGGACGCAGCGGCCGGACCCGGTCAAAACGCTCGGCCGCGCTGTTGGCGGCATCGGCCGTCACATGGGCAACGACCGCCTCTGTAGCCCGGGCATCGCTGGTAGCCTGGGCAATGACCCCGGCCGTGGCCTGGGCGTTGCTCGTCGCCTGGGCAATGGCCCCGGCCGTGGCCTGGGCGTCGCCGGTGGCTATGGCGGCTGCCTCCATCGTGCCCCTGGCATCGGCCGTCGCCCTGGCCTCTTCTAGCTCGAACACCGAAGTGGCGGCCGAGATGGTGGACTCGGCCATAGCTTCTTCAAAGGCTGCTGTACTGGTTCCAGCGATGGCCGCTACTGTAGTAGCGGCCATCGCTACCTGTCGCGTTGATTCAGTATTGCCACCCCTAGGTTGGACCCATATTAGCTGGAATAGCAAAAAACAGACCAGTCCACTGATAATAATAACCACCGGAAAGCCAATCAGGCGAATCAGCAAGCGGGTCTGTTGCTCCTGCCACTCCCGGTTGGACCACTGAATGGGTTCAATGAGCCGGTCGTGGGTCAGCTCGTACCAGCGGGCGCCAGCCCGCCATTCACCGCGAATCAGGTGGTGGTTTTCCAGGACGTCAACGACTTTGTTGCTGATGCCGCCGGTCTGTTCCCGGTCCCGGTAGACGGTGCCCCGCGTGCCGGCCGGAGTGATGAGCGTCTGGCCGAACCACTCGCGTAGCTTGCGCTCTTTGACGGCCCTGGTTTGCCAGGCCTGCTCCAGGCCGCGTTCGTAAAAGCGGGCCAGGGCCTGATTGATATTGCCGAAGGTTTGCAGGTGGGCGGCCGTGATTATGGTTACGTCAGGCGGCAGGTCTTGCCACAAGTTCTGGCAGACAACCTGAAGCTGGACCGGTTCGATAAACTCGCCGGTAACGGTAATGACTTCACCGCTGGGCGATTGAACCCGGACGTCACGCAAATCCTCTACCAGTTGCTCGGCCACCTCAGGGGCAAATTCACGATTGGTCATGCCCAATGGGCCGCGAATAGCAGCCAGGGCCGCCTGCGGCCGCATCCGCTCCAGGCGAAAGCGAGTGTTCAGGTTGCGGGGCAGGAGGGTGGCGTAAGCGTCCAGTTGGGCGACGTAATCCTCGCGCATGGAAAAGACCAGACGCAGCGTCGGATCGGCGTTGAGGGCCTGGTTGAGCTGGTTGAAAAAGCCTTCCCGATCTTGCCACCGTTCCGGGAAAGTGGTGAACAGCTCTTCAAACTGGTCGAAGATGAGGACGCGCGGGGCGGGCGAGCCATAAGCGTCGGTTTCTCGGGGGCGGTCGGCCAGGCAACCGGTAATGGTTTGCCGGGCCAGGGGACCCAGGTCGGCTTCCCGCCCGGCCCAACTCAATAGGGTATAAAAGACGTAGATGTTGGGAATGTCTTTGGAATTGATCTCGGCCAGCAGCGGCCCCTGCACGCGGGCAAAAGGCAGCACGTCAAAGCCTTCTTCTTCCAGCAAGGGGGCTACCTCGGCATTCAGGAGGGACGTTTTCCCGGCCCCAGACTCAGCGTATAGGACCAGGGTGCGGTGGGCGACGATGAGCGACAACAACTCGTTGGCCTCAAAGTCACGGCCGAAGAAGCGGGGGCGGTCCCGGCGTTCAAAGGGGCGAGGCCCGACGTAGGGGTTTTCGGTCGTTGTGGCGGCCACGGCCGGCGCGCTGGCGGTTGCCGTAATCATCAACTACCAGGTCACTTCCGGCCGCCAGCGCCGGCCGGCCTCGACCAGTTCGTGCAGCCGCTTGCGGTGTTGCAGGTAAACGATCAGGTCGCGAGCAAAGCCTTCCTTGGCCTCGGGTAGATTTTCGTAATCCACCCGCAGCTCAAAGGCCAGGGTGCGCAGCTCGTCCCGGTTAAAGTGGCCAACCAGGTTGCGATGCAGGCGGATCAGGTCAATAAGCGGCGCTTTGTCTCCACCGGCCGCGTCGCGGGAACCAGGGCTGTGCTTGCCCTGCCAGCGCTGGTTCAGCTCGGTCATGAACTCCTCCACCGTTCCCCAATAGACGCGGAGGTGGCGGTCGGCCAGATCAAAATATTCGCTCAGGTACTCCCGGACTTTTTGCAGCGTGGGCGCCGGGGTATCGGTAGGGACGGGCGGCAACTGAACGGTGACGCTGATCCGCCGCAGGCTGGCGTCGGTGGCGGCCACCAGGCCACGGAAAAGGACGCGGAAGTCCCAGTCCGTCGGGTTGTAACCAATAAACAGTAGCGAAGCGCCAACCAATGCCCGTTGGATGCGTGAAGGGAGTTGGAACTCGGCGTTAGAAATGTTGACCAGGAAATCCAGGTAATCATCTTCGGTAACGACCAGCGATTCGAGAACCTCGCAGTGGCCGTTCAGGTGATATACCAGGGGGTTAGCTGGCGTCGGTTCATACCCGGATTCCAGGACGGAGATCTGGCTGCGCTTCAAGGCGCTATTCCAGCGGCATAGCTCAACTTTCGGATCTTTCTTACGGTGTTTCAGCGCCTCGACCATAAAGTTGTCGTAATTGGTGGTGACGTAAATAGGCAAGTCGAGGCTGGCCAGGACGGCATGCGGCTGATTAGGAGCTGTGAAATCGGGCAGAGAAGTGCTGCCGATCTGGCGCTGCAGCGTTTCCTTGGGAAAGTAAGGATCGAATTTGACGGCCAGGTATTGGGCGACGCGGGCCAGGTCGCCGGAATCAACCAGGGGATAGTCGTGCTCATGGGCCCAATTTTGGGCTATGTCCGTACGCAATGGCATAAAACTGGATGAGACTCCCGGGCCAACCAGGGGGGTGCATTTACCATCGGCTATGCGCTGGAGTAGAAGTTCCCAATCCCGCTCGTCCAGGCGGCTATCCGTTGCCATGTTACTCTCTTATGGGTCGCTGCAATCACGGGTGAAACCACAGAGTTGGCAAATGATCTTGCAGTGCCGTTTTTGCACCGGGCCGTTGCATATCCAGCAGTAGGTGTCGTCTTCCGGCCTGTAGAGTGGCTCAAAATTTGAGCCGCGCTCAAAAGTGCCGGGCCTGTTTGATGGCCGGGGTGCTGGTACCGATGATCCCCGCGCTTCTCCGCGATTAGACACGAGTTCCTCCAAGTGGCTTCAGTCTAACTCAACTTTTTTAGCCTGTCCATGCTTTTAACAAAAATGTTCCGTCCCAGAGGCGCTAGGCACTGTCGCCTGAACGGCTTTTAACCAGGGCTTGCCAAATAGAGTATAATATTATGTAAGTATCATGTATCTGTTCAGGCCGGCCTCCGGCCACAACTAGAGAAGTTGAGCAGTTACTGAACAGACAAGAGGTACTGTTCGGGAGGCGTGAAGAATGGCAAGAAACGTGTTGGTGATAATTGGGCTGTTGGCCGTCACAATTATTGTTGGGGCTATCTTTGGCGGCTGGCAGGGCGTTGGTGTTGTCCTGGTGGCCAGCCTGGGCGTGGCCATAGCCGGTTTTCTGGTCTGGTACGTAGATCATCACATTTTTATCCGTGTCCCGGAGATGGACGTGGCCGTTGTCTTCAATCGCGAGACCCGGGCTTTCCACAAGTTCCTGAGGCCCGGCCGCCACTGGTTGTTGCCGCCCTTTCTCTACATGGTCAAAGATATGATCTACACGGGAGCACATGCCATAGAAGGGACGACGACCGGCGCGCGGACGGCCGACGGTATTCCGGTCACCGTCAACTGGAACATGACCTTTGGCATTGATCCCTTCTCCGTCGAAGGAGATATGGTTCCCAAGATGGCCCGAGCCCTACCCAAAGGGGCCGAAGGAATGGCCCGCAACCACGGCAACAACGTTCTGCAGCACATTATTGGCCAATTTACGATTGATCAGTTGTGTGATGAAGAGATTCAGCAACGGTTGGAAAACAGGTTTAAGAAAGCGGCCCACGACCGGATCTCGATCATGGGCATGCAGGTGTTACGGGTCATGATCTTGTCCATCAAGCTGCCCCAAGACCTCCAGGCGGCTATTGAAGCGGTCAAAAAGCGAGAGTTATTGGTCTCTAGCGAGAGTCGAGTGCTCAAGCTGCTGCAGGAGGCGATTCACGAATTTTCAGATCGGGACATGGAGCGCCTGGCTGAGTTGGAACGCCTGCGATTGATCAGTCAGAATGGCGTAGCCGGCGAAGGTGGGCTGGCTTACCTGCTGGCCTCCCTGCTGCACACTCGCACGGTTTTGCCGGAGGATGTCATTGGCAAGCAGCAACCTGATTAACGAGGGGCTGGCCCGTTGAATGATACATGAGTGGCATGGTACTTTTGTACCAACACGAAAAGTAACTTTTCAGATTTATGGCAGATTGATAAACTGAAAGGATGAGGCTGAGGGAAGAAGTCACAGCCCTGCGAAGAGCGATACGGCAGTTGGAAGGGGAA
>JAKEFB010000304.1 GCA_022616275.1 Chloroflexota bacterium
GAACTGTTGAGTTATCGAGTGCCCCCTGATTTTCGCCGTGAACTTGAACAAGGTGTTGACCTTTAACTTTATGTCTATACACGCTATTGAGGGACACTACCTAAAATTGAAAGATGCAAACTGATAAAATCTTGCTTCCCTTCGCTCTCGATCACGAGCATTTCCTCTTTGAAAAGTCGCTGGTCATCCACGCCGACTGTTTTGAATGGATGAAAAGCATTCCTGAGGGAAGCGTCCATGCGGCCGTCACCGACCCACCCTATGGAGTCAAGGAGTACGACCTGGATCAGTTGGAAAAACGAACCAACGGCAGCGGTGGAGTCTGGCGTATCCCACCTTCATTTGATGGGCACGAGCGTTCGCCCTTGCCCCGGTTTACAGCCCTAGACCAGGAAGAGAGGGAAAGGATACAACAGTACTTTTATGAATGGGCCAGCCTCGTCTTGCGTACCCTGCGCCCAGGGGGACACGTCTTTCTGGCTTCGAATACGTTTCTCTCGCAGATCGTCTTTGCGGCTATTGTCGAGGCAGGGTTTGAGTTTCGCGGCCAGATAGTCAGGTTGGTGCGAACGTTGCGTGGTGGGGACCGGCCGAAAAACGCCGAGAGTGAGTTTCCTGACGTTTGCACCATGCCACGCGGCTGCTATGAGCCCTGGGGCCTTTTCCGCAAGCCGCTCCCCAAAGGAATGAAGGTCAGCGATTGCCTGAAAGAATTCAAGACCGGGGGGTTGCGGCGCAAACCAGACGGCAAGCCATTTGAAGACGTGATTGAAAGTGAACGCACGCCACACCGAGAGCGGCAGATTGCCGACCACCCGAGTCTGAAGCCCCAATCCTTTCTACGCCAGGTCGTTTACGCCTCTCTCCCTCTGGGGGAGGGTATTGTGGTTGATCCGTTTATGGGTTCCGGCTCGACCGTGGCGGCGGCCGAAGCCATTGGCTATTACGCCATCGGGCTGGAGCGGCATGAAGAATATTACGCGACGAGCCTGAAGGCGATCCCTGAACTGGCCCAGTTGACAGTCAAAGAGTCCCAATTAACCCTGCCCTTTACCTAAATCCTGGTAAATCCAGTTCATCTTCATTTTGACGGCTCCGCTCCTGGTGACGCTGGCCGTAATAGTGCGGCGACTAGTTGCGGTGCGCTCTGAAAAAGCCCAGTCTTCTTTTTCGAGCTTTGCGCCGTATACCCCTCTAAAGCGAAATGGCCTGGGGGGAATGCCTTTAGCCTCATCGGCCGCTGAGTTGCTGTCAAAGTAGAAAACCATTAACCAGACAGACTCCGGGTTGTGCCCTTGCCAGCCGGCCGCGTGGCGCGACCCTTTCACTTCGATCCCTTCGCTCGTATATTGCACGGCATTGTTCGGGAATATGCCTCGTGGAATCAGATCGGGGTGTCTATTGTGATATTGGTTCTTCACCAGGTCAAGACAGTATTTGGGGATCGTAATGCCGATAAACTCGCCCACCATGCTACTGAAATTAGCCGGCATCAAAAAGCTTTCTAGCCGGGGTAGCTCTCTGGAGTGGAGTTGTTGGTTAATGAAACCCAGGAAGTCAACAAAGTCGCTCATCGCCTGATGAATGTGCTCCACTTTCAGACCGTAGGGCAGGATACAGGCTGGATTAAAGAATTGAGACTCCACCGGCACAGGGGGGCAGGCAAGGGCCTCCTTATCCTCAAGCATATTTGTGATTTTAACACAGCGCAGACAAGAAAACGCTTCTCTTCTGCGGCCGTTTCCGCGCCAAATCCGTAAAGAGAAGTGAAGGTTAAGTTCTTGGTCAAAACGCGGCCGAAGCGGTAACATCCAGGGTTAGAGATGGGAGACTTCGTCCTGAAACTCGGTCCGAAGGATTAGAGAGTGGAGATTGGAGATTGGCGGGACCGGCCGGCGGCGGTGCGGGCCGGGGAGGAATTGGATGGCGAGCGGCTGGAGGCGTACCTGCGCGAGCGGCTGCCGGGGGTGAGCGGCCGGCTGGAGGTGGAGCAATTTCCCCGGGGCTACTCTAACCTGACTTACCTGCTGCGGCTGGGGGAGCGGGAGCTGGTGCTGCGCCGGCCGCCGTTTGGGGCCAATGTCAAGGGCGGCCACGATATGAACCGGGAGTACACGATTCTCTCCCACCTGGCCCCGGTCTACCCTAAGGCTCCCCGGCCGCTCCTGTATTGCGACGACGAGGCGGTGCTGGGCGCGCCTTTTTACGTCATGGAGCGGCTGCGCGGGGTGATTTTGCGGCCACACCTGCCGGCCGGGATGGCCCCGCCCCCGCCGCTAATGGCCCGGATTGCCACGGCGCTGGTGGACAACCTGGCGGTGCTGCACGCTATTGATTACCAGGCGGCCGGGCTGGGCGAGTTGGGCCGGCCGGAAGGGTACGTGGAGCGGCAAATCCAGGGCTGGGCGCAGCGCTACGCCAAAGCGCGGACCGACGACGTGCCGGAGATGGAGCGGGCGGCCGGCTGGCTGGCCGAACACCGGCCGCCGGAGAGTGGGGCGGCCCTGATTCACAACGACTACAAATATGACAACGTCGTCCTGGACCCGGCCGACTGGTCGCGCATCATCGGCGTGCTGGACTGGGAGATGGCTACGGTGGGCGACCCGCTGATGGACCTGGGGACGGCGCTGGGTTACTGGGTGGAGCCGGCCGACCCGCCGGAAATCCAGGCCTTGCAGCTCAGCCCGACGACGCTGCCCGGCAACCCGCCGCGGGCCGAGGTGGTGGAGCAGTACGCCCGCCGGAGCGGCCGGGACGTGTCCAACGTCCGCTTTTATTACGTCTACGGCCTGTTCAAGGTGGCCGTCATCGTCCAGCAGATTTATTACCGCTACAAGATGGGCTATACCCAGGACCCGCGCTTCGCCGACCTGATCCTGGCCGTGCGGGCCTTCGGCCGGACGGCCGGGCGGGCGATTGAGCAAGGTATTTAACCAGGGCGATCCACGCTCACTGGCCTTCTCGCCGGATGGCCGCCTGTTGGCTGTTGGGAGTATTAGCGAAGTTCTCGTCTTTCGTATCGGCGACTGAGGCGCATTTTTATAGAGGGAGGGTGATTGATGCAGCCATATATTTTTCAGAGACCGGCCGGGAGCCGCTGGCTGACTACTACCTATATCCTGGTGACAGGCGTCGTGTTCACCATCTTGATCATTGTCCTATTGTATGGACCACTCGTTTATTATCTCAACGAGTTCGTGATCGCCGTAGTGGTTTTCACTCTCCTGGCCCCCCTGGGCCTGCTTGGCCTCTTGTCAGTGCTTTACCAGCTCCTCTGGCGGTTGGACAGGGTCGCTATCTATAAGACCGCGCTTGAGGGAAAGCATAGGACCAGGACCACGCTCGCCTACTTTGAAGACATTAAGAAGGCACGCCTGTACAGAAAAGAAAATGGCGAAGTGTCCTCACTCACGCTCTGGACCACCGGCCAGTTGCCAGTGTTGACCATCGCTGGCCTTGAGCAAATGGACGAACTGGCCAGGTTGATTCTGCAGCGCATCTCTCTCCCGGCCAGGAAGAATTGGCGGGAAGCCTATCTTCCGTTGATCGTCACGGCCAGATCGCAATCGCGATTGACCTGGCCCGACCTGATCGTATTCAGTATGGCCCCTCTGATAGTCGTCGCCATCGGTTGGCTGTTCGCCCTTGGCCCAGCTAAGGCCGGGCCACCCGCAGTAGGTATGGCCATCGGTGCCTCTCTGTTAACACGTACCTGGTGGTTGCGAAAAAAAATACAGTCGGCCTGGGAAAAGTACAGCCAGGGTATGGGGGGGGCATTGCTGATCGGCGTGAATCTTTTCCTGTTAGCCATGTACCTACTCCTGTTTGACAACAGGGCCTTTGGCCACCCGTGCAGCTTCGTTCAAAAATATCTACGGGACAGTGGCTGCAGCTATTTTTACGATGAGGCAGGGGGCACCGTGGCTTTTATGCCCAACCAGCCGGCATTGGCTCTGGGAAGATCCAGAGCCGTCCACATCTTGCCTTTCCACGCCTGGCCCTGGCAGCGTTTCGACTTGCTCCGGCATGATGACCTCGTATACGGATTTGCCCTTTCGCCAGACGGGGAAACAATCGTCTCCTGGACCGATGGGGCGCTCCACGTATGGGACGTAGACACACGTCGTCTGCGCCATCAGGTCCCTGCCTCCACATGGTTTGATACGCGAGGGGCCTTTTCGCCCGACGGCCGGTACCTGGTCATCAATGGTCTGGGTGGCGCTGCGATGTGGGATACAGTAAGTTGGCTGCCTGTTGAAGGGTTGGAGCTGGCGCAGGTTGCTGCCTTTTCGCCGGACGGACAGACAATAGCCACGGCCGGATACGCCGGCCTGATCCAGTTGCTCCAAATTACCAATGGGGCCGAGGTGGGTTTGCTTGCGCTGCCCGGCGGCCAACAGGTGGAGAGCCTGGTGTTTTCGCCGGATGGGCAGTTTCTGTTAGCTACAGTTATATCAGACAGCCGATCTATCAGCTTCGTTTTGTGGCACGTACCAAGTGGCCAAAGGCAAGAGATTGCGCCACCCAACGCCGGCTCTTGCCGTTGCCTGCCTTCCTTCTCGCCAGACGGCCGGTTGCTGGCTATTGGGTTTGAAGCCCTCGAACCGACCGTCTTCGACTTCCCCAGCTACATCCAGCTCTGGCAGTTGACGGGTTTAGAGGTGGAATTAGAGAAGCGTATTTCCCTGGGCGCCGTTGGCGAGCCTTCCACCCTGGCTTTTTCTTCGGACGGCCGGCTGCTGGCGGCCGGGCTGGATAACCTGAGTGGGGAGGTAGTGGTGTTTGCGTTGGATGAGTGAGGTGGCTGATCTTGAAAGGGATAGGACCGATGGAACCTCAAATTTTCCGGCGCGTAACTCAAGGTAATAGGCTCCCTAAGGTGAACTCGCTGGCCGGCGTGCTTTACCTGTTTCTCATCGGAACTCTTATACTGTCTGAGCCGACTATTTACCTGGCGAGTCCAGCGGTGTTACTAATTGCTGTCGCCGTCACCGGGGTGGCGCTGGCGGCCGAGCTTTACAGGAAGCGCCGGCGGCCGGAAACCGTCACTCTCTACAAAACAGCCCTGGAAGCCAAAAATAACGCCGGAACCAGATTGGTTCACTTTGACCAGATATCCTGGTTGTATAGGTTCTCCCGCAATTTGTGTGAAATGAGCGGTTGACGGCCGCGGGATAATTGGGAAGCACTCTCAAGATGGAGGTTTCCCAATTGAACGCAAGCATC
>JAKEFB010000050.1 GCA_022616275.1 Chloroflexota bacterium
AACCAGCCCGAACAGCGCCCTGGTCCAGGATTATCAGCGAGCCTGGAAAGCCGCCACTGGTCTAACCCACCCTTACATTGTCAAAACCCAGGCCCTGGGGCTCACCTCAGCCGGGCAGTTGTACATCGTCAGCGAGTGCCTGGCCGAAGGCGCCTCCGCTCTGGCCCTCCTTACGCTGGCCGAGGTAGACAAGCCGGTTTCGCCCGTTATAGCGCTGGCTTTGATCCAGAAGGTAGCCGAGGCGCTGGCCGAAGCATCCCAGGCCGGTCTGGTCCATAAAAATCTGCGGCCGGAAACCATCCTGGTCCGGCCGACCGGCGCCCCAGCTCTGCTGGAACTGGACGCGCCATCCAGCGCATGGAGCCAGGAGATGGCCTATGCCTCACCTGAACAGCGGCAAGGAAAGGCGCTAGACAGCCGCAGCAACATTTACACCCTGGGTGTCATCCTCTACGAGCTGTTGCATGGCTACCGGCCGGATGAGACCCCAGACCCTCTCCTTGCGCCGGCCTCGCCGGAAAAGAGCCGGAAGGAATTGTCCTCTCAAACGCTCCGGGTGATCTCTAGTTGCCGGCAGGAACAGCCCTGGGCCCGCTACCAGAACCTGGCAGAGTTGATGACCGCGATTGACCAGGCGCTGCTGGCCGAAACAGCCGCCCTGGAAAGCGCCGCCGCGCCGCCTGGCGGGGCCGGCCGGCCGGCCGGCCGGCCCCGCCAGGCGCCAGCCGATAACCGGCCGGTGCGTGCCCATTGGCTCCCCCTGGTTGCTACCTGCCTCTTCCTGGCTCTCCTGGGCCTGGCCATGTTTAACTCCTGGAACGGCACGGATACCCGATCCAGCATCCCTATCTTTGAACAACTACCCCTGTTGGGTGGCCGAAACGACCCTGCCCGGCAAACGGCCGAGGCCGAAGCAGCCACAGCCACCATTCGGGCCTTGCAGCTCCGCTGGCCCACCAAGACCCCCCTCCCTACCGCCAGCACTGATAGCGAGTTGGTGGCCACCCTGAGACCATTGGTGGCAGGCGTGTCAACACTCACGCCCACAGCGACGCCATCGGCCACGCCGACCAGGACGAGCACCCCAACAGTGCGGCCGCCCCTGCCAACGGCGACGCCGACGCCGACGACTACGCCGGCTACTGTACCTTCTTCCACGCCATCGGCCACCTCGACGGCGCCGCTACCTCCACCTCCACCCCCGCCGGGCTCGACGCCAACGCCCACACCAACACCTTTGCCGCCGCCAACCGGTGCGCCTACCGGCACACCTTCGCCGGCGACGCCCACACCCCCGCTGCCGCCCACGCCCACGCCCCCGCTGCCACCCACCTCCACCCCACCCTCCACGTTGCTGCCTCAGCCGACCAACACGCCACCGCCCACGTCTACGCCGCCGCTGCCACTCACGTTAACACTTCCACTGCCCACACTAAGAGTTCCACTGCCTCTCGAACAGGGGCTGGCCGGCGGCTTTGTTTGGTTTTATACAGGAGGATTAAGGAGCATCTTCAAAATAATTGCGATCTTTTGACGTCATGACCAAACTGAGCGCACTTATCAGGCGTTATCCGTTGCCAGTTGTTAGCCTCATCATCTGGCTCTTACTTCTGGTCATTATCTTTGGCGGCTTCTTATACAGTAACAGCTCGATTCCCATGGCCGTTCCCGTAGCTGTTGAGCCGCTCGCCAGCCGCACCCCCCTGGCTTCCCTGACGCCGACCAGCTCAGAAGAGCCGGCTGCCACCGCGGCCGGTCCGGGAATTCCCGGCAGCCAGGCCCGGCCGGTGGCCCCTACGCCCGGCTGGCAAGTCCAGGAACCGGCCATCGGTATCTGGATTTCGCGGGAAGAACTGGCTCTCCTGCCCACCAGTGGGCCAGCCTGGGACAACCTGAAGGCTGCGGCCGACCAGGACCCCGGCCGGCCAGACATCAGTGATCGGGACGACCTGACGGACATCTATGTGCTGGCCAAGGCCCTGGTGTACGCCCGCACCGGCGAAGCCCATTACCGCGAGGAAGTAATCGCCGCTATCCAGGAAGCAATGGGCACGGAAGAGGGTGGCGAGACGCTGGCCCTGGGCCGGAACCTGGTAGCTTACGTCATTGCCGCCGACCTGGTTAACCTGCCGGCCGCGAACCCGGAGGTAGACGAAGCCTTTCGCACCTGGCTGCGCCAGGTGCTCACCGAGCCAATGGACGACGACCGCTCCCTGCAAGAGACCCACGAACTTCGCCCCAATAACTGGGGGACCCACGCCGGCGCCTCACGCGCGGCCATCGCCCTTTACCTGGGCGACACGGCCGAGTTGGAACGGACGGCCCAGGTGTTCAAGGGCTGGCTGGGGGATCGTAGCGCCTACGACGGCTTCGACTACGGCCGCCAGGACTGGCAGGCCGACCCGGACAACCCGGTGGGCATCAATCCACCGGGCGCGACGAAGGAGGGCCACGACATCGGCGGCGCCCTACCCGAAGAAATGCGCCGGAGCGGCCGCTTTCGCTGGCCACCCCGGAAAACCGGCTACCCCTGGGAAGGACTGCAAGGAACGGTGGTCCTGGCCGAGATTTTGAGCCGCGCTGGATACCCCGCCTGGGAGTGGGAAGACCAGGCCCTGTTGCGGGCGGTGCAGTTTCTACACGACATTGGGTGGCCGGCCGAGGGAGACGACCAATGGCAGGTGTGGCTGATCAACCACGCCTATGGCGCCGACTTCCCGGCCACCACCCCCACCCGGCCCGGCAAAAACATGGGCTGGACCGACTGGACCCATTCTTAGCCATCAGCCGCCAGCTTTTAGCTATCAGCTACCGGCCGTCAGCCCCCGGCCCCCAGTCCTCGGAGTTGGCCTAGCCAACTCTGCTCAGTCCTACACCCCTACACCCTTACATAACCACACAACCACACCGGCAGGGGGTGGTAGATACGACGGTCGAAATAGGGGGGTTCCTCATTAAATATCAGGGTTTTTCCCCATATATACCCAATACTGTTTATGCAATGATTAACTTTTGAAAGTGTGCTCATCCAGGTGAATTTTCAATTCAAACCGGTCACAACCGCCGTGTCGGTTGACAACAACATTTCCAACGGAGAAGGAAGACAATGACAAAGCTCAAGAAGATATACCACTTTGGCCGGCAGCGGCCACTTATTTCACTTGCCATTTTGATTGTTTTGGGGGCAGCCACTGCGCTTTTCACCGTTGTATATGCCGGCACGCCGTTAGACATCGCCGGCTACCTGGATTTCTCTTACGGTTCCGTGGTCACCGCCGGGCCAAGCGGCGAGAAACCGGAAAGTAAGCTGTGGTGGAATGACGGCATCTGGTGGGGCAGCCTTTACAACCCCACTGCTGGGGAGTATCACATCTACCGGTTAGACCAGTTTAATCAGGAATGGGTTGACACCGGCGTTTTCCTGGACGAGCGTGAGGAGGCCCGGGCCGATACATTCTGGGACGCCGCCAATAACAAGTTGTACGTGGCCACCCACTTCAAGCAAGACAACCCCGGCAGCACCAACAACTCCGACAACTGGGCCCGGCTGCTGCGCTTCAGCTACGACGCCGGCACCGGTACCTATACCCTTGACAGTGGTTTCCCCGTCACGGTTAACTCGGATAAAACGGAAGCCCTGGTCCTGGATAAAGACAACACCGGCCGTTTATGGGTGGTCTACGTATCGCGTCCGGCCGCCTCCAGCGATTATCAGGTCTACGTGAACTACACGGTGACGGCCGGCAACGACGAAGTCTGGGATACTCCCTTCACCCTGCCCTTCCCCCAGGCCCACGTAGGCGTCGGCGACATCGCTTCCCTGATTGCCTTTAGCGACGACGACGGCGGGAAAGTCGGCGTCATGTGGAACAATAGCCTGGACAGTGAGTTATACTTTGCTTCGCACCCCACCAGCGCCGCGCCGACTGCTAGCTGGACGTTGGAGACCGGGCTGGACCTGGCCTACCCATCCAACGACCACATCAGCCTGGCCACGACGACGAGCGGCCAGGTGCTGGCAGCCATCAAGACCTTGGCGACCACTCCGACTGATCCCTCCATTGCCGTCGTCGGGCGAGACACCAATGGGACGTTCTCCTTCCACCCCATCAGCCCGGTAGCCAGCAACGACACCCGGCCCAGGATCTTGATCAACGACACCACCAACGAAGCCTACGTGTTCGCAGTCAGCAATGCTGTCGGCGGCCGGATTTGCTACCACGTGGCCACAATTACAACGCCATTGAGTAGCATGACTTTCCCCATTGAGAACTGCCTGGATGCCTTCGAAGTACCGCTACGAGGTGTCCTTGACGCGCCCATCCTTATTGGCGATAGTACCTATAACGCCTTTAACAACCCAACCTCTTCCAAGCGCAACATCAATGACACCAGCGGGGTTCTAGTTCTGGCCTCCGACGATGATAACGGCAGTTTTTACGGCCACGGGACGTTGGGTGGCGCCGTACCGCCAACGCCAACGCCAACGAGCCCCTCGACACCAGGCCCGACACCCACGAGCACACCGCAACCACCTGGCGGTGAGCGCGTCTACCTGCCTCTAATTAAGCGCTCTCCTTAAAGTAAAGGGGATACCGCAGAGAAGTAAAAATTGGGGAGCGAGTCGCCGTAACTCGCTCCCCAATTTATTATCTACCTTATTGCTCGCCGTGGGTCCAATCAGTCCAGCCCATGCCCTTACCCGGACTCGCCGAAGATGGGGCCGGGAAATTCGTCCCGTAGGCGTAATTAAACAGCCAGGGTTCCCAGCTATCGTCGCCCGCCGCCGGGAAGTTGGCCTGCTGGTGCAGCCAGGTGATCGCCCGCACCAGGGCCTGGTTCTGCCACTGCCAGGCCGGGTAGCCCGCCCGCGTCAGCAGCTCCGCCTGGACAATCGCCCCTTGGAGCGCCTCCCAGACGTAATTCTCCTGCGGTGGCGGCCAGGTGAAGCC
>JAKEFB010000305.1 GCA_022616275.1 Chloroflexota bacterium
CAGACGTAATTCTCCTGCGGTGGCGGCCAGGTGAAGCCGCCGCTGCGCCGCTGGTCGTCCGGCAGCACCCCGTCTATCGAATACCCGTTCCTGGTGCAGCCGGCCGGGTTGATGCCCACCGGGGCCGACGGGTTGCATTGCCAGTCCAGGTCGCCGTAGTTAAACCCGGCGTAGGCGTTGCGGTCACCCAACCAGCCCTGGAAGACGGTGGCCGCGTCCTGCAGCTCGGCCGGGTCGCCCAGGTACAGGGCGATGGCTATCCGCGAGGCGCCGCAGTGAGTGCCAAAGTTATTCGGCCGGACCTCGTGGCAAGAAATAATCGAGTGGGGGGTGGTGCCGCTGAAGACGACGGTGCGGATGGTGGCCAGCCACTGGCGAAAGGTGGTGTTCAACACTGGGTTGGCGGCCGGCAGGTTAATCAAATCGGCGGCAATGACGTAAGCCTGGAGATTGCGGGCCACGGCCAGGATGTCGGCTCCGCTCTCGGTGCCCATCGCCGCCGTGATGGCCGTGATGACCTCGGTGCGGTACTGGCTCTGGCCGGTGCGGGCGTAGACCAGGGCTTTGGCCAGGACGTAGACGTCGGTCATGTCACTCAGGTCGCTGATGTCGGGCGAGTTGGTGTTCTGCTGGGCCGCATCCCAGAGGTTGTTCCAGGCCGTGCCGGAGGTCGGCAGGCTGGCCAGGGTGGCGCTGGAAATCCACATCTGGCCGGCGCCCCCGCTGGCCTTGACCAGCGGCAGCAAGATCTTATAGCCCGCAGTGGGTGCGGCCGCCACAGTTTTAGGAGTTGATGAAACGATAGTGGCTGTTCCCAGAAGCAGCAAACCTGCCAATACGAGCAACCCCCCGGTCGCTGGTATTTTCTTCATTGTCTCGATCCTGCCTCTACTGACACCGATACGGTTACATGGTGGTAACTGCCCAACTCGTTAGCTGCGGCCGGTTGCACAACCGCGAGAGCAGTTACACAGGATGTAGGGTTTCGTCGGACTTCTATGAAGCGAGACGCCAAAGTAGAATATACAAGAATGGACAATGAACCATAGGTTAAATGTACTGGTTCCCAGCTATGGCGCGCGCTCAACCACCCCGGAGACGTAGGCCCAGGAACTCTTACTGCAGCGGCAGGGGGAGCTGCCAATGCTTGCCGCTGTCGTTGACCCACATCCGGCCGACCCACTTGACCCAGTTCACCCCGCGCTGCCCAGAGGCCACCAGCCGGGCCGGGAAGCCGTGGCCGTGGCTCAGCGGCTTACCACCTACGGCCGTAGCCAGCAAGTAGCCCTGCGCCTCGGCCAGCCAGAAGCGCCGCCTGTAGCCGGAGACAGCCTCAAAAGTGACGCTGCGGGCGCTTTCTTTGACCCCCGCCAGCTCCAGCAGCCG
Organism: Chloroflexota bacterium; assembly: GCA_022616275.1. Lineage (GTDB taxonomy): Bacteria > Chloroflexota > Anaerolineae > Promineifilales > Promineifilaceae. The sequence goes on from JAKEFB010000305.1 coordinate 1,387, forward strand.
GGCCACCGGCACGCCCCGCCAGATTTGCTCCGAGTACCAGCCGCCGGTGCAGTCGAGGACAGCCGTTACTTCCCTATCAACCAGCTCCATCAGTTGCTCGTAGGTCAGGACTAGCGGCCGCTCGACCGCGCCGCCGACCACCAATTGCCAGCGCGCCAGGTCAACCGGCGGTGGATGGTCGGCAATCCAGCTCACCTGGGGGAAACGGCCGGTCAAACTGCCCGTTTCATAAGAGCCGGTAAAGCGCCGCCTGGCGCCCGGTAATTGCAGCAATTCTTTCGACCGGCCGGCGCTCTGCCACAGTAATAAACCGGCCAGCCCTGTCCCGGCCAGGCGCAAAAAGGCCCGCCGCCCGGCCGCCCGCGGCACGCGCCAGATCCAGCGAAAGTGCCAGGCGTGCCAGGCTAGCAGCAAAATGAGCGGTACGGCCAGGAAGATGTGGATAGTCACCAGCGTGAAGCCGAACAGGTACTTTGGACCGTCGAAGGTCCATAGCAGCCCGCTGAACAGGGTCGCCAGGAGCAGCAGCAATAACAGGGCAAAGGCCAGCCGCCGGCCGTTAAGCCCTGTGCCCCGCTGGTACACCCCCAGAATGATGCTCCCCTTCCATAGCAGAAGAAAGACGATGGCGTAAGCGCCAATGCTGTGCAGCCACAGCAGCCAGCGATTGGCCGCCAGGCCGTTGATAAAACCGAAAAAACCGGTTATAAGTTGCCCTATCAGCAACACAAGCAGGGCCACATTAGCCCACGGATGGCGCATTACGATTGCGGTTCGCTCAACAGTTGGTCAATCGCCTGCTGGAACTGGCCAAACGGCAGCGCTCCACTGACCAGGTTGCCATTCAGGAAAAAGCCGGGCGTGCCGGTAATCCCCAGGTTAATCCCTTCCTGCAGGTCGGCCGTCACCCCCGCCTGGTGTTTGTTGCTGTTCAGACATTGGCTAAAGACCTCTACGTCCAGCTCGAGCGTTTCGGCAAAACCAATGAAGATTTCTGGGGCGTTACCCTTGCCGCCCCACTCCTGCTGCCGGGCAAAGAGCATGTCGTGCATCTCCAGGAATGCCTCCTGGTCCCTGGCGCAGCGGGCTGCCTCGGCCGCTTTGGCCGCCTGGGGGTGAATGGACGTCAGGGGGAAGTCCTTGAAAACGTAGCGGACCAGCCCTTGCTCCACGTACTCGGTCATAATTTGCGGGTACGTCTCATTAAAGTGGCGGACGCAGTAGGGGCACTGGTAGTCCGTATATTCAACAATCGTCACCGGCGCGTCCGGATCGCCAAGGACGTAGGCGTCGCCAATCGGCACGTCCACCGGGCCGGCCGGTTGTTGTGGCTGGGCCGGCTGCTGTTGCGGGGCCAGCGCCTCGGCCAGTCGCCCTTCCTCGGCCAGGCCGACGGCAATCTCGAAATGTTCATACGGCCGGGCCCCGCTAAGCTGATAGCCGTCAATGAAAAAGGCCGGCGTGCCGCCCACGCCCAGCGACTGGCCTTCCACCAGGTTGGCCTGGACGGCGTCGTCGTACCGGCCGCTGGCCAGGCAGGTCGAAAAGTCGTCAGCGTCCAGCCCCAGGCTGGCAGCAAAGTTCACAAAGACCGGAGTGGCCCCCACTCCCTGGCCGGCCCATTCATTTTGCCGGCTGAAGAGCAGGTCGTGCATCCCCCAGTAGGCGTCCTGCTCCCCGGCGCAGCGGGCGGCCACGGCCCCGGCCCGCGCGTCGCGGTGGATCTGGTCCAGGGGGAAGTCCTTCAGGATGTAATAGACCCGGCCGTTTTCAACCATCTCGCTGATGATCTGGGGCATGGTCTGGGTCGAGTGGCGCTGGCAGTAGGGGCACTGGTAGTCGGTAAACTCGATGATAGTGATCGGCGCGTCGGGGTCGCCCATCGCCGCGGCGAAATCGCCGGAGAAGCTGGCCGGCGTGGGTGGCGGGCCGGCCTGGGTTGGCTGCTGCGGCTGGGTGGCGGTGTTAGCCGCGCTGGCCAGTTCCTGGCCGCTCTGCACGGCGACAATGGCTTGGTCAAAGGCAGCCACCGGCTGGGCGCCCACGAAAAGCTGGCCGTTAATAAAGAAGCTGGGCGTGCTGTTAATACCCCGCTCCACGCCGGCATTCAGGTCGGCCTGCACCTGATCGCGGTACTTGTTGTTTTGCAGGCAGGCGTTAAAGGCCTCCATCTCCAGGCCAATCCGTTCGCCGTAGCGGCTAAAGACGCCGTTGGCGTTGGGGCTAGACCACTCGGCCGGGTTGGCAAAGAGCAGGTCGTGCATGGCCCAGTAGGAGGCGGCGCTTTGCTCTCCGGCGCAACGGGCGGCGTTGGCGGCCACGCTGGCCTGGGGATGAATGCTGGTCAGGGGGAAGTCGTAGTACACTACCACGGCCTGGCCGTTGGCCACCTGGTTGGCGTCCAGGGCCGGCATCGTCTCTTTAGAAAAGCGGGCGCAGAAGGGGCATTGAAAATCGGAATACTCCTCAATAACGACGGGCGCGTCCGGGTTGCCCCGGTAGGCGTGGCCGTCGGTGGTAAAGCCGACCGGGACGCCCTTGCTGTCCGTTTCGGTCTGGTTGGCGTCAATTTCCAGCCCACCGGGTTGATCTCCGGCCACGGCCGCCTCGGGGCCGGCCGAACCGGGAGCCTGGCCGCAGCCCACAGCCGCCAGCAGGAAAAAGACCAGGGCCAGGGGCCGCAGGTATGGACGTGTTTTCATTCCGTATACTCCCACATGTTCGTCAAAACGGGCCGGGGTTGCCGAACGAGCCAACCAGGCCGGCCGGGCGGTGTGCAAGCTTCAATGTTCCGTGGGGTGGCAGGCAACACACGGCCGCCCCGCAAGAATTATGGCATATTGGGAGGGCGGTCGCAAGGAGGAATTAGGCTGCCGGCCGGTCCAGTGTCCTCGCCGCCAGCGATGGCCCGACGATCATCACCAGGGCGGCGATGGCCCGGCCGGTCTGCGTGGCGGCGAAAATGTCGGCGTAGCCGACCGAGGCACAGGTGGCAATGTAGTAAAAGGCGTCTATATAGGTTTTGATCTTGGGGTTGGCGTCTTTTTCGGCCGCGTAGAAGGCGGCCGAAGCCGCGCCCAAAAAGAGAAAGGCTGAGTCCAGCGGGTTCCCCTCGAACCAGTCGAGAAAACGGCCTTCCAGCTTCTGCTTTTGGTTAAGCAGCGCCAGCAGCTTCCCCTGCACTTCCTGTTCAGAGAGTCCCAGCCACGTTTGCAGAAAGCCAGCCCCGTTGGCCTGCGGAGAAGCAATGGCCGGCCGTTCCCGGGCTACTGTCACCTGAACCATCAATTCACTTAAAGCCCGTTCCTGTTCAGGACTTAACGACACTCTCCAATCTCCAATCCCTAATCTCCAATCTCTAATCTCTCTTCTCCATCTCTTCCCGCGCCGCCGTCTTATCCTCCCGGCGAGCCAGCCGCTCCTTGCGCGCTTCCAGGTCGTCGCCGAGTTCCCTGCTGTCCTGGCGCTGTTCGCGGCGCAGCGTCTGCAGCTTTTCGACAGTGCCCACGCTGGCCTCACGCTCTGATAAGGTGCCAAGCTGCCGGCCGAGCGCATCCAGGTTGGCCGCCAGCCGGGTGATTTCGTCGCGCAGGGCGGCCGTGGCCTGGGCATAGGCCTGGTAACGCTCCCTGGCTTCGGCCGCCCGCGCCAGTGCTTGCTGCGCTTGCCGCAATTTCCTGGCCGCCGGCTCTTCCTGTCCGGCCACCAGGGCTTCGTCTACCGTCTGGTTGAGGGCCTGGGCTTCGGCCAGCGCCTTGCGCTCTTCCAGTTGCGCCCGTTTCTCGCGGGCCACCGCCGGGGCCAGTTCCCGCCGCAGCGCCTCCAACCGCTCCCGGCCGGCGGCCAGGGCGGCCGGGTCCTGTTGGGCCGGCGCAAACTCCTCCTCGCCAAACAGGTCGTGGACGGCCGCCCGCAGGGCGAACTTCACCTTATCACGCCACTTCATTTACTTCGCCGTTGCCCGCAAGTACAGCTCGTCAAAGGGCAAATCGTTGAGGATCGGCAGCATAGCCAGAGCCTGCTGCGCCTTTTCCACGACCGGCCGCTCCTCGGCCTTGACCTTCTCCTGCAGCGTGGCCAGCACTTCCTGGACGCTCTTGCCCTTCAGGCGGTCTATGTCCAACGTCTTGTCGGCCAGGCGAATGATTTCCGGGACCAACGTCGCCAGCTCGGTCACGCTGGTGGCCGGGCTGGCCGGCGCGCCGTTGGCCGCGCCATCGCCGAGCAGCCCGTCACCGGCGCTGTCGCCGGTCACCTTGTTAATGACCTGTTGGGCAATTTCGCGGACCGGCCGGGGCGCGGCGTTGATCGCCTCCCCCAGCCCGTCGGCCAGCGTCACCATCCGCAGCAGCGACGCGGCGGCGTTGGGGTCGCCGATGAGCTTGATGTTCATTGAGGCCATCGCCTCGCCCAGCGCCTGGGCTTTGGCCACCTCGATGCGCACCTGGGCGTCCAACTGGAGCTTCATGATCTCCACCCGCTGGGCCACGCCGTCGAAGGCGGCCAGCGCTTCGGCCTTGGCCTTTTCGCTTTCCGCCTGGGCCAGACCCTGGGCCTTGACCGCGGCCGCTTCCCGCAGGCCGGCTTCGGCTTTAGCCGTCAACACTTCGGCTTCGGCCAGACCAACGGCCGAGGCCTTGGCCCGGGCGGCGTCGGCCCGCAGTTTTTCCGCTTCCGTTTCAGCCTGGGCTTGGGTGCGCAGCGTTTCCGCCTGTTTCAAGGCCGCTTCCGCTTCGGCCGCGGCAATCTCTTTCAGCGCCTTGGCCTGGGCTTCGGCCTCACGCTGCTTGCGCAACGCCTCCAGCTCGATGCGGTTCTTTTGCTCGATGGCCGCTTTTTGCGCTTCCCGTTCCGCCTCGATGACGCTGATCTTCGCCTGGCGCTCGGCCTGCTGCGTCGCCTCGACCGTCTTCACCGCCTGGGCGGCCTGCTCGCGTTGGGCTAGGACGAGGAGGCGCTCTTTTTCCGCGTTTTCCCGTTCCTGCTCGGCCTGGACCAGGGCAATCTGCCGTTCTTGCTCGGCCAGCTCGTTGGCCTTGCGGCGGGCGACTTCGGCCGTCATCACCTCTTGTTGTTTGTGTTCGTTCTGAATGGCCAGTTCCTGCTCGCGCTCCAGCTCGGCCAGGGCCAGCGCCCGCTCCTTGGAGATACGGGCCATTTCTGACTTTTGCTCTTCCTCGTACACCTTCTGGTCGGCCTCGGCCCTTTCGGTAGCTTGCAAAGTACGGACCTCCCGCTCCTGCGAAGCGGAGGCCATGGCCAGCTCGCGGTCCAGCTCCAGCCGCTGCTTGGCGGTGTCGGTGTCGCGCTGTTTGACCTCGATTTCCGTGCGCCGCTCAATGTCGTTGCGCTCGCGCAGCGCCTGTTGGATGACCTGGGCGTTGGCCCGCGCCACCTGCGCCCCGAAGACGTCGTCCGTGCCGAAGGAGCCTTGCCGGGCGGCGCGTAGCGTTAGAATGGAGACCGACTCCAGCATCAAGCCGTTTTCTTCCAGGTCGGTCTTCAGCCGGCTTTGCACTTCCTGGATGAACTTTTCCCGCTCCTGGTGCAGGCTCATCAGGCTGAAGGTCGCGGCCACGTCACGCAGCGCACCGTCCAGCTTGGCGTCCACCAACTGCTTGACGGCGTTGGCGTCCACCTGCTTGCCGCCAATCGTCCGGGCGGCGTCAATGATCCCTTCCACCGTCGGGTTGACCTTGATGTAGAAGATGACCTTGATGTCGGCGTACTGCGGGTCAATGGTTAGCAGGGCGTTGTTCTCGGTCCGCTCAATTTCGATGGCCATCGTCCCCAGGTTCACCCAACTGATCTCGTGGATGGCCCGGAAGACCCACGAGCCGCCATTCATGACCACCTTGGGTGGGGCGTCTGACTTGCGGAAAATGCCGCCGGTGCGGACGAAAGCGCGGTTGGCCGGCGTCTTGATATAGGACCTGATAAGCGCAGCCAGCAAGATCAGGAGTACCAGGCCCACGAAAGGAATTAAGATAGCACCAATAACATACCAGCTCATGTCAATCTCCTTTAAGGCTTAGCGATCATGAAGACCGGGTGACCGTGTATCGCTTTTGCTGGGGGTCGTAATCTACCAGGACCACGTCGCTGGCGCGGCCAATCGGCTCTTCCCCCTCAACCACGGCGAAGACGCTAATCATCGTCCCGCCGGAATCTCGCAGGCGAACCATGCCGTATTTTTCGTCTACCGCCGGGCTGGTGACCACACCGATCTGGCCGACCAGGGCCCGGGCCGGTGTCGCGGTCGTGCTGATGGGCGGCAACGCCCGGCCGATCAGGCGAGCCGTGCGCGAGCTGACCAGGCTACCGCTGACCAGCGCCACCGGCAAAACGGCGGCAAAAGCCACGGCCGGGTAAGCGCCCAAAACGCCCTCGACAATGCTGTTCAAAAACCAGCCGGCTAGGCCGATGGAACCAAACAAAATGACCAGGACGACCATCAGCGGCGCTTTGCCGACCCCCAGGTAAGCCAGCGCTGCCAGCGCCGAGGGCACGCCGTCAGCGTCGAAGTCGCCGTGATCGGCGTCCAGGTCGGCCTCCGCATCGGCATCTACGTCAACGTCGGCGTCGGCATCCAGGTCCAGGTCTGCGTCCACGTCCGCGTCCAGGTCGGCATCCAGGTCCAGGTCTGCGTCTACATCGGCGTCGAAGTCGGCGTCCAGGTCACCATCCTGCTCGCCGCCCAGCCCGACCAGTTGCAGGGCGGTCAGGAAGACGCACGTCCCCAGCAGGAAAGTAAACGGCAGGTTATACCAAGCCGAAATAAACAACCAGGCGTCGCGAAGCATTTTTTATCAACCTTTGGTCCGGCCGTAGAAGTTCAAGCAAGCAACCAGTAGATTCAAGCTGTGGCCGGTCTCCGACCGGGCCACTACGATGATTATATCAGAATCTAACAGGTAATACGCAGGATTTTCGTCCCAGGTTGCTGACTGTCACCGAACAAATCGTGCGGGCTGTCAAAAATCATTCGTCACCGGCTGGCGTTTGTGTTAGACTTTACTATTCGATGTTTTTTGTCACCTGGTTCTATGGTCAACAATCGCAACCTATGGCAACAATGGCGCGCTAGAGCGCCAGGGACGCTAACAATCTTCTTTTTGTTTACACTCCTGGTGACCTGGCTGGCGGCCGGCCGGCCGCTGGTCCAGGCCCAGGCTCAAAACGGCATTACCAGCCCGGTGCCGGGCGACGTGCTTTCCGGCCTCGTCGTCGTCCAGGGGACGGCCGCCGACCCCAATTTCTTGCGTTACGAGCTGGCCTTTTCCCGCGACGGCAGCGAGTGGATCGTCTTTGCCCAGGGCGACCAGCAGGTGGTGGGCGGCGCCCTGGCCGTCTGGGATACGACCGTTGGTCGCAGCGCCAACCGGCCTGTCTTTCCCGACGGTCTCTACCAGTTGCGGCTGCGGGTGGTGCGCCAGGACTACAACTACGGCGAGTACTACGTCAACGACCTCATCGTCGCCAACGACACGGCCACCCCCTCGCCCACGCCCACAGTGGACGGGCCGGCCGGCGCAACCACGCCCCGGCCGCAGCCCGGGCCCACGCTGCCGGCCACGTTCCAGGTCGCGCCTGGCCTGCTGCCGTCGCTGACGCCCTTCCCCACGCCAACCCGCCAGCCAACGCCGGCCAACCAGCCGCTCGACCCGGCCGGCAATAATCCGGGAGACGGCCTGGCGGAGCGGCCGGGTCTGCTGGAGCGTCTGACGGCCATAGACACCGGCTCATTCGGCCGGGCCTTCTGGCAGGGCGTGATCGTCGTCGGCTATGCCTTTGCCTTCCTGGCTTTCTACCTGCTGCTGCGGGCCATTGTGCGTCGCGTCTGGCGGCTGGTGTGGACGAGATTACAAAGGTAGGGATTGCGAACGGCTCCTCTTTCGCTCCAGTGGCTTAATGGGAATGATGGGAGAGGCAGATAGTAACAGGTGTTTGATCGTCGGGCTGGGCAACCCGGGGCGGACGCACCGGGCCAACCGGCACAATATCGGCTTTATGGTCGTGGATGCGCTGGCCGAAAAGCACGGCATTGCCGTCGGCCGGGTCCAGCACAAGGCCCTCATCGGCGACGGCCGCATCGCTGGCCGGCCGGTGATCCTGGCCAAGCCCCAGACGTTCATGAACCTCAGCGGCGAGGCGGTGGGGCCGCTGGCCAACTACTACAAGGTCCCCCTGGCCAACCTGCTGGTAATTTACGACGAGATAGATTTGCCTTTCGGTGCGCTCCGGCTGCGCGAAAAGGGCAGCTCCGGCGGCCACAACGGCATGCGCTCCATCATCAACCGCCTGGGACAGGATTTCCCCCGCCTGCGCCTGGGGATCGGCCGCCCGCCCGGCCGGATGCCGCCGGCCGCTTACGTGCTGCAAGATTTTGCCAAGGAGGAGTTGCCCCTGGCTGGCGAACTGATAGACCAGGCCATCCAGGCCATAGAGACGTTTCTGGTTGAAGGGATTGACCGGGCCATGACCCGCCACAACCGCCAACCGGTAGCCAACGACTGACTCCGAGGTGCCAGGCACTTTGAAAGTGCCTGGCGCCTGACCAACGATGAATATATCCGGCCTGCTCGACATCTTTGACCAGTTGCCGGCTTACCAGGCCTTCCAGGCTGCGGTAACCGGCGATTCATCGCTGCCACCACTGGGGCTGCCCCGCAGCGCCCGGCCGCCGCTGCTGGCCCGCCTTTTTGCCGATAGCCGGCGCACCATCCTCTTTGTCACCAGCCGGGTAGACGCCGTGCCCCTCTGGCAGCAGGCCTTAGAAGCTTGGCTGCCGGCCGGCTACCCGGTCACGCGCCTGCCCGAGCCGACGCCGCTGCCCTACGAGCGCGGTCCCTGGAGCGACCGCGTCCGCCACGGCCGGCTCGCTGTCCTGGCCCGCTTGGCGGCCGGCGAGCACCCCCTGCTGCCCGGGCATAGTGACCCCTTACTGGTCCTGACCTCAATACGGGCCTTATCCTACAAAACGCTACCTAAGCGCCGCTTTATGGCTATGACCCGTGTCCTCCGGGCCGGCCAGGTGATTGACCTGGAGAGGCTGATCGAAAGCTGGCTGGAAGCCGGTTACGAATCGGTCAGCGTGGTCGAGGCGCCAGGCCAGTTCAGCCGGCGCGGCGGCATCCTGGACATTTATCCGGCCGGCAGCACCTACCCGGTCCGGGTGGAACTCTTTGGTGACGAAATTGAGACACTACGCGCCTTTAACCCGGCCACCCAGCGCTCCATAGACGTAGCCAGCGGCAACCTGGACCACGTACTCATTCCGCCGGCCCGGGAAATGCTGCCGGAGGACGCCCGGCCGCTGGGCCAGCGTTTGCAAACGGTCGTCTCTAAACGGGAAAGCGATCTGCCGTCCTGGGAAGACGACGTTCCCGGCCTGGCCCTGGGGGCGCTGTCGCCTAACCTGGAGTATTACCTGCCCCTGGCCTATTCCCATCCCGCCGGCCTGCTCGACTACCTGCCGGCCGGGGCCCTGGTGGTTTTTGACGATCTGGCCGAAGTGGCCGAAGCGGCCGACGAGCTACAAGCCCACGCCAGCCAGTTAGCCAACGAGCAGCCCGGCCTGCCGCCGGGCTACCCCAATCCTCTCTTCACCTGGGACGAGTTGTCCGACCGGCTGGCCGGCCGGGCCTGCCTGGTGCTGGGCGAGGGAGTGGAAACAGAGAGCGCCCATCCTTCGGCGCTGGCCGAGGCCTTCCAGCCTGGGCCGCGTTATGGTGGCCAGGTCCGGCCGTTCTTGTTGCAATTGCGCTATGCCCAACGGGAGAAGGAGCGCACCGTCGTCGTCAGCCGGCAGGCCCACCGCCTGGCCGACCTGTGGCGAGAAGAAAGTGGCGCCGCGCTCGCTCTATCAAAGAACGGATCCACGCCAATCGAGCAGGTGGACCGCCTGCCGCCGGAAGGGACCCTCACCTTTGTCCAGGGCAGCCTGGCCGAGGGCTTCGCCCTGGAGCGGCGGGTGGAGGTTTCCCCGTATCGCGGCCCGGAGCGGGACAGGATTTTGCTTAACCTGCTGACCGACGCCGAAATCTTTGGCTGGAGCCGGCCGGCGCCGCGCCGCCGCACCACGCCCCGCCCCTTGGCCCCGGAAGCGTACTACGCCGACATCAACTCGGGCGATTACGTCGTCCACCTGGAGTTCGGCATCGGCCGCTTCGTGGGCCTGGTGGTGCGCAACATTGGCGGCATGGACCGGGAATACCTCCAGGTCCGCTATGCCAACAGTGACGTGCTCTACGTGCCTGTCCACCAGGCCGACCGCCTGAGCAAGTGGATCGGCCCTGACGACCGGCCGCCGGACATTCACCGCCTGGGAGAAAAGACCTGGCGCCGGACCAAGGCCAAAGCTCAGGAAGCGGTGGACGAGCTGGCCGACGAGCTGCTGGAGTTGTATGCCGCCCGGGAAACGATTCCCGGCCACGCTTTTGCCCCGGATGGCGAATGGCAGGCCGAATTGGAGGCCAGCTTCCCCTACCAGGAAACGGAAGACCAGTTGCGGGCCATTGGCGAGGTCAAAGCCGACATGGAGCGGCCGTACCCCATGGACCGGCTGGTCTGTGGCGACGTGGGCTATGGCAAGACGGAGGTCGCCCTGCGGGCAGCCTTTAAGGCAGTCATGGACAATAAGCAGGTGGCCATCCTGGTGCCGACCACCGTGCTGGCCCAGCAACACGTCAACACCTTCCGGGAGCGATTGAAAACATTCCCCGTTACCGTCGAAATGTTGTCCCGCTTCCGCACCCCAGCCCAACAGGAGCAAATAATCAAGAAGCTGCGCGAGGGTAAAATTGACATCGTCATTGGCACCCACCGGCTGCTCTCTGACGACGTGTCGTTCAAGGACCTGGGGCTGTTGATCATTGACGAGGAACAACGCTTTGGCGTAGCCCACAAGGAAACGCTCAAGCAATTGCGCACCGAGGTGGACGTGTTGACCATGACGGCCACGCCCATCCCGCGCACCCTCTACCTGAGCCTGGCCGGCGTGCGCGACGTCAGCATCATTGACACGCCCCCGGCCGACCGGCTGCCGGTACAGACCTACGTCGGCGAGACCGAAGACACGCTTATCCGGCGGGCCATCCTGCGGGAGCTGGACCGGGGCGGCCAGGTCTTTTACGTCCACAATCGCGTCCAGACCATTAACAACGTCTATGCTAAACTCACTCACCTGGCGCCGGAAGCCGTCATTGCCATTGGCCACGGCCAGATGAACGAGCGCGACCTGGAAGAGGTGATGGTCCGCTTTGTAGAGGGGGAGATTGACGTGCTGTTGAGCACCACGATTATTGAAAGCGGGCTGGACATTCCCAACGCCAACACCCTGGTCGTGGACCGGGCCGACCAGTTTGGCCTGGCCCAACTGTACCAGTTGCGCGGCCGGGTCGGCCGGGGGGTGCGCCGGGCTTACGCCTATTTCCTGCATTCCCCCTGGAAGCGGCTGAACGCCGACGCCCAGGCTCGCCTGGAGATCATCGCTTCCCAGACCGAGCTGGGAGCCGGTTACACCATCGCCATGCGCGACCTGGAAATTCGCGGGGCAGGTGACCTGTTGGGAATGCGGCAGAGCGGCCACATTGCCGCCGTGGGCTTTGACCTCTATACCCGGCTGCTGGCCCAGGCGGTGAAGCAGCGCAAGGCGGCCCACAACGGCGAAAAGGTGGCCGTGGAAATACCCGAAGGGGTGCTGATTGACCTGCCGCTGGCGGCCTACATTCCCACCGATTACGTGCCTGACCCCTCGTTGCGCCTGCGCCTCTACCGGCGGATGGCGGTGCTGGACTCGATGGAGGCCATTGACGAAATGGCCGCCGAGCTGGCCGACCGCTTTGGGCCAATCCCCGATCCGGCCGATAATTTGCTACTCCAGTTACGCATTAAGGTCCTGGCTATGGCGGCCAACGTGGCCGCCGTGACCACCGAGGTCGGCCAGATTCAGATTCGCCTGCCGGACCAGGAGAATATCAACCGCTTCCGCCTGCAACGTTTCCTCGGCGAGTCCGTGCGCGTCAGCCGCAAAGCCATCTGGATGGCCCGGGGAATGGCCACCTACGAGTGGCAGATAGCCCTGGTGCAGGTATTGGAGAAGCTGCAAAACTTTGAGCGCCAGGAAACGGCCGAACCCATCGTGTAGGGGCACGGCGCGCCATGCCCCTACGATGCATCGTGCCCCTACCTGGGTACGTGGATATAATACCAACAGTTGCGTTGCGCCCTTCCGTGCCGGTTGGCGGCTGAGTGGCCTGCGACCCCTTTTTCCGGTTTTGTACGACTAATGTGGCAGCAAAAGATAAAGTCAATGGCGGACCCTAAAGTCCCGAGCGATGAAGAGTTGATCCGCATGGTCCAGGAAGGGCGGATGGAGGCTTTTACCAACCTTTACCAACGCTATCTGCCGTCGGTTTACAACCGGGTACGTTACCGCATTCCAGATACGGATGTAGAGGACGTTACCCAGGAGATATTCATCAGCGCCTTGAAGTCGTTACAGGGTTTTCGCGGCCGGGCCCAATTCAGCACCTGGCTGCGAACGTTAACCGACCGGCGGGTGGCCGATTATTACCGTAACAGGAACCCGGCCGAAACTTCACTGGAGGAGCCTTCTGGCGAGTTCTCCACTGGCCAGACGGCCGGTCTGAACCTGGCCAGTAAACCGGCCGGCGCTGATGAGCGGGTCTTACTGCGCGAGGCACTCCAGGCTCTACCAGAGCATTATCAGGAAATTCTTCTACTCAGGTTCGCCGAAGGAATGAAGTTCAAGGATATTGCCCGCCTTCAGGGCCACTCCCTGGAGGCGACAAAATCTATGTTCCGGCGTGCTGTGGAAGCGCTCCGCACTGAGATTGGAGAATTTGATGCCTGACCCCATCGTTCCCGATTCCCCAGAATTCGATGATGAACTGGCCGAATTCACCGATCGCTTGCTAGGCGGTGAGTTCGATAAAACGCCGGAGCTGGCCGAAACGCCCGAATTGCGCCGGTTGCAGGAGACGGTGCTACGGATGCAGCGCGCCTTTGGCCAGGAGCAGCCTGACCTGGCTATGGCCCGGCGTGTGGAGAGCCGGCTGAAGCGGGAGTGGCCGAGAAGTGGCCTGGACCGGCCGAAACAATCGGCCTGGGCCCGTTGGTGGCAGGCGTTGACCGGTAGGGGGAGCTGGCAAGCGCCGCGCGCCCGGCGGCAAGCCCAGACCCGGGCTCTAGCCCTGGCCTTGCTGGTCTTGTTGCCGGTGGCCCTGGTTTTGCTGACCGGGACAGAGACCGGCCGGGAGTTGTTAAGTGGGGCTACTGTTCTGTTTGGTCTAGATCCAGATCCCTTGTTTGGCCAAAATGAGCGAATCAGCCTGACCTCCACCGGCCTGGAGGTCCAAAACGATAGCTGGGCGGCCTCGCTATCGGCCGACGGCCGCACCATCGTCTTCCAGTCGGCCGCCAGCGACCTGGTCCCCAACGACGGCAACAACGCCTGGGACATTTTTATTCGTGACCGTTACGGGGCCACCACTACCCGGTTGAGCCTGGGCGGCCAGGAGGCCAACGGCAACAGCCTGAACCCGGCCATCTCAGCCGGCGGCCGGTACGTGGCTTACGAATCTATGGCCACCAACCTGGTTGGCGACGACGGCAACAACGTCCGGGATATTTTTGTCTACGACCGCCACACCGGCCTCACCCAGCGGGTCAGCCGGCACAGCAGCGGCCAGGAGAGCAACGGCGACAGCCGGGCGCCCGCCATTTCGGCCGACGGCCGCTGGGTCGTCTTCTACTCCGAGGCCAGCAACCTGGTAGACGGCGATGCCAACAACCTCGGCGACGTCTTCCTCCACGACCGGCAAACCGGGCTGACGCAGCGCCTGAGCCTGGGGCTGGGCGGCCAGGAAGCGGACGGCGAAAGCCGCAACCCGGCCATCTCGGCCGACGGCCAGGTGGTTGTCTTTGAGTCAATGGCTGGCAACCTGGTCAACGGCGACGGCAACGGCAAGAGCGACATCTTTGCTTACGAGGTCCAGACCGGAGCCATCGGTCTGGTCAGCGTCGGCCAGGGTGGGCAGCCGGCCGATGGCGACAGCTTCAGCCCGGCCGTCTCGGCCGACGGCAGTCTGGTGGCCTTCCATTCCATGGCCGCCAACCTGGTAGCCGGCGATGATAACGAGGAGGCCGACGTCTTCGTCTACGACCGGGTCGGCGGCGTCATGGAGCGGGTCAGCGTCAACTCCAGTGAAGGCCAGGCCGACGACAGCAGCGGCTACGCCGCTATTTCGGCCGATGGCCGCATGGTGGCCTTCTCCTCTTTTGCCCGCAATCTGCATCCCAACGACCAGCCCGGCGATAGAATGGACGTGTTTGTCCGCGACCGCCTGGCCGGAGAAACAGAGCTGGCCAGCGCCGACCTGACCAGCCAGGAGCCCGATGGGGCCAGCGTCAACGCCGCTCTGTCGGCCGACGGCCGCTTCGTGGTTTTTGACTCCACTGCCGGCGACCTGGTGGCCGGCGATACCAACGGCCGGGTGGACGTCTTTGTCCGCGACCGCCACCCCGCGCTTGTGCTCACCGCCAGCTACCCCGACGGCGCGCCGGGCAGCTACTTCACCATCACCGGGACACACCTCCTGCGAGAGATGGCCGCTACCATTTCTGTCAACGGCGTGGTCCTGGGCACGGTAGAGGGTAACGATGAACACCAGGTGGTCTTTAGACTGGAGACGGCCGGGGCCACCCCGGGCGTTTACCTGCTGACGGCCGTGGCAGACGATGGTGGTCTGGCCGTTCTGCGAATTGTTCTCGACCCCAACGCCCCCAGCCGGCCGCAGCAGGGCAACCCGGACTTCACCATCCCGGCCGGGACGGTGGCCTACACCAACGCCACTTATTTACCCATCCTGCGACGAGACTGAGTCATCGCTCCTGCTCCCGGCCGCACCGGACGCCCTGTCAGGGAGCTTCATGAAATGGACGAGCTTATCACCCTGTTTATGTGCGGTGACGTCATGACGGGCAGAGGTATCGATCAAGTATTACCTCATCCAGGCGATCCCCAACTCCACGAACCGTACGTCAAAAATGCCAAAGGATATGTAGAGCTTGCCGAAAGAGCCAACGGCCGGATTCCCCAGCCCGTTGATTTTGCTTACATGTGGGGAGACGCCCTCGACGAACTGGAACGCGTGGCGCCTGACGTACGGCTGATCAATTTAGAGACGAGCATAACCAGGAGTGACGGCTATTGGCCGGGCAAGCGCATCCATTACCGGATGAACCCGGAGAACATTGCCTGTCTCACAGCAGCGAAGCTAGATTGTTGCGCCCTGGCCAACAATCACGTTCTGGACTGGGGTTACGCCGGCCTGGCGGAAACGCTGGAAACGTTGCAGCCAGCCAATATCAGCATTGCCGGTGCGGGCGCGAATTTAGCAGAAGCGGAAGCGCCGGCCGTGCTGGCCATTGAAGGGCGAGGCAGAGTCATTGTGTTCTCCTTTGCATCCCACTCCAGTGGCGTTCCCTACAGTTGGGCGGCGCTGCCGGACAAGCCTGGCGTGAACCTGTTAAGCGGCTGGTCAGATAAGACCGTCCGGCATATCAAAGACAGGGTTGAGGCAGTCAAGCAACCAGGAGATGTCGTCGTTGTTTCGATTCATTGGGGCGGTAATTGGGGGTACGACATCCCTCAGGCGCAACGAGAATTCGCTCATAAACTGATCCGTCGGGCTAACGTTGACGTCATTCACGGGCACTCCTCCCACCACGTCAAAGGAATCGAAGTGTATAAAGACCGGCCGATTATCTACGGTTGTGGCGATTTTTTAACCGACTATGAGGGGATCAAGGGCTACGAGGCCTATCGCGATGATCTGGGTTTGATGTACTTTGTCAGCGTCGAGCCACTGACCGGGAAGCTCGGCCGTTTGCAGATGACACCGACACGGATTAAGCGCTTCAAAGTCAACCGGGCCTCAACGCCAGAAGCGTTGTGGCTAAGAGATGTTTTAAATAGAGAGGGCCAGAAGCTGGGAACACAGGTGGAGATGGGTAAAGATTTGACCTTAAGCCTACAATGGGATTGATTTCGTGGAGCGAGAGCTAGAGCGAGAGGGAGAGAGGGAGACAAGGGGAGGGAAGAGGGAGAGGAGAGGGAGAGATGGAGTTAGAGTGAAGGGTAAGGGGGAGGTGAGCAGGTGATCAGGATGATAGGGGGTTTTTAGGAGGGTGTTACCTGCTGTGGGGTGGGCAAGATGCTCAAGATGCGCAAGGAGATCATTATTATAATAAAACTTATTTGGGGATATTGGTCTTGCTTGAGCTTAGAAAACCCCCGTATGACGCTTTTGAAGCCAGGTTTACAGCTCAAGTCGCCATATGTGGCGGTGGATATGACCGGGGTACTATATGGTTGTATAGTTGTGTGGGGTGTAGGTGGTGGGGGTTGGGAGGGAGAGTGATCATTGACCGGAACTGGAGCGATACCCTATAATGCAAGTAGGGGTGGCTGACTACCCACAACAGTTATTAGAGCCGCCGGTTAACGTGGTTCCTTGAGTCTCCAGTTTGGGAGGTGGTCAAATGATCTATTCGCCGCCGGTGAACCAGCCTACGATCAGGGCCAAACGGCCGTCTTTGTTGATCCTCCTGGCGCTGCTGTGCCTGTTACTCCTTCCTGCTACTACCGGCCGGCGCGGCAGCGACGCCAGCCCAGGGAGCGGCGCGCCGGCCGCCAGCGCCCTCGGTCGCTTGCTCTTCTCTTTCATCCCCAACGCCGGGCAGAGCAACCCGGCCGTGCGCTTCCAGGCCCACAGCGCCGGCAGCGCGCTCTTCTTCACCCAGGACGAGGTTGTTCTCACGTGGCTGGCCCCGGCCGCTTTGGATTGGCATGGCCAACGAGCCGGGCTTGCAGAGCCGGCTACAGAACTCCTGGATAGCTCGGCCTGGCTCAGCGGCGAGGCTTTAGGGCCTGGCCTGAGCAGACCCACTGCCAGCCCGCAGGTCAATGACCGGCCGGCCGGCGAGACGACTACACTGCGCCTGCGCTTCCTGGGGGTGGATACGCAGGCGGCCGTCGAGGGTGAGGAGAAACTGCCCGGCGTGGCCAATATCCTGCGGGGCAACGACCCCGGCCGCTGGCAAACGAAGCTGCCGACCTTTGCCGCGGTCAGCTACGTGGAGCCGTACGAGGGCGTTTCCTTGCGTTTCAGCGGCCGGCCGCGAGCACTGGTTGCCCGGTTGACGGTGGCCCCGCAGGCCGACCTGGGCCAGGTGCGCTGGCGCTACGATGGGACGGCCGGGTTAGAGCTAGCGCATGGCGAGTTGTTGTTGACATTGCCCGGACCGACGGGCGCGCCGGTGACGGCCGTGCAGAGTGCCCCGCTGGCCGTATGACCCTCTCACAAGAAGCTGCGCAAGCGTTGATCCACGCTACCGCCCAACCCCTCGCCCTCGGCCACGACCTGACAGAACGGGAGCGTGATGTCCTGACCTTGATGGTTGCTGGCTTGAACAACACCGAGATCGCCGAGAAGCTGGTCGTCAGCCCGTCTACCATCAAATCTCACGTCAGCAACATCCTGGCCAAGTTGGGTGTCGGCGGCCGCACGGAAGCTATAGTCCTGGCCGTACGCCGCGGTCTCATCACTTAATCTCCCACTCTCCAATCCCCAAACCATATATCCCCCAACTGGGGGAGATAAACATCCCCTGACCGGCTGATGGTGGCGAGGCTTGTCCATGTTAGCATAAGTAATGAGAAGACCTACTGGATCGCTATCGGCGCAATTATTCTCACGGTGGTGCTCGGCTTTTCTCGGGGTGGTTGGGTTACGGGTGGTACTGCCAGCCAAATGGCTGAAGCATCCGCTCAAAGTGCCGTCGTCGCACGGTTGGCACCCATCTGCGTTGCCCAGTTTAATGCAGATGCCCAACGGGCGGTGAGGCTTGAGGAATTGAAGGCAACCACTTCTTATCAACGCACTGCTTACGTGAAGGAACAGGGCTGGGCCACGATGCCTGGCGAGACAACTCCCGACAACCGGGTTGCGGCCGAATGCACTAAGCAGCTCGTGCTCCTTACCGAGTAAGCGCAAGGAATATCGTATGGAGCCAGGGAATGAATTGAAGCAGCAAGCTACCCATACTCGCCGTACTTACAAAATCAAAGACGACTTCTTGCGCTGGTGGAGAGAGCAGGACGCTCTCAAAAAGAAGGCAGCAGAAGAACAGATCACTCAAGCCGACCGCGCCATCTCGCCGGTGGTGATGGTTTGGGCTGATGACGGCGGCCCGACGGCTTAGTTCAACCGTTGGGTCGGCTTGAGCGCAAGTTAGGCTCCGATTTTCATTCCGTCGTATGCTTTGCGTACGACATATCCGGCACGGAGTCCGCTATGTCTATACAACGGCAACCATATTTGAATTTCCTATACACCCTACACGAGGAGAAATGGTCATGACAGATCTGGCGTTCGCACTCCATCTCGGCAACGGCGTCTATCTCGACAGCGACGGCAATATCCATCACGGCCCAGCGCCCGCCACCGTCATCTACGAAGCCGAGTTCAAGCTTCCGATCGACCCCAAGAAAGCCGCCGCTGCCCTCAAGTCCGTCAGCGACACACTCAACGGTGTTGATAAGAGCCAAAAAGTCACTAACGACATCATTGAAATATACGGATTTGTTTTCGGGACAGCAGCGACTTTCGACGTCAGCGCCGACGCCCTTCTCGGTCTGCTTTCGAAGATTGGTAAGGTCGCCGGCGCTGTTGCACCCGTTCTGCTGGTTGCGAGCTTCGCGATAGACATCGCGAGGGTGTTCAACCTGTTTGGTGGTGACGAGCTTACGAAGTTCGATAAGTTGGTTTTGAAGCGGTTCGATGCCATCGACGCGCAATTTGATGCCATCGCCGAAGAAATCAAAGGAATCAACATGACGAAGGGCCGCGTTGCAGCCGACTTACTAGTGGCAGCCGCGATCGGCTACGTCGATAAATTGAAAAACTCCACCCTCACCCCTTCTCAACTTGCGGCGGAGAGCATAAAATTCAATACTTCGGTATCAGCTAACATAGCGCCGCTTCTAGCGTTGCTCGACCTACAGAGTTGGATGACTCTGTTCGATCCGAACAAGCACAGCCAGATTTGGGGACTGATGCAGCACCATTTGTTTTTCTTGCCAAGTGGCTCTGGTGGCTCCCCTGTTCAGGCACGACTTTCGGCAGAGAAATCGACCCAATTCGATCACCGGCTGATGGTTCCACTTGCTTCATACGCTACCGAAGCCTTCCTTGTCGGTGTTCGCGCTGGCGCGCCCGAATATCGCTCCACGGGCTACTTGCGCCACGAGTTGAAGCTTTTCGCAGATGCTATCGCGCGGTTGGCGCAGGCAATGCGGGCGGAAGTGCTGGCACTTACAATCTACGCGCCGAAGGATTTCGACGTACTGCTCGACCCGGCTGAAGTCATCCATGATTTCTTTAGTCTCGAACCGATCACTATGTCGCCATTGTGCAGCCGCTTCCCTGTCGGCGCGCTCGATTTGCGCTACCACGATAATTTATTCTTCGAGGCTTTTTTCACGCAATTGTTTAAGGCGGAAGTTTATGGCTGGGAGAGCAGCACCCGGAAAGCCTGCATGGATTTCCGTTGGCTGCCGCCGGCCAATCTGACCGTCTCTCACGATCACAATAGCAAATTCGACGGCTACCGGATCACCAACCTTGCGGAGTGCGCCGCCGCCGCCAACGCCCAATCTGAGCTGGACTACGCAGAATTGCTTTCGGTCAGCGGCTACCCTCAGTTGATGCAGCTTGCGACGCTTTTGCGCCACGAGTCGACGGATCCCAATATTAGTCAGACCGTACAGGTGTACACTTCTGATCTGAAGCGCGTTCCTCAGCCATCGGTTGAGGTGACCATTGAGAGCGAGCCTGTGCCCTTGACGGACAAAATCACAGCTTCAGCGCGGCGCGAACCACAGAAATGCACCGCCTCGGTCTATATCTGGACGCAGCCGATCGAGCGCGAGTTACCGATTGAATACACGATCAAGTTGCGCACGCTCAAGTCGATCTGGAGAGGCCGCTGGCACGAGCCGGTCTACAGCGCCTTTCAGTTCGTCCACTACGAACCCGATCCTGCAGATCGGAACTTCATGACAATGGTGATCGATATCGATCCGCTTAATCGCGGTATTGCGCTCTTCGAGCATTCGCTGATCGCAGGTCACAGCACGACAGAGGGGCCGCGCCACGCCGATTCCCCACCCGACTTCAAGCTCAAGGCACATACTTTCGACTGGTGGATCCCAATTAAGCCGCCATTTTCGCTCGAAGTCCCGTTGGAAAGGACCGAACAGCAGTTGCGCGGGCTGGGTCGCAGCGCGACCACGGCCGATACCACTAAGCCCAGGCTGGCTGCTGATGTGCGTCCGATGCCCGATCCAAGCGCCCGCTTCGCCAAGACCAGTGACGTCTTCTTCGAAAACAGCTTTCCCAAACTGTCATTTCTTGATGGTACGCAGGATTGGGAGGGCGAACATCGCGAGCTGAAGGAAACCGACGTCAAGCTTAAATACCATCTCGATTGGGACGCTGACCGTATGCATATCACGCTTGAGGCCGACCCCGCCGCCCGCAACTATGTCGTTTGGGTCGTCGTCGAGGAAAAGCTACAGGGCGGAAAAGGTAATGTACTTCACACGGCGATTCCGGTCCCGATGAACGGCCAGCTCACGTATGTACCTCAATCGTTTTTCGACGCCGAGCGCGCGGCGATCGAAAAGGCTGCCAAGGCGGCCGCCGAATTCAACCGCAAATACAGCATTTCAACCGAAGTCGGCCCGGACGATCCCATCGTCGGCTGGCTTCGTCCTGGCGACCTCGCCACCACTGCCGGGCTGACCAAGGTTATGGCGCTCGCTGAACAGCATCAACCCGAAATTCTGCGCGAGGTCCTCGCTGCGGACCAGAGCATGTCAAGCGAAACGGAGTCTTACTGACGCGTCAATGATAGGAATGCGCGCTCTTCACCAGAATCTGTAGTGGGGCCGATGTTCATGCGGTCCGGAATCCAACATGGGGTCGAGAGCAAGCGGGGCAGCGGCCTAACAATCGCTTGCAAGCGACCGCCTACAGCCTACGCTCCTGCGTCGCTTCGGCTTTCGGCGGCGCCTGAAGCGTAGCGTTAGACAGGTGCTGATTGCCCTGTCCCTGGGGCCGGGCCTGATGCCAGAGCGCGTTGACAGTTCCTTTTACAAGTCAGAGGTGTGTCATGGCATGTACCCTCCAATTGCTTCACGTCAATTTGATAATTGCACCCACAGGGCAGGTGAGCTTTGTACGAGTCATGGGACGCGTGACCAGCTGCCCAGGTCACCAGGTCACTGTCACGACAACTGTCACGGGGCAGGCTTCAACCACCGTCGACCCGTTCACTGACCGGTTCGTTGCCGATCTTCCTGTAAGGTGAGTTCAAAATTTAAAACACCCAATTTGAGTTACAATAAGAGCCATGAAAGAAGTAACCGAAGAACTCAAGACGATATTCATGGAAACAGCCAATACCGTGCAAGGCAGTGACAGACGACTGTTCATGGCGCGGGTGGTGAAGTCACTGGGCTGGGGTGGACAGTCGTACGCTGAGAGGGAATTGGGCTGGCATCGCGGCGTTATCCGCAAAGGGCTGCATGAGTTAGAAAGCGGTATTGTCTGCCTGGATAACTTTGCCGGGCGGGGTCGTAAGCGAGCTGAAGAACATCTACCCAATTTGCTGACCGATATCCAGGAGATCGTTGACGGGCAGAGCCAAACCGATCCCACTTTTCGCACCAGCCGACTCTACACGCGGTTAAGTGCGGCCGAAGTTCGCCGACAACTGATTGCCCAAAAGAGATACCGGGATGAAGAACTGCCTTGTGTGGCGACCATCAATAACAAACTGAATGAGTTGGATTACCGACTGCGGACCGTGCTCAAGAGTAAGCCCGAAAAAAATTCCCCAAACAGAGGCTATCTTCGAGCAACTGGCCCGAATCCGAGCCGCAGTAAAGCAAGACCCAACGATGTTACGGCTGTCGTTGGATGCCAAAGCGACGGTTCTCCTGGGCCTGTTGTCTCGTGGCGGTCGGTCACGGGTCGTGGTCAAGGCTTTAGACCATGACTTCCGTCCAGAGGACACAGTGACGCCTTTTGGCATCTTTTTCCCGACCACGACCTGCTTTTTCTCTATTTCACCACCTCTCGCCTGACCAGCGATTTCATGGTTGATTGTCTGTCCGACTGCTGGCAGCAGCTTCGTGCGCGCTTTCCCCTGGTCAAAACGCTGGTTTTGCACCAGGATAATGAACCAAAGAATCACAGCCGTCGCACCCAATTCATGAATCGGATTACCCAATTGGCCGATACCGGCCAGCTCACCATTCAATTGGCTTACTATCCCCCCTATCACAGCAAGTACAACCCCGTTGAACGAGTCTGGGCCATTTTGGAACAACACTGGAATGGTAGCTTGTTGGATTCGGTGGACACCGTCCTTGCCTTTGCTCAAACCATGACCTGGCAGGGTTGTCATCCCACCGTCCACTGGGTGCAGCGGGTTTATCACACTGGTGTCCGTCTCACCCAGAAGATGATGAACCAATTGGAACAGCGCTTTGAACGACTTCCCGGTTTGGAAAAGTGGTTTGTTAAGATTCGACCCATAGAACTTTCTGGATGTTTATTTCCTTGAATTCACCTTAAGTGCAAACAAGGAAGTTCTGTTGGATGGATAAAGAGGCGATTTGCCAAATCGCCCCACAGAACTTGTGTGGATGTACTTAACCTTCCTCATTGCTTGACCGGCCGGCGGCGGGTTATAATGCCCCCATGCGAATCCAGTTCTACGAGGACGGCGTTCCCAGCCCCCGGCCGCCGGAGGAGGTGCGCTTCAACCAGTTGGGGCTGTACGTCTATCCCGGCGGCCGGCAGGTAGCCATTGGCTTTGACGTCACTCCCTTCCTGGAGCGGCCGTCCATCGAAGTCACCGTCACCAACGACGACGGCCGGGTAGCGGCGACTTTGACGGTCGTCGAGGCGATGCAGCCGAACTTTAACCTGACCATGCACCTGCGCGACCAGGAGCCGACCGGGCTTTACCACGTCGAGGCGGTTTTGTATTATCCCGCCCCAGGCAGCGCCCCAGGAGAGCGCCACACACCCGGAAGCGGCCGGATGGTCGTGGACAGTATCAGCAAATCGTTTAACGCCACCCAGGTGGGCGAGCAGTAACGAGGTGACTGGCACTTTTGGAGGCTTTTTTAGGGCAGCAGTTCCCTGACAAGTGCCAGTCACCTGAGTAGACTAACTTTGATAGCTTGCCGCACTTCGGGTATACTTGTTGTATTCGTAGCCGGTGTATTTTAGACCCGTGTGACAGGATGAAAGTATAAGCAATGGCTACCACTTCGCTTGTTGGCCAGACAGTTGGCAAATATCGCATTGTCGAAGCCCTCGGCCGGGGCGGGATGGCCGAAGTCTACAAGGCCTACCAGGAATCCCTCGACCGTTACGTGGCCATTAAGGTCATGCACTCCTTCCTGGCCGACGAAAAGGATTTCCTCAACCGCTTCCAGCGCGAAGCCAAGGCCATGGCCTCGTTGAGCCACAGCCACATCGTCGGCGTTTACGACTTTGATGTGGAAGACGGGACCTATTACATCGTCATGGAGTTTATCAGCGGGGAGACTTTGAAGCAGAAGCTGGAAACGTTGGCCAGCCGGGGGCAGCGACTGCCCCTCTCCCAGGCGGTGCGCATTGTCCTGGAAATTGCCGACGCCTTGTCTTATGCCCACAGCCGGAGCATGGTCCATCGCGACATTAAGCCGGCCAACATCATGATTAACGACGAGGGGCGGGCCGTTCTGACCGACTTTGGCATTGCCAAGATCTTAAGCGGCCCTTCTTACACTGCCACCGGGGCTATGGTCGGCACGCCGGCCTACATGTCGCCGGAACAGGGCCTGGGCCAGCCGGGTGACGAACGTAGCGACCTCTACTCGCTGGGCGTGCTCTTCTTCCAGATGGCCACCGGCCGGCTGCCCTACGACGCCGACACGCCCCTGGCCGTCATCCTCAAGCACGTCAACGAGCCTGTCCCCTCTACCGTGGCCCTGAACCCGGACATCCCGCCGGATATCCAGGAGGTCATTGGCAAAGCGATGGCCAAGGACCCCACCGGCCGTTTCCAGAAAGCCCACGATTTTGCCCGGGCGCTGCGCGAAGCGGTCAAGAGCAGCCGGCTGGAGCTGGCCGCCGCCCTGCCGGCCGATTTGCTGGAAGACAAACCGACCCCGCCGCCGCTGACTACGGGGGCACTGCGCGCCCAGCAGGTGGGGCCGCACGACGCCACCGTCATGGGGCCTGGCGCGTCGCCGCCAACCGTCGTCTCGGCCGACAAGACGCGGCTGGCCGGAACCGGGATCGGCCGCCTGGGCGAGACGGAAGTGGCGCCGCCGCCCGTGCTGCCGCCCCAGCCCAGGCAGCGCCGCCCCTGGCTGGTTGTCGCGGCTTTGCTGGTACTCTTGATTGTCTTAGGCGGAGTCGGCGGCATCGCCATTGCCTTCCTTAACAACGGCGACGAGCCAACCGCGACGGTAGCCGCCGTGGTCGAAGAGACCGACACGCCGGAACCGACCGATGCGCCGGCCTCTACCCCAACCCCGGAACCGACGGCTGACCTGGCGGCCACGGTCGAAGCGGCCGTGGCTGCCGGTCTGGCCTCCCTGCCCACCAACACCGCCGTCCCTTCGCCGACCATGACGCCCTCGGCCACGGCCACGGCCGACGCGACCGGGACGTTCCTGGCCTCTTGTGTAACCGGGGTCGAATTGGTTCGTGTTTTTACCTACCAGAGCCAGCAGTCGCGGGGCGCCATCATGGGCCAGTCCTTCCCCGTCAACTGGGTTTTGCGCAACAGCGGCACCTGTTCCTTGCCGGCCGGGCTGGCCTGGACTTACCAGGAAGGGGAAGAGTTCGATCAGGACGGGCCGGTACCCCTGGAAGCAGAGCTGGCGGCCGGGGCGGAGGTCACCCTGCGCACGACCTTTACCGCGCCCAACCAGACCGGGACGTTTGAGAGCACCTGGCAATTCGTAGACGCCGCCGGCAACCCGGTCGCCGCGCCCCTGACGTTTGAACTCCTCATTCTCGCACCGGCCACGCCCACCCCCACAATTCCGCCGGCCACGCCGACGGCCGCCATTACGGCGACGCCGACGACCGAAGTCCAGGCCGTTGATTTTAGCTGGTCGGTCCAGAACTGCGAGTACCTTGGCGCGCAATGGCGCTGCCAGTTAGCCATGACGCCTTATGGTGGCGGGGGTGGCCCCTATACCATCTGGGTCTTTGACGCCGCTCAGCCGGCCGAATACCGGGGGACCGGCACTTTCTTCCACTTTATTGTGGAGCTGCGCTGCCGGGCCTGGAACCACGAGGTTAAAGTCCAGGACGATGCCACAGGCCAGAATACCTCCCGCAACATGTGGCTCGATCCCGATGAATTTTTCCCTGGGGGGTGTACAGAACCATGAGGCTAATAGCCGGTGTTTGGTGAACTTCAGTTAACGACCTACCAGGTTGAAGCGCTGCTGCCGGATTATCTTTTCCGGGGTGATCTGCAGCCGCGCGGCTCTTTTTTGACCTACCTCAACGACCGGACGCGGCCCTACCTTGTCTTTGGGGCCGGGGAAATGTTTCCCCTTGCCGCCGACCGCCAGGTGGGGGGGATGAAACAAAACACGCTGGTGGTGAGCAAACAATTGCTGGCCCTGTTGAGCGTCCTGGACGAAGCCCAGGCGCGTGACGCGCAATTACTGGCCTCCAAGCGGCCGGTGATTTTCCACGTCGGGGCGTTTGCCGTCCAAGGGCAGTTGCACGTCAATGCCGATGCCCGCGACGACGACCTGCTCGACGAGACCCGTGACTTTTTTGCTGTAAGCGAGGCTTCGGTTTTCCCCCTGAAAGCGCTGGGCGCCAGCCTGACCCGCCGTGTCCCGCTGGTATTTTTAAACCGGTTGCAGGTCCAGGCCTACCACGTGTCCACCCCCAAGTAACAAAAGGAGATTGGCAATCAAGGATTGCTCAGGCAATCCTTGATTGCCAATCTCTAATCTCCAATCTCCAATCTCTCTTCCCTTTCCCGCGCCACCAGCTTTTCTAGCTTGGACTTGGTTTCACGCCAGGTAATTTTTGACAACCCCAACCGTTGCCGGATGTTGTCTTGTTCGACGCGCTGCTTGAAGTCGCGCAGGGCCGAGGCCCAGCGCAGATTTTCAAAAGATAGCAAACCCTTGTCCAGCCCGGCCGCTTCGGCCACGTCGGTCAGGATGTATTCCAGGTTGCGGGCCGTGCAGGTAAACAGAGTGTCGGCCGGCTGATATTGGGCCAGGTATTCGTCCAGGACTCCCAACCAGCCCGGCTCCAGGGGGATTTTGCGCTCCTTGTAGCGCAGGCGCGGGTTCTTGTAACGGACAAACAAAAAAGGTTCGTCCTGATTATCGCGGTCTATGTGGTTGGGGACAATGGCCATCGCTTCCCCTTTTTTGATGCCTGTTTGCAACAAGAGCGTGAGCAGGAGGTGGGGCCGGGCGTCCGCCTTGTGGTCGTCGTCGCCGGCGCGCCAGGTCTCGGTCACGGTCAAAGCCTGGTCGAGTTCGCTCTCGCCGGGCACGCTGGGCAATGGGCTGGTGACGCTGACCTGGATGACGGCCGCGGCCGGATCGGCAAAGAGGATACCCGCCTTATGCAGCCAGCCGAAGAAGACTTTTAGCGTCGTTACCCGCCGGGCGTAGGATTTGCGGCTGCAAGGGACGCCCCGCTCGTAGACCAGCCAGTTCAAAAACTCGTTCAGGTTTTGGGTGCCAATTTCGCCAACCGGCTGGCCAATCCCCAGGTATCTACCCAGGAGCCGGACGTCGCTGGCGAAGGCTTTGCGGGTATTGATAGCAAAGCCTTCCTCTTCCATATATTGCTCAAAAGCCCCCAGGGCGGCCTGAATAGATGCCTCGGCCGTCAGGCGGGGTTGGCCGTCTGTTTCTTGTGGGGGTAGGGCGCTGGCTGGAAAGAGGGGCGCCTGTTTATCGTCAATCATGAAGTCCTCCTTATAGTGCATCTGGCTTTCGCATAGATACAGGAGAGAGGATAAACGATCCGGCGGTAGTTGTCAAGTAGAGAACCTCCCGGAGGTTGGCGATAGCGCCGGGCCGCCCGGCGACCATCGCTTAAACCTCCGGGAGGTCAGGATTGGGGCGTGTGAAAGCGCAGGGCCGGGTCGCCTAGCAGGTTAAAGGTGTGAATGACGTCCTTGAGAAATTCGTCGTCGGCTCCGGCGGTCTTGGCCATTTGCAGCGCCTCGCCCAACGTTTGCGCCTGGCCTTCCAGCAAGACCTGGTAAAAGACCTCGGCCAGGGGGAGCTGCTGGATGGTCAGGGAGCGGCCGGAGGGGGCCACGGCCGCCACCACACCACCATCTTCGGCCCACAGCAACGTTTCCGCCAGCGCGTCGGCGTCGGGATGGTTGAAGTAGCCGTTCAAGCAGGTGAAAGTGGTAAAAATGGGCAGGCGTTCCCCGTTAATGAGCGTCTCCGCATCCTCGGCCTGGAAGACCCGCTCGTCGCCCCAGACTTCTATGCTGCCGTGCCCGACGTAGTTGATAATACCCACCCCCTGGTTGAGGGCGCTAATGATCGCGTCGCGGATCTCCTCGTTTTCAGACATGTACAGTTTTTGTGTCTCGTAGCCAATCTCTCCCAGGTCGCCGGCCAGGTCGTCGGAAGCTTCGTCGAAATCTTTTTCGTCGTCGGCCACCAGCAAGGCCCGGTTGAGCCACTCGGTTTCGGCTGCTCGTTCGTAGGCCAACGTCTTATTGACCATTGTCGCCAACTGGCCGGCGGTCTGGGCCGGAAAACGGCCGATGGCCAGCTCTGGGGATAGAGAGTTATCGTCGAAAATGGTGAACCAGGTGTCGCTGGCCACGTAACCGGCAAACTCGGTGTACACCAGGTAAGTAGGCAGCAAGTTCTGGTTTTTGCCCTGAGAAAAATTGTAAAGGTCGTAGGAAGCGTCGCCGACCAGGAGGACAAAGCGTGGGGCCGGCTCCCACTCGGCCACGGCGTAAGCCAGGAAGTCGCGAATGGCCTGTGGCGTCCGCCGGCCGTAGCCAAACTCGTCAAAGACCTGGCTGGCCAGGACGGCTTCGACCTGCCAACCCTGCAAGCGGCGGTACTCCAGCAGTGGGTCGAGGAGTGGTAAGAAACCCTCGACGTCGGCGACGATGGCCACGTAATCGGCGCCCCGGCCGCCGCCGGTCAGCGGCTCCCAGGATGGGGCCGGGCTAATCTCCGGCCGGATGACGTGCTCCTGGAGAAAAACAAAATAGGCCCGCTCCTGGCCCCGGCCGGCAAAGGCCAGTTCTTCGCCGGCGGCCTTGGTTCCGGCCAGTCGGACCGGCGCGGCCGGGTCGGTCACGTCAAATACCAGCGCATCGCCGTCCACTCCGGCCACGCGCAGGGTAGGGGCGCTGCTGCGGAACCAGAGGCTATCGTCCTGGACCTCCAGGCGGCCGTCGTAATCCAGGCGGACCCAGTCAATGTACAGCGCTTCGCCGGCTGCCCCGGTATCTCCAGGGGCGTTAATGGTCAGAACGTTCCCCGCAGGGAGCAGGGCGCCGGCCTCCAGGGAGACAGTAATGGTTTTCTGGGTAATACCGTCCCAATAATAATCGTCCGGGAGTTTGGCGCCGTTAAGCAGAAGCTCAATGTGGTGGTCGGGCTCTTGCTGGGCCCGGTTGTTGGACCAGATGCGGATCGTAAGCTGGCCGGAGCCACCGGCCGGCTGGATGCCTTCCAGGGCCACGTCCAGCGAATTAGGGGCAAATAACCGTTTACCGAGCCAGACGTCGTCGCCGGCCGCCTGGGCCAGGAACGTCTCGTTCTCCTCCCACGTTTGCCTTCGCCAGGCCACGGATTCGGCCTCTTCGCCAGGAGCGGCCGGGTCCTCCTCCATCAACTGGCCCCGCCCAGGCGCCAGCCAGTAAACCGCCGGCGCGTCCAGGGTGTCGGTCACCGGTTGGGCGTAAAAATAAAGCGAAGCATTGCGCCCCTCGCCGGCCACATAAAAAGGCACCGGCTGCCCGTCGCGAGTCAACTGCAACGCGCCGGCCGAAAGTCCCTCCACGGGCAGGTTGGCCTGGCGCAGGTCGCCGGCCGTCACAACGGCGATACCAGATTGATACACGGTCAGCCGCAGGGCCTGGGGCGCTTCACCCAAGGGTAGCGGCTTGATATCCAGGGGATCGTCTTGGATACGGCTGCCCAGGAAAACGTAGGCGGCCGCGCCAAAGAAAAAAATGGTCAGACCGGCCAGGCCAGCCAGGATCAGGTGTTGTCTATTCATGGGCGACGTTAACTCTTGCGACGGGACAGCCAGTACCAGGTGGTAGCGCCACCGCCCAGAACCAGCAGTACGCCGGAGATGAAAACCAACAGACCCACAGTGGCGCTGCGGTTGAGCCATTCGCCCTCTTGTCCTGAGGTCTGGTTATCGCCGGCGCTCTCCTGGCCATTGCCGCCAATGGGCGAGGCGGCGATAGCCGTGGCGGTAGCCGACCGGGCCGAGGTCACCACCTCAGCCACCGTATCCGGCGGGTTGCCGGGAGCGCCCAGGCTGGTGACGCTGACCGGGTCCTGGGAATCGCCAGTGCCGGCCGCCACTTCCTCCGCTGGCGGCTCCACGGTCTCGCCGGGGCCAGTCGCCGGCAACGCCGGCAGGCTGTCGTTTGGTTGGTTGCCAACCGGTGAGGCTGCCGGTGGGGCGCTTTGCGCCGGCCGGGTGGGGGTGGCGCTGGACAGCGCCGGCGCGGCCGTGGCCGACGGGGCAGACGTGTTGGCCGGGGGGCGGGTGGTGGTGGGCGTCGCTTCGGCCGTGTCGCCGGGCTGGACCGTTGGGCTGGGCGTGGGGGTCCGGGTGGGCGTGGCGGTGTTGTTGCCGGGAGGCGGCTCGGTGGGAATCGTGCTCCCGCCGCTCAACGAGGCTGTGTCTGGGAGGGAGAACTCACTGTTGCCGTAATTATCTACAGACTCCAGCCAGTAGGTGTAAACAATGTTGCCCTGGACGGCGGAATCCTCCCACTCGTAAAGAGCGCCTGTCGGTCCATTACAGACCTGGCAGGGAATGAGGGTATTGCCGTTAATTTTGATGGCGTCGTCCAGGTCGCCGGTCTCGCTGCGATGAATGTTAAAGCCGAGGTGGTCAATTTCTGAAGCGGTTTCCCATTCCAGGGTAATGGCGCTCGGCCCGCTCTGGGCGTCAAAATAGAGTAACTCGACGTTGGCCATGGCCAGGTCCAACGATAAGGCGGCCGCCAGCAAGATCACGACAGGGACCAGCAGCCACTTTAACTGTTTAAAAGATGACATTCTCTACTCCTCTACTCCCTGTTGCCGGCTGGCTGGCCAGGCCGGCGGCAACGGCCAACAGGGCAGCCCACCCGTACAACAGGCGGCGCACCAGGCGGGTGGGCAGGTTGGGCAGTCCCTGGGCGGCAAACCGCCCGCCGGCCATCAAAGATGGCCAGTTGTCCTGCCCCTCATTGTAAACCGGCGCGCTAAAAAGGCGAATATCCAGCCTGGCCAGGCCGGCCAGGGAGTGGTTTAACCGGCGGCCGGGCCCCTCGCTCAGGCTCAAGAGGCGGTTCTGGCGGCGGCGGGCCACCACCCGGCCAACCAGGCTGGCTTCGGCGACTGGCCGGTCAAAGTGCCGTTGCCGGTCTCCCCGCGTCACCAGGCGGCGCCGGCCGTTCTGCTCCAGGCAACCCCAGTAGCGGTGGGTCACCAGCTCGCCCTGGCCCATCACCACGATCACGTCACCGGGCTGCAGTTCCTCCGGCCGGGCCGGGGCAATGCCGATCTGGTCGCCCCGGCGCACCAGGGGGGCCATGCTGTTGCTGGCAATGGTCAGGAAAGGCAACTGGCCACGGGCCATCGTTTCGCGCAGCAGCTCGGCCAGGAGCGACGGTTCGACGTTGGCCATACCCTTCTTTACGGCTTGTTGATCGCCGGCAGGAAGGTTTCCAACACCTGCTCGGGAATATGGAGCTTCATGGCCGGGTCGCCCAGGAGGATAAAAGTATCCTGCAGATCGTCGTAGATGCCCGGCGGCGCGTTGTTAAACAGATTCAACTTACCCCCGTAGGTGGCATGGCCCAGCACATGATCGCCGTTGACGAAGACAGTCGTGTAAAACCCTTCCAGGAGGTAATCGTGCCCGGTCTGGACCTGGAAACCGGTCGGGGCGAAGCTGGCTACGGCCCCGGCCCCGTTCAGTTTCATCAATGTTTCCGACAGGCCTTTGCTTGTCCCAGGCGTATGGTACCAGCCTTCCAGGCAGGTCATGGGTAGCATGATTGGCGTGCGGTCGCCGTTGTTCAGGTTCAGGGCCAGGTTGGTGTCGAAAAATGTTTCCCCGCCCCAGACCTGGGTGCCGCTATGGCCGGTGTAGATGACGAAGTTCTGGCCCAGGTTGAAATGGGCAACGAGGCGCTCTTGCATGTTGTTGCCGGGAGGGGTGTTAATCATGGTTGCGTAATAAGGCTCAATCACCGGGTAGGTAGCATTGGGGAAGCAGGCAGCAGGGGCATAATAGAGCCGGTGCAGCAGTTGGCCGGCCGGGAAGTGGTTGGCAATAAAGTTATTGGTGACGGCAAAAAAATCACCGGCCAGGTCTGGAATACAAGTTGGCGGTGGATTTCCATTGGGGACGATGCTGTTATCGGCGACGAAGAAGTGCCGGCCGTGCCAGCCGGGGCTCAACGGGCTTGTCTCGTAGGTGATGATCTTATTGACCATCACCGTCAATTCGGCCGGGGTCTGGACCGGCAGGCGGCCGAGGAGCATGTCGGCCAGGTCGTTGCCGTCGAAATCTACGTACTGGTTATCGGCCGCCGCTTCGCCGAGCTTGCTGTCAACGCCGGAGCGCAGGTAGACGGGGACCCTATTGCTGGTCCCGTTTTGGCCGAGCACGTTGCGGTGGTCGTAGCTGGCGTCGCCGGCCAGGAGCACGTATTCCCGGTCGCCTTGCCAGGAGTTGTAGGCGAATTCGAGGAAATCTTTGATCGCTTCCGGCGCATAGAGGCCATAGCTCCACTCGTCAAAAATGTCCTGGACGTAGACGGTTTTTACCGCCAATCCCTGGCCGGCGCGCAGCGTGCGCAACGGAGTCAGGGCGGCGTCCAGGCTGGGGTCGGTGATGATGATGTAGTCGGCCGTATGGCTGGTGCTGCTCAACAGGGGGCTGGGCAGCGTATCCTTGACAATGGCCAGCGGGCTGAGACGGGCGCCGGCTGTGGTCAGTTGGTAAGCTGTTGGCCCCGATGTCGTGCGGTGGAAGGTCGCAACATCACCGGCGGCCGGTACCACCTGGATGGTCGGGTTCAACGGATCGGTCACGTTGTAAATCTGGACGTTGCTCCCAACCGTGAAGCCGCTGGTCGCAAAGGTCCATGTTCCGGCCGTGGGTTGGCTGAAGGCCAGGCGATTGCTGACGGCCACAAATTGCTGGCGGGGGGTAACTTCCACCCAGTTGACCAGCATCCGGTGGGCGTTGTTCGTGGGGTCGCCGTCATTGTCCAGAGCTTTCACGTGCATAATATTCGGGCCGTCGAGTACTGCCGAAGAAGGCGCGTTGACCTGGTAAAGGTAAGAAACGTCGGCCGTGCCCGCACCGGTAAACTGGCCGGTGCCAAGCAGCGTGCCGTTGAGCCGCACTTCAAAGACGTGCAGATCGTTGAGCAGGTGGCCCCATAGCTCGACGGCTACAGGCACGTTGTATACGCCGCCGGCCTTGTTATTCACGGTAAAAGTAACCGTCAGGGTGTCCTCGTAGGGGGGGGCGGGGGGCGGGGGGGGTGGCTGGTTGCCGGCGAGAGGGCCGCCCCAGAACCAGTGGTCGGTCAGGTCGCTCTTAGGGATCGGGGAGAGGTAGCTTGTGTCTGTTTCCAGGTGCAGCAAGGGCGAATGGTAATCAGGCGTCGTTCCAGGGGCGGAGTCGCTGGCTGCAGTTATGCGTAGCCCGTTTGGCCCGCCGGTGGAGTAGGTGAGCCAATAGACGTTAGTCGTGGTCTCCTGGGTCTTGATGGCCTGGCCGTAAAAGGCAATGGTATCGCTGCTGCCGAACGTGCCGTCACCGCCGTCTTCGACGCGAATGCGGATTTCCTGGTCCAGGTAGCACATCCGGATCTTGCTGGAAGGTACGCTGCCGGGGAAGCCCTGGGCAGCCAGTTGGGCGTGGCTGAGGGCATAAATGCCAGACTGGTCAAGGGTGATGCGGTAAGCGTTGGCGTCCATGCAGGGGGAGATTTGCGGCGGGGCCTGGCTCATATCGGGGGCTTCACGCCAGGCGCGGGCCTGCTCGTAGTTGAGCAGGTGGTCACCGAGAATTTTCTCAAAAGCGGGGCCTTCCGGCCGGGAACCGGCCGGGGTGGGGCGGCCGTCAGGATAATCAAAGCGGACGTGGATGCGCAGGCTGGTGTAGACCGTGAGGCGCTGTTGGGCCGGGTTGGCCAGCACCGGCCGGACCCAGACCTGGACCACCCGTTGGTCGCGCAAACGGGAGGGCTGGCTTAGTTCCACCGGCCCGGCCGGGAACAGGCTGTCCTGGCTATAGGCGGCCTCGTCAACCGGGTAGCTGGTGGCGAATTCAGGGACGGAGTTGGGATTATCCCAATCGTAGGAAACGAGTTCCTGGTGGGCGGCCGGCAGCACGGCCACCCCCTCAAGCTGGAAGCTGTCGGCCTCCAGCAGGGAAACGGATGGCGCTGCCCCAGGCGGCAAGGCGACCAGGAAACTGGTGTGAGGTAAATCTGGCCGGCCGGGCTGCCCCAGATTTCCGTAACCGGGAAGGCGGATGCGCTCGAAACGGCCGTCCCCGGTCGTCACGGCCATTCGCTCCAGGGCCGGGGGAAGCACCTCGAAAATCAGGCCTTCGCCGGTGGATTCAATCACAGTGACACCATCGCGGTCGGGCTGGCCCGGCCCGGCCCCGGCTGTTTCCGGCCGAGGGAGCAGCAAAAAAAACAAAATGACAAGCAGGCCACCGCCGAAAACGAAGAGATGGCGGGAGTGGTGATAAACGGAAAAACGCATAAAGTAATTACCCCTAGACAGCAACAAGGGCCAGATAATTGGTTTGATTATCCAGCCCTTGTCCACTTAGTAAGGGTAGACACCCTCCTGAGAGCTGTATACGGTTGTCGTCACCAGGGACTACAAACCCTGTTTTCTACCACTTACCTGGTCCACGATTTACCCAACAACGCACTAAGCCAGCCAACTCTGGGGGAAATCGCCGCAAAGCTGCACGAATGCAGCCTGGAGTAGCTGGGCGTTGTCAGGGTGAGTGGGTCGAAGAAAGAAAAAATTCTTAGCTGCTGGTAACCGTGCAGTTGTCGCCCGTGCCGGTCTTACCGTTGACAGGGTCCTGAGCATCGCAGGTACCGGCAATGCTTTCCATCAATTCACGATGGACAACAGCGGGCTTTTCATAAACTTTCTTTTCGTTCATCTGAATCCTCCTTTAAATTGACTAAAAATAATAAGACAAAAGGCCTAGCTGCTGGTAACCGTGCAGTTGTCGCCCGTGCCGGTCTTGCCATTGACAGGGTCCTGGGCGTCGCACGTGCCGGCAATGCTTTCCATCAATTCACGATGGACGACGGCCGGTTTTTCGTAAGCCTCTTTTTGCTCGTCAGTGGGATTAGTTGGATTAGGCATGAGTCACTCCTTTTTCTAAATATGCCTGGCGTCGCAGCCGCGCTTCGCGGTAGGCAACTGAGGAGCAGCCAAGCATGTCACCATCTTCAAACGCTGCCGTACCATGGCAGCGCACACAAAACTGGCGAAGCTCGCAAGTGGCGCAAACAGGTAAGTTGGCCAGATTGAGGTTGGTGGTCTGCTCCCACACCGGCGATTCTTTCCAAATCTGGTGGAGTGGCGCCTGGCGCACGTTGCCGGCCGAGACACGAGCGCCCACACAGGTGTAAATCTCACCATAGGGGCCAATGTCCAGGCTGTTCATGCCAATACTACAAAACCGAAAATCGTCGTTATAGGGGTACAGGTGCCAGGTCTCCGGGGAAACGCGTTCTCGCAAAAAATCCAACAATTGGTCGTCTGTCGGCCGGTGTTTTAGGGGCGAAAGGTCGCCGGTATGTTTGGGGATAATGGTCAGGTCGTATTGAAAGGTAATACCCAGGTCAGCGGCCAACTGTTTCAGAGCCTCAATTTGATGGATGTTTTCCTTCATGACCGGCGTTTTAATAATGCAACGAACGTTACGCTCTAAAAGCAATTTGACCGCGCGGAGAGTCAGGTCAAACGAGCCTGGCACCTGAGTAATACCGTCGTGCGTTTCCGCATCTACCCCATAGACGCTTAACTCAACGACGACGGGTTTAATGGCTGCTATCTTATCAGCAACAGGGGGTTTGATCAAGATACCGTTGGTAAAGAAGCGAACGGCAAAACCCTTCTTGCGGGCGTACCCGGCGATCTCAAAAATATCCTTGCGCAAGAACACTTCGCCGCCGGAAAAGCTGATTGTCAGCGCCCCCAACTCGGCCAATTGATCAATAACCCCTTTGGCTTCCTCGGTCGTCAGCTCGCCCGGCAACTGAGAGCCTGGGGGCAGCACGTCCAGATAACAATGGGTGCAGCGCTCGTTGCAACGGTAAGTGATTTCCCAATGGGCGGACAACAGGCGGTGTTCTTTGCGCGTGCGCCGCAAAATTTCTTTGTAAGCGTCGGGGCGGGTATTGGTGTTAACGTCTACGTACTGATCGGTCATTGCTTACGCTTCCCTTGCATCACTGAAAACTAACACCCGGTGGTTGGCCAGTTGAGTCAGGAAATCAACCACGTCTTGCCGGGCCTGTTCGGCCGTCACCTCATATTCGGCCACAATTACCCCGGCAATGTCGGCCACAGTGCGGCTACCATCGGCCAACTCAAAAACACGCGATCCGACACTGTTCAAAACGTTGACTTCACTGGCGTCGGATAAAATGAGAACGGCTTCACCGTCTATAACCCGACCGGCCGTCTGAGGATGCGGCCTGGGGTATTTCTGCCATATCTCCATGAATAACCTTCCAAAAACCATCGTCACGCTTGAAGTGAAGTTCCTGCACTGGGACCAGCCGGGCAATCTGATTGCAGACCGAGAGCAGCGTGCCGCTCAAGCTTAGCTCCCGGACGACAAAGGGCGAGGCTGCTACCAGGTCAGCCACTCCTTTGACGTGGGGAATGGGTTTCAGATAATGGGAAACATCCTGCTTCAAGCGAAAAAGCCCTCTCAATGGCGCTTGTAAATTGGCGCGCGGCGCATCGGAAAACTCGCCTCGGAAAGGAACGCCATACAGAGTACAGCCTTCTTCGCCGGCGCGAATGATCACCAGGTCGTCACTGACCACGTGGGCCGCCCTGGCCGCCAGACGGGAAGTGGTGGTCTTGCCCGCGCCGCTGGGGCCAAAGAAAACGTAACCCTGGCCATCCCGGATCACGCCGGCGGCGTGCAGCAGCAAGGCTTGGTTTTTCAGACACAACCAGGCATAGAGAACCCGCAGGAAGTTCTCTACCTGAGCTTCGGGAGCCATTTCCAGGACGCCGCGGCCGGCGACCAGATCTACTTCGCCCTGTTCCTGGTAGGAACAGTAGACCAGGCGATTGGCTTCGTAGCTGGCCTGAATGATCCAGGCCCCGGGTTCTGGTGTAATGAACAGCGCGCCAGGCGTAACTTTTAAGGTAACGGTAATAAGCGGCGGCTCTGTAGGGCTAAGAAACTCCTGGTAATGGCTGTAGAGCCGGCCAACAACGGCCTGGTCATCCGTCTCCAAAGCAACGACAAAATCAGCGATGTTGATGAGAAAACGATGGCGACTTTGTTCGTTAATTGTCAAGAGAACCCTCACAAAACCTGGCTCAATAATACCATAGTACCATAGGTACTGGTGCAGGTCAAAAAGGTTGGCTCATGTCACAAGTGCCAGGCACTTCAACTGACATTGACCGCTGCTCAAAATGGACAACTGCCTGGCACTTTCACAGGTTATCCTCCGGCCGTCAAAGCAATAGGGTCCGTGCGGGTGGCGTTGCCGTTACGGTCAATGGTTTCGAGCAGGTAATAGTAAGTCTTGCCCCGGACTATGTCTCGGTCTACGTAGGTATGCCGGTCACCAATAAAGGGATCAGCCGCCGGCGGAATTAGCTCGTTATTAACTTTAACGAACTCACCATCCGCTGCTTCGGCCCGATAAAGGTTGAAACCAATAATGTCCAGCTCGCTCTCTGTTGTCC
Source organism: Chloroflexota bacterium (assembly GCA_022616275.1). GTDB lineage: Bacteria > Chloroflexota > Anaerolineae > Promineifilales > Promineifilaceae. The sequence goes on from JAKEFB010000305.1 coordinate 38,762, forward strand.
AGGTGATAGTAAGCTCGGCCGGCCGCAGGACACAGGCTACCAGGCCAGCCATACTGGTAGTGAAACAAAGGAAGGTGAGCAGGAGGTGATAGACAGATGATAACTTCTTGAACACGTGTGGATTGTAAAAAAGGAGTTGCAAACTCGCAACCTTGCAAACTCGCAACCTCGCAACCTCGCAAACTCGCATACTTGCCCCCTGCCCTTTGCACCCTGGCCAACTCACCTTACAATCGAAGTGACGGTTATGAAGATTGCTTTTGTCTCCGCCCTTGATCCCCGCTATCACGTTGATTACTTTTCGGGTATCCCCTACCATCTGTTTCGGGCGCTGGCCCGGCGGGTGGAGATTGTGCCTGTGCCTGTGGCGGCCGAAAGGCCACCGGCCTGGTATCGCCTCTACACCCGGCTGCGGCGAAGGCTGGCCGGCCGGCCGGACACCTGGGGGCTGCGGCCGGGTGTGCTACAGCGCCTGGCCCATGGCGCGGCCGCGGCCGTCGCTCAGTCTGGGGCCGACGTCGCTCTATCTATTGGCCAGGGCTGCCTGGCCTTTTGGGCCGGGCCGGTCCCGATGGCCTCGTTTTCTGACGTGCTCTATGGCGGTCTCAACCCCTTTCCCGACCAGCAAGGGCAGCCGCGCCCCCTGGCCCAAGCCTATCGGGAGCAACTGGCTCGCATTGCCCAACGAGCCGCCGATAACGCCGTCCGCGTTTTTATTACGTCCGAATTTGCCTTGCAAGGAGCGTTGGCCTTTGGCACGCGCCTGCCCCGGGAAAAGGTAGTGATCACCCAGATAGGGGCTAACTTCGAGGAGTGGCCGCCAGCTCCCGGGCCACGCCGGCCGCCGCCGCCGTTAAAACTATTGTGGGTGGGTACTGGTTGGGCTGGCAAGGGTGGCGAAGATTGCCTGGCCGTCCTCGACGCTCTGCACCGGGCCGGCGTGGAAGCTGAGTTGAGCCTGGCCGGCCGGGTCCCGTCCGGGCTGGCCCGTCCCCACGTCGTCTACCACGGTTTTCTGCATAAGGATGTGCCCGAGGAACAGCAGCGCCTGTTGGCCCTTTACCGGGAGGCGCACCTGTTCCTGCTGCCCACCCGCAAGGACTTCACTCCCTGCGGGCTGGCCGAAGCGGCGGCGATGGGCCTGCCGGCCGTCACCACGCTGGTGGGTGGCATTCCCGGCATGTTTGCCGCCGACGAAGTGGTTCTGCTAGATATAGCTCACTATCGAGAGCAGGCTCCGGCCGCCATTAACCAACTGCTTCAGGACGGCCGGTTGGAAGAAATGGCCGGCAAAGTCCGCCACCGTTTCGAGTCTACGCTCAATTGGGATACGATTGCTGCTATAATAATTAGTGAGTTAGAACGTGCTCTTAAGAGGTGAAACGTGAACGTCCGTTGTTCTTACTGTAGCCATACCTTCACTCTATCACGGGAGTACATGGCCCAGGCTGTGGCCGGGGCGGCCGAGAAGCGCCAGAAGTATCACGCTATGGAGTGCATCAACTGCCGCAAGCTGATTAAAGTGTCGGTTTCCCAGATGAGGCGGTACGTCCCGGAGCCGGAAAGCCCGGCCGGAGAGGAAGGGTGATTGGAGATTGGAGACTTCGCCCTGAGACTCAGTCCGAAGGATTAGAGATTGGAGATTGGGGTGTTGAGTTAGGGTTGGTAGAGTCTTTGTTGGGTGATGTACTCCAGCACGGCGGCCGGGACCAGGTAGCGGGGTGAGTGGCCGGAGGCGACCCAGCGGCGGATGGCCGTGGCCGAAACATCCAACGATGGCCCGGCCAGGGGGTCTACGACGGCGTCCACGCCGGGGACGGCCAGGGTTAGCGACACCCAATCTACCACCACCCCCGGCCGGGGCAACACGCCTAACCGGCACTGGCTAATGACCTGGCGCGGTTGGCGCCAGGTGGGCAAATCGTGCAGCGAATCGGAGCCAAGGAGCAACCACAGGGCGGCATCCGGGTGGGCCTGGCGCACCAGGGGCAGCAATGTGACCGTGTAATGGGGTAGCGGCCGGCGGATATCGCTTTCGTCCAGCGCCAGGTGGAGGTTGCCCTGGATAGCCAGGGCCGTCATGGCCAGGCGGTGGTGAGCCGCCGTTACCGGGTCATCCGCTTTGTGGGGCGGCCGGCCGGCGGGCATAAAAAGCACACGGTCCAGGTTTAGCTGTTGCCGGGCGGCTTCCGCCAGCCACAGATGGCCGATGTGCGGCGGATCAAACGTCCCCCCCAGCAGCCCTATTCGCTCCACTCCAGGACCTCGTCGCCGATGTAGACCGTGTCGCCCGGTTCAATACCGGCCTCGGTGAGGGCCTCGCTGATGCCCATTTTCTCCAGGATGTGCTGGAAGCGCCGGGCCGTGGCTTCAAACTCCCAGTAGGTCATGGCGGCGATGCGCTCAATCTTCTGGCCCTGCACCCGCCAGCCGCCCGCCTGGCGGCTGATGGTGAAGGCCTCCTCGTCCGGCTCCGGCCGGATCACGACCACGTCGCTGACGGCCGGTTGGGGCGGCGGCGTTTCGTCCACCATTTGCTTCGCCTGGTAGAGCATCTCGCGCACTCCCTGCCCGGTGGCGGCTGAAATAGCGCAGAAGGGATAACCGGCGGCCATCACCCGCTCGCGTACCAGCGGCTTCCAGGCCACCGCTTCCGGCAGGTCCATTTTGTTGAGGGCGACCAGTTGTGGTTTTTGGTCCAGGGGAGGATGGTAAAGGGCCAGTTCCTGGTTGATCATCGCCCAATCTTCCAGCGGGTCGGTGGCGTTGCCGTCCAACAGGTGAACGAGCACCCGTGTCCGTTCGATGTGGCGCAGGAAATCGTGTCCCAGGCCGGCCCCGGCCGCGGCTCCTTCGATCAGGCCGGGAATGTCGGCCATAACCATCGTCTCGTAATCGTCCAGCTCGACCACCCCCAGGTTGGGCTGGAGGGTGGTGAATGGATAATCGGCGATTTTTGGCCGGGCGGCGCTGACCACCGACAGTAAAGTGGACTTGCCGGCGTTAGGCACGCCGACAATACCCACGTCGGCAATCAGCTTCAGCTCCAGCAGCAGCCACGCCTCCTGACCCGGCTCGCCCCGCTCGGCCAGGCGCGGCGCCTGGTTGACGCTGGTAGCAAAGCGGGTGTTGCCCTTGCCGCCCCGGCCGCCCTCCAGCACGACGACTGCTTGATCCGGGACAATTAAATCGGCGAGGATGGCGCCCGTTTCAGCCTCGCGGATCAATGTGCCGGGAGGCACTTCCAGGCGCAGGCTGTCGCCGTTAGCGCCGCTCATCTTCTTGCGGCCGCCGTGGCCACCATTGCCGGCGCGGAAATGGACGTTGCGATGGAAACGGACCAGGCTGTTGAGGTTGGGGTTGACGACAAAGATAACGTCCCCACCCCGGCCGCCGTCGCCGCCGTCTGGCCCGCCCCGGGGCACGTGCTTTTCGCGGCGGAAGCTAATCATGCCGTCGCCGCCGTCGCCGCTGCGGACGTAGATTTTGGCTTGGTCGTAGAACATGGAGGGAGGTTGGAGATTAGAGATTAGAGATTGGAGGTCAAACAATCTCCAATCTCTAATCTCCTTTTGTTTCTCAATCTAACAGTGATCGAAGGGCGGCCAGCCGAGGGTCAATGTCGTCCTTTTCGCAGTCGCAACTGCCTTCGTTCCAATTCTGGCCGCACTCTGGGCACAGGCCCTTGCAATCCGGCCGGCAGAAAGGCTGCATGGGAATTTCCAGCAGGCTCAGTTCCCGCACCAGTGGGGCCAGGTCAAGGAAGCCGTCTTCGCCGACGACAAACTCGCCGGGCGGGGCTGTGTAGGGCGGATAGTAAAAGAGGTCGTCCAGTTGAATGGTGATGGGAACGGTGACGCTGTCCAGGCAGCGGGCGCACTCAGACTCCATCTTACTGTGCAACGGCCCGGTGATGTAAATACCCTTAGAGTTGCGGATGGCCGTGAACGTCCCCGTCAGGGGCGTCAGGGTGATGTCCTCTACCTGGATGGTAGGGTACCTCAGCTCAATCGTCCGGCTTGTGCCCAGGTCGGCCTCGAACATAAAGCCGAAGTTGAAGCGTAATCTGGAAGCTCGTTTCTCGCTCACGGGTTTGCCCTCTTTTCAGGCGGCCGGCGCTCACCGCCGGCCGCCTGAAAAGAGTATAACATGGGTAGTTGGTACGTCAACGCGAGGCGGCCGTTTCTAACGTGACATATACTCAGCGCAAAGCCTAACCTCTGAGATTTGTTAGACAGTAAGAGCACACCCTGACAAGCGGCCGGTCCTACGTTATAATCTCAAAAGCTCGATCCAATGAAACTAATCACGAGGAAATTATGGAGTTAGAACGCTATTTTGAATTCATCAACGACAAGGCTATCCGTATTGCCGGTACTCGCGTGGGTATTGAAACTGTTGTCTCTGACTATCAGGAAGGGGCCAGCCCAGAGGAGATCGTCCTGCATTATCCGACTCTCTTCCTTGAACAGGTTCACGCGACCATTACCTACTACTTGGCAAATCGGGAAAAGGTTGAAGCCCACTTGGAGCGTATCTGGCAGGAACAGGAGGAAGCCTGGCAGGAACAACAAGAGCATCCTTCAGAATTCGTGCGTGAACTACGGAAACGGTTGGAGCAAAAACAACTAGAACTAAGTAAAGCAGAAACACTTCTATAATGCGGGATATGGTAGGGCAAGTATTGGTGGCAACCCGCAACACAGGCAAAGTAGCCGAGCTGGCCGACCTGCTGCGTGATCTGGACGTGGCCTGGTTGAGCCTGGACGAGGCCGGCGTTGCCTTTGAGGTCGAGGAGACAGGGGAAACTTTCGAGGAAAACGCTGTGCTCAAGGCCACTACCTACGCCGGAGCCACCGGTCTGCTGACCCTGGCCGACGATTCGGGATTAGAAGTAGACGCGCTCGGCGGCCGGCCGGGGGTCTATACGGCCCGTTACGGCGGCGCAGGGCTGACCTCTATCCAGCGCTACGAGCGATTGCTGCAAGAGCTGGCCGGCGTTCCCTGGAAGCGGCGAACGGCCCGTTTCCGCTGCATGATTGCCCTGGCTGGGCCCGACGGTCTCATCGGCACGGCCGCCGGGGTATGCGAAGGAAGGATTGCCTGGGAGCCGGCTGGTTCGGGTGGTTTCGGTTACGACCCGGTTTTCTATCTGCCGGACCAGGGATTGACCATGGCCCAATTGCCGGCCGAAGAGAAACATAAAATCAGCCACCGCGGCCGGGCCGTGGCCGCGGTGGCCCCCCTTCTCCGCCGGGCAGTTAAGGATGGTGAACGATGAGTCGCTTTGTGATTGAAGGGGGCCACATCCTGCGAGGGAGTATTATCGCCGGCGGCAACAAGAACGCCGCTATCAAGCTCTTGCCGGCCTGCCTGCTGACCGACGAGCCGGTGGTGTTGCACAATATTCCCGACATTGCCGACGTGCGCACGACGGTCGCCATCCTGGAGGACCTGGGGGTAGGGGTCACATCGTTGGGGCCGGGAAGCTGGCGCATTCACGCCGCCGAGGTAGGTAAAACGGAAATTGACACCGAGTTGGGCAGCCGCATGCGGGCTTCCTTTGTCTTTTCCGGGCCGATGTTGGGGCGGATGGGCCAGATCAAGCTGCCGGGGCCGGGCGGCGACGTCATTGGCGGCCGGCCACTGGATACCCACATCCAGGGGCTGTGGGCCCTGGGGGCTAACGTGACTCTTGACAAGCAGGGCACATTTACCATCAACGCCGACAGACTGCATGGGGCCGGCTACCTGCTTCAGGCCGAGGCCAGCGTTACGGCGACGGAAAATACGGTCATGGCGGCCGTGCTGGCCAGGGGCGAAACGATCATTGACAACGCCGCTCGCGAGCCCCACACCCAGGAGTTGTGCCGCTTTTTGAACCAATTGGGCGCCCACATTGCAGGGGTCGGCACCAGCCGCCTGGTTATCCAGGGGGTGGAGCGGCTCCACGGCGGCGAGTACACCATTGGCAGCGACTACATGGAGGTAGGCAGCTTTATCGGCGCGGCGGCCGTGACCGGCGGCGAGATTCGTATCCAGAAGGCAGACCCCCATAACCTGGGGATGATCGGCCTGGTCTACGAGCGGCTAGGGGTGCGCTGGGAGGTGGACGGCGAGGACATTGTCGTACCCGGCGGCCAGCGGTTGGAGATTACGCCGGCGTTGGGCGGCCGTATCCCCGAAATCAAGCCCGCACCCTGGCCCGGCTTTCCGCCGGACCTGATGAGCATTGCCGTGGTCATCGCTTCCCAGGCCGAAGGCTCGGCGCTGCTGCACGATTGGATGTACGAGAGCCGCTTCTTTTTCGTAGACAAGCTGATTTTCATGGGGGCGCGCATCGTCCTGTGTGACCCGCACCGGGTGCTGGTGCAGGGAGCTTACCCGCTGTACGCCAATCCCCAGGGCGTGACCAGCCCGGACATTCGCGCCGGTATGGCCATGATCCTGGCCGCCCTCTGTGCCCGAGGCGCCAGCGTCATCCATAACATCCAACAAATTGACCGGGGCTACGAACGGATTGAAGAGAAATTGCGGGCGCTAGGCGCCAATATTAACCGTGTAGAAGGCTGACGTTGACGCTGCTTTCCCTCGCCAGGGAATTGAAGGCCACCAGATAACCCTTCCGCCACGCCAGACGGATTGAGGGGCAGTAGTGGATGACCCTACAGTCCCAGGTGCCAGAGTAATTTTTCAGATTTATGGCAGATTGATAAACTGAAAGGATGAGGCTGAGGGAAGAAGTCACAGCCCTGCGAAGAGCGATACGGCAGTTGGAAGGGGAAGTAGCC
>JAKEFB010000051.1 GCA_022616275.1 Chloroflexota bacterium
GCCACGCTCATCGGCAACTCATCGGTGGCGATGCGCTGGGCCAGCTCAGGCGGGATATAGGTCAGGGCCAGGTGGTTCTCGACGTAGTGCGGGTGTTGGCCGCAGTTGCGGGCAATCTCAGCCACTGTCGCCCCTGCCTCCAACGCCTGGCGGAAGCTACGGGCGATGCCCAGCATGTCCGGCTCCTCCCGGCCGTAGTTAGCGGCTTGCAGGGCCAGAATCTCGGCCTTGGCGCTGCCCTCGAAGGGGACGACGTCAACTTCCCGGTCACCGTATTTAACCAGCAGGGAAGCCATGACCTGCTCCAGCGAGCCTAACGACTCGACCAGCGTATTGAGCATGGTCCGGGCGACTTCGATGGTCACTTCAACGTCAGGGTGTTCGCCGGCCCATTCCTCAAGGGCCAGGGCCAGCAGCTGGCCCATCTGGCGGCGGTGGCCGCTGATGATGTGCCAGAACTCGCCGGCCGGCGAGGCGACGATGGGCTGCCAGGCATCCAGGCCGCGCTGGTGGATTTGCAGCGCCAGGCTGGCCAGCGCTTCCAGGTTGTGGGTCGTGCGCATCTGCGCAGCGTGCGGTTTCAGGTGCTTGTGGGCAACAGCGGGCATGGGTTTCGCTCCTTGCCATACGTGGCATATATATAATAGGAAGAGACGGCGCGGCCGCAGCCGGGAGGTAGGCAGCAGCGGCCGCGCCGGGTCCAAAAGGAGGAGGAAAATGACAAAAATAATTAGGAAACTTTCTCAAGCAACATCACGTCGCGGGTGTCGCCAATTTTGAGCCGGTCGCGGGTATGGACTGTAATAGCGTCCGTCCAGGGTGTGGGTGGCCTGGTGGTGTAGTCGTAGCTCGTTTCAATCCGAACGATGGTCAGCGTTTCGTTAAAGGCTGGGTGGGTAACTTGGTCGCCCACTTGCAGCTTTTTGAACTCTTCACGGGTCATAGTGTAACTCTCCTAATGAACAGAAGTACCGGCCCCAGAGATTGGCAACAGTCCAGTGCCGGTTCAGTCGTCGAATAACTCCTCATAGAAGAGGTCAAAGTCGTCGCTCATTCCTTCCTGCGCCTCGTCGAAGCCCGCGTCTTCCAGGGCGGCCGCGGCCGCTTCCTCTGGCGAGAGGCCATCGTCATACCAATCTCGGTAGGGCTGGTCGGGCAAGTCGTCGGCACTGACGAACGCCCTGGCAAATACGGCAGCGTTAACCTGCTGCATCCAGGCAGCAAAGCTTTGGGGTTGGGACATGATGGTGACTCCTAATAGGGCAAAGAGGGGGAGAGGCCGTCAACCGACCGGCCAGAAGGCTAGTAGTCGGACGGCCGCAGTACAGTGGTTATGCGGCGATCTGCTTCCGTGATGATCCAGATCCGCGCCGTCTCCCCACCAGGTAGCGGCACATCGTAGGCTGAGAGGATCCGGAAGCCTTCTTTCACCGCAATATCGTTTTGTCGCTTGTCGAAGCTGTCAAGCTCCCCGTAATCGCCGGCGACGTGCCGGGCTAAATAAGGGGCAAAGTCCACCTCTAGGGTCGCTGCGCCTTCGGTCATGACGACGGCGCCCAGTTCAAAGAGCTGGTTGTTCTGATCCTCATCGGCCAGGGAAACGCGAAAGTAGGGCTCGCCGGCAATGTCGTGTTTGAGCTTGGCCCGCAGGCGCCAGCTGCGCCGCTCACTCAGGCCACGAATGATGACCGTGAACAGCCGCTCGGCCGGGCTGATGTTCTGGCCGCCGGCGATGCACATGGTTAGTATGTCGTGCCAGATCCCTCGATAGTCATTCGGCCAATCCGATTGTACCGCCCGGTGCATGAGGTCAATCAAGCCATCTGAGGCGGTGACCGGGATCTTGAAGTGCTGCCGGGTAACCTCGTCCAACCCCAACTGGCTGAGCCGGGCGTCCAGTAAGCGGCCGGCCTGCAGTTCTTCCACCAGGCCCGGACCGGCGACAATGACCATTACCTCGTCGTCCTCGCCGGCGGCATCCTCCGGCGCCAACGCCCAGTACAGCCCCATCTGGTTCAACGGTACGGCCGGCGGCGATAGCTTTTCAATTCGGGTATAGCCTAACTTGCGGCAGAGGGCATCGGCCGTTTCCAGGATGCGCCGGTAGGCTATTTCGTCAATCTGGTCGGCCGGCAGGGTGGGGTAGAGGCAGGCGGCTACCAGGTCGCTGACGGCCTGGTACGAAAGGTAACGCTCGCCGCCCACCGTAATAGTCGGCAGCGAGGCGATGCGGTCTTTGAGGTTGTCCATTAGGTGCTCCCAGGAAGAGGGTAGGGGGATTATAGGCTATGTAGCGCTTTGAATGACTCGCTCATCGGCACAATTTCGTAGTCCCGGCCGGCTTCCAGCTCGTGAACGGCCGGATAGACGGTGACGTTCTGGTCCGGGTGGTAGACGCCCGGCCCGGACTGTTGTAGCCGGCGGTGCAGCTCATACGGATCGTGAATGACGATGAGTGTATTCAGGTAATCCGGCCATTTACCGGCCGCCAGAAGCTGGCGGGCCACGTCAATCGCCCGGTGGTGGGCGCCGGTATCGGGCGACGCTAGCGTCGCTTGGCCGCCCTTGGTTTTTACCTGCAGGTTCCAGCCCAGGTTGGTCATAGAGCCGCTCCTTGCTCGTGTTGCTTTTGCAGAAGCAACAGGCGCATAGCGTCAGTGGAGACACCGGTGCTGACAGCCACCTGGCCGGCTGCCAGCAGCTCCCGGTATTGTTGGCAGGCTAGGGTAGCGTCTTCAACCCCCTCCAGGAACACTGCTTCCCCTTGGACCCAGGCGCCACGGCAAAACACTCAGTGGCCAGGCGGGCATCGGCCAGCAACCGGCCGTGCATCCAGGCGGCACTCCGATAGAAGGCGGCGGCGAAAATGTGAAACATCCGCGCGGCCTCGTTCATGGGCAGTGCCGGCAGGGCAAAGAACTTCTCGGCCGCCGCGGCCATGGCTTCAGCATCCTGAACGTGTGGTAACCAGTCCGGTCTTTGCCAGGCCGGTTGTTTCACCATTGGCGCCGGTGGGTCGTCTTCC
>JAKEFB010000052.1 GCA_022616275.1 Chloroflexota bacterium
CCGCCCTGGCGGGCCTTGACGGCCAGCCGCTGCCGGGCGAGCTGGATCCAGGTTCGCTGCATGTTCAGTTTCATGATCGTCGCTTCGATGATCAGTTGCTGGTGGGTGGACCATTCGGCCAGCTCCGGGTCGCGCATCGCCAGCAGCAGCTTTTCGTAAATGTCAACGGCCGCGGCGTAGCTATCCAGCCAGGCCATGATTGCTTCGTGGCCCAGGAGTTGTTCCATAAACAGAAACTTAAGCTGCAAAATGTCCTGCCCTTCGCCGACATCGTTGTTGTCCACCGGGCTTTTCAGCCACTCGTCCAGAAGCTGCTTTCCGGCCGGCGTCAGCCGGTACATCTTGCGTGGCCGGGTCTCGTGGATCATCTCCAGCTCGCTGGCCAGCAAGCCGGCCCGTTCCAGCCGTTTGAGCATCGGGTAGACCGCGCCCGGACTGGCGCTCCAGCGGTACACGGACGAATCAAAAGCGCTCATGATGCTGTAGCCCGATTGGGGCGCTGCGCTGGTCATGCCCAACACCACGTATTCTTGCGTCGTCAATTCCCGTTCCAGTCCCATGATCGCCTGCTCTATTTCGCTACGTAATAGCCATTATCGTAATATATTCTTTCTGTGAAAGCAAGCGAGAATTGGAAGATTAGAGGATTTTTTGATAATTCCCCCTGATCCCCTGATCCCCGCTCCCTGTAAAGTTTTTTACAGGCGCTTGACAAAGGCCGGGTAAATCCCGTACACTTATTACGATTCGTAATAAGTGTGTGAGGTATGATGAGCCAGGTTATTGCCCTTGATTTTGGGACTACCAACAGCGTCGTCGCCCGCTGGAGCGAGCAGAGCGGGGCGGCCGAGGTGTTGGCCCTGCCCGGCCTGAGCGCCCCCGGCGGGAACGGCCGCCCTCCCATTATCCCCTCCCTGCTTTACGTCCACGACGGCCGGACCGGCCAGGTCACGGCCGGGCAGGCGGTGATAGAGCAGGAACTGCAACAGCGGGCCGGCCAGCGCCTGTTCCGCAACTTCAAGCGCGGCATCGTCACCGCCGCCGGCGGCGAGCCGCGCCAGCTAGACGGCGCCCCTTGGGCCGACGCCGACGCCGGCCGCCATTTCATCCGCCGCCTGCTCCAGGCTTTGCCCGGCCGGCCCGAAGAAGTCGGCCAACTGGTGCTCACCGCTCCCATCGTCTCCTTTGAAAGCTACCTGGCCTGGCTCAATCAGGCCATGCAGGGCCTGGGGACAGAGAACGTCCAGATCGTGGACGAGTCCACCGCTGCCGCCCTGGGCTACGCCGTCACCCAACCGGGGGCGTTGGTCCTGGTCTTTGACTTTGGTGGGGGGACGCTTGACCTGTCCCTGGTCCAGTTGCCGCAAAGCCGGGAGCGGGCCGGTGGCTTCTTGCGCCGGCTGCTGGGCAGCCAGGGTCGCCACTACACCGCCCGCGTCATCGCCAAGGCCGGCCAGGTCATTGGCGGCAGCGACGTTGATCGCTGGCTCCTGGACCACGTCTTGCAGCAGGCGGGCCTTGACCGGGAAACGGCCGGGCCGGCGCTGCTGGCTCACTGCGAACAGGCTAAAATTGCCCTGTCCACCGCCGGAAGAGTGGAGATTTCCCTGGCCGCCGCCGGCCGGCAGCACTCCGTCACCGTCAGCCGTGGCCAATTAGAGGCGCTGCTGGCCGACCGCGGCTTTTACGACGCCCTCCACCGCCTGGTGGAGCGGGTGTTACAACAGGCCCGCCGCCAGGGCGTTTTTAAAGAAGATATTCAGGCCGTCCTCATGGTTGGCGGCGTCTCGCTGATGCCTTCGGTCCAACAATTGCTGGGCCAGCTTTTCGAAGGCCTGGCCATGCGAGCCGACAAGCCCTTCACGGCCGTGGCCGAGGGGGCGTTGCAAATGGCCGCCGGTTTTGGCCTGGAAGACAGCCTGGTCCACAGCTACGGCCTGCGCCACCTGGACCCGGAAACGAACCGGCATCGTTACGAAGAAATCATCCCCGCCGGCAGCCGCTACCCCAGCCAGAAGCCCGTCGAGCTGCTCCTGGGCGCAGCCCATCCCGGCCAGGAAGAGATTGAATTTGTCGTCGCCCAGCTTGCCGCCGGCTCTATCTCCCAGGTGGACGTGGTCTACGAAAACGGGCAGGCCGTCTTTGTCAGCCACGCCGGCCGGTCCGAACAACAAATCCTTCCCCTGCTCGCCGAAGGGCAGGAGGCCCTGTTCGCGCCCCTGCAGCCGCCCGGCCGGCCCGGCCAGGACCGGCTCAAAGCGGAATTTACCGTAGACGCCCGCCGCCACCTACACCTGACCGTCACCGACCTGGACACCCACCAGCCGCTGCTAACCAACGTATTCCTGGGAACGTTACACTGATTTTTTTACCACGAATTGCCCGAATTTTTGAAAGAACTACTGACATGGTTACTCAGTCCTCACTCCTCACTCCTCATTACTTCCCTCCGGGTCCGGCCGGCCACCCGCTGTTGGGCGTCATGCGCGACTTCCAGCGTGATCCGCTGGGCTACCTGAGCCAACTGGTTGGGCAGTACGGCGACCTGGTGCGCTACCGTTTCTTACCCGGCTGGTACGGCTATATTGTCAGCCACCCCGACCACGTCAAATACGTCCTGCAGGACAACAACCGTAACTACAGCAAGCAGGTCCATCCCATGAAGTTCTTGCAGCTTCTGGTCGGGGAGGGCCTGTTAACCAGCGAAGGAGAGTTCTGGCGACAGCAGCGGCGGCTGGCCCAGCCCGCCTTCCACCGGCAGCGCCTGGCCGCCCTGGGGGAGATGATGACCGGCACTACCCAGGCCATGCTGGACCGCTGGCAAACCGTTGAAGGCCGGCCGCTGGACGTAGATCGGGAGATGATGCGCCTGACGCTGCGCGTGGCTGCCCGCGCTCTCTTTGATGTAGACGTCAGCGACGCAGCCGCCCGGGTCGGCCGGGCCTTCACCGAGGCCAGCGAATATTACGCCGCCCACTACGTGAACCCCCTCTCCCGTACCCTGGTCCATTTGCCCACCAGGCCGCACCGCCGCTTCAAGGCCGCTGTACGTACCCTGGACCAGGTGGTTCAAGGCATTATCCAGGAGCGCCGCCGGAGCGGCGAGGATCGGGGCGACTTGCTCTCGATGCTGCTGCTGGCCCGCGACGCCGACACGGGCCAGGGGATGAGCGACCGCCAGGTGCGAGACGAGGTCATGACCCTGCTGCTGGCCGGTCACGAAACCACGTCTAACGCCCTGACCTGGACCTGGTACTTGCTGGACCGCCACCCGGAAGCGGCCGAAAAATTGCGGGCCGAGCTGGCCGCCGTCCTGGGCGGCCGGGCGCCGGCCATGGACGACCTGCCCCACCTGCCCACCACGCGCCTGGTCCTGGAAGAAACGTTGCGCCTCTACCCGCCGGCCTGGGGCCTGATGCGCCTTTCCGAGGCGGCCGACCAGATTGGCGGTTACGACCTGCCGGCCAGAACGTACGTCGTTATCAGTCCCTACCTTACTCACCGCCATCCAGCCTTCTGGCCCGACCCGGAACGCTTTGACCCCGAGCGGTTTACGCCTGAACAGATCGCCGGCCGGCCGCGTTACGCCTACATCCCTTTTGGCGGCGGGCCGCGCCAGTGCATCGGCAATACCTTTGCCATGGTCGAGGCCCAACTGGTGCTGGCGACCGTCGCCCAACTCTACCGCCTGCGGCTGGTTCCCGGCCGGTAGTGCCGCAGCCGCTCATCACGCTCCGGGTGCGGGGTGGGTTGCCGATGGTCGTTGAGAAGATATAGGCCCACAAAGGATTTCACTATGCTCGCCCACACCACTGGACGGGAGCCGCGACTATCTACCAACACTGTCCTTGCCGGCAAGCGGCGGTTGTCCTTGCGGCGGCTGGGGACGGTGTTGAATGCCCTGCCGCCAGAGGCCATTTCGCTGGAAGCGGCCGCCGAGCTGTTGCGCAGCGACGATTTTTACGTTCGCTACAGCACGGCCGAACTATTGAGCAAGCGTGGCGACCGGGAGGCCCGGCTATTGCTACAAGCCCTCCTGGCCGGCGAGAGCCCGCCGGTGCGGGCCAGCGTCACCCGCCACCTCTACTACTTCTCCTGGTACGTGGCCGAGCCGCTGTTGCGCCAGGCGCTGGGGGACGCCGACCACCGGGTGCGCGAGAGCGCCGTCTACGCCTTGTGCAACCGGCAAGACCTGGACGCTCTGCGCTTGCTGGCCGAGGCGCTGTCGGGCGAGACGGACGAGGTGCTAATGGCTGCCGCCTGGGGGCTGGTTGGCTGCCGCGACACGGCCGCCGTGCCGGCGCTGGAACTGGCCTTGCAGGCGGCCGACCCCCAGGTCCGGGTGAAGGCGCTGGAGGCGCTGGGGTCTAATGGCACGCTCCAGGCTGCCGCCACCGTCCGCCGCACCCTGCAACAAGACCCCGACCTGGATGTCATTTACGCGGCCACGCTGAGCCTGGTGGAGCTGGCCGGCGAGAGCTGCCTGCCGGAAGTGGCCGCGGCCATTGCCGCCAGCCACGGGCCGGCCCGCCGCCAACTGCTGCGCGGCCTCTTCCACGCCACCAACTACCGCCACCTGGACGTGGCCCAGGCCACTGGCCTGGCCCAACTGTTAGACGCGCTGGCCAGGGCCTTGGCCGACGAAGCGCCCGAAACCCGGCTGGCGGCCGTCTATCCCCTGGCCTGGATGGGCGGCGAGCGAGCGGCTGCGCTGGTCCGGGCCGCTTACGAGCAGGAAAGCGACCCGGCGCTTAAAGAGCAGATTGCCCACGTGGCAGCCAGCTTCCAGCAGATGTAACGAAGTTGCCACACGTTTTGACGGCATCGCCACATCGTTGCCATCACGCCGCCACACCCTTTTGCTACACTCGTGAAGAAAGTATGGCTCGGCCGATTGCAGAGGTGTTTGATGAAACGACTACTTGTTCAGACCCCTGGCCTTCTTCTCCTGATTTCTCTATCACTGGCGGGGTGCGGTGGACTGGAATTTGGCGTAGAGACGAAGCTGAGTACCGGGCAGCCGGATGTAACCCCTGTTGCCGTGGTCCCCACGCAGCAAATTCCGGACAATGTGGTTCCTGCCACTAGCCAGGCGGGGCGGCCGTACCGGTAACCCCAACGTGGCGCTGCTGGGAAGATGGCAGTTTTGACCCATGCCGTCGCATGGTGTTTGCTACAGACTCAAAATTGGCGCGCCAGGGCTGGACGGTTATACTGGCTTCATGCCGGAAAAAGGCCAGCTTATGACCCTGCTGCGTCTCTTGTGGCTCTTGGTCCTGGCCGTATCGTGCAGGCAGGCGCCGCCAACGCAGACGCCAGAGCGCCCGGCCGCAACCACCCCGGCCGGCAACCAGGCAGCGCCGCCCCTGCAAACACCGCCGGAGAACCCAACACCAACCATCGCGGCCACGCCCGGCGGCGCACAGGCGCCGCCCCCCACCCTGGACAACATGATCCCCCAGCCCGTCTCTGTCACGGCCACAGGGGGCGCCTTCGCCTTAACCGCGCCGGCAACCATTTTCGTCGAGCCTGAAACGGAGGAGTTGGCCGCTATCGGCCAATACCTGGCGGACAGGCTGCGGCCGGCGACAGGGTTTGCCCTGCCGGTGGTGGCTGCGGCCGGCCCCCCGGCGCCGGGGAATATCTACCTCACCACGGTTGGCGGCGACCCGGCCCTGGGCGAGGAGGGCTACGAACTCACTATCACACCCGAGGCCATCACCCTTGTCGCCTACCGGCCGGCTGGCTTATTCAGAGGGATACAAACCATCAGGCAACTGCTGTCGCCGGCGATAGAGAGCGCCACCGCCCAGACCGGACCCTGGCTGGTGGCCACCGGGACAATCCGGGACTACCCCCGTTTTGCCTGGCGCGGCATGATGCTGGATGTGGCCAGGCACTTCTTCGGCGTGGCCGAGGTGAAGCGCCTCATTGACTTGATCGCCTACTACAAGATCAATCGCTTTCACATCCACCTGGCCGACGACCAGGGATGGCGGATCATGATCAATTCCTGGCCGGAGTTAGCCACCTATGGCGGCAGCACCGCGGTGGGCGGCGGTCCGGGAGGCTATTATACCCAGGAAGAATACGCCGAGATCGTCGCCTACGCCCAAAGCCGGTACATCGTCGTTGTCCCCGAAATAGATATGCCCGGACACACCAACGCCGCCCTGGCCGCCTACGCCGAGCTGAACTGCGATGGCGTCGCGCCGCCGCTCCATACCGGCATCGAGACCGGCTTCAGCTCGCTCTGCACAGACAAAGAGATAACCTTCACCTTCGTGAACGACGTCATTAGAGAAATAGCCGCGTTAACGCCAGGCCCTTACCTGCACATCGGCGGCGACGAAGCTTTGGCCACCAACCCCGGCGACTACGTGCAATTCGTCGAGCGAGCCCAGGCGATTGTCCAATCCTATGGCAAGCAAATGGTTGGCTGGGAAGAGATCGCCCAGGTTAACCTTCTACCCTCCTCGGTCGCCCAGCACTGGAACAGCACCCTGGCCCAGGCGGCCGCAGCCCAGGGCGTCCAGGTGATCATGTCCCCTGCCTCCAGGGCCTACCTGGATATGAAGTACAACAGCTCCACCTCACTGGGATTTAGCTGGGCCGGGTACGTAGAGGTCGAGGACGCCTATAACTGGGACCCGGCGACGCAGGTTAGCGGCCTGGCGGAAAACGACATTTTGGGCCTGGAAGCGCCTCTCTGGTCAGAAACGCTGCAAACGATAGACGACATTGAGTTCATGGCCTTCCCCCGGCTGCCCGGTCACGCCGAGATTGGCTGGTCCCCGGCCGGGGCCAGAAGCTGGGACGAGTACCGCCTCAGGCTGGCGGCGCACGGCCCCCGGCTGGCGGCGATGGCCGTGGATTTCTACCAATCCCCGTCGGTCCCCTGGCAGCCGTGAAGCCCCTTTTCGCTCCTCGCACCCGCCTCCGCCTGGCCTGGTTTTGCTTTGGGGCGCATATCCTGGGCGTTGCGGCCATGGCCCTGGCGTTGCGCCACGGACTGCCTCCCACTCCGTTGGAGAGCCGCCGGGCCTTTATTGCCGCCCACCCGGCCGCCTGGGGAGCGGGCTGGGCAACCTGGATGGTGGCGGCCCTGTCACTCCTTCTCTTTCTGCTGGCCTGGGCTGATACGCTGGAGCCTAAAGGGTGGGGCGTGGCCGCCGCCGGGGTAGCCCTGGCCGGGGCCATCCTGGATTGGACCAATGAAGTGACGGCCATTTTCCTGGTCCCTGGCTGGGCCAGGCAGGCGGCGCTGGACCCTTTCTTTGCTCAGCTTTACGAGCTGTGGGAACAAAGCTTCCTGGTCCTGACGTCCGGGCTGGCCAACTTGCTGTATGGGCTAGGCGGGCTGGTTCTGACCCTGGTTGCCTGGCGCGCTGCCCACTTCCCCAGGTGGCTGGCCTGGTGGGGGTTGAGCGCCTGGCTATTGACCATCGCCTTGTCGGCTGTGGCCTTCGCCGGCCAGACCACGGTGCTGGCGCCCATTGTCCCGCTCGTCTTCGGTCTCTTCATCCCCTTCAGCCTCGTCGTGGGCTATCGCTGGCTGGCCGGCCCTGGTTATTAGTTATTGGTGCTTGACCAATAACCAATAACCAATAACTCTATCTCAGCAATCTCCCAATCGGTTCTTAACAACATCTCAACAACGGCCGGCTATGCTAAAGGCAATTATTGTTATGAGTACCTGATCAAGGAGAAAGATAAAAGATGAAAAAGTTGACGTATATGATCTTGGGCGGGCTGCTGGCCCTGGCGCTGGTCTTTGGCGCAGCGGCGACGTTCGCCTTTCAGTCAGGCGACGACGACGAGGTCACCGCCACGCCTGAAGGCTCAGTTGACGAAGCGCAATCAGACGAAGCGCAATCGGACGAGACCCAGTCTGACGACAGCAGCCAGGCGCCGGCCCTTCCGGGCTTTGGCCCGCACGGCCCGGGTGGTTTTGCCGGCCGCATCGGTGACGGCGATGGCGAACTGCTGGCCGAAGCGCTGGGCATCACCGTCGAAGAGCTGCAGGCCGCTTACGAGGAAGCCTGGACGGCCGCTATTGAGCAGGCCGTGGCCGACGGGCTGATTACCCAGGAGCAGGCCGACGAGCTTCTGGAAGGCGACGGTGGCTTCCGCGG
This sequence comes from Chloroflexota bacterium, assembly GCA_022616275.1. Lineage (GTDB taxonomy): Bacteria > Chloroflexota > Anaerolineae > Promineifilales > Promineifilaceae. The sequence goes on from JAKEFB010000052.1 coordinate 8,136, forward strand.
CCGGTTCCATCACGGCTTCTTCGGTCTCGGTAATATGGACGAATACCTGGCCGAGGCCCTGGGCATCTCCGTCGAAGAGCTACAAGCGGCCCGCGCCGAAGCCTCTGCCGCCCGGCTGGCCGAGCTGGTGGAAGCCGGCGCCATCACCCAGGAACAGGCCGACCTGATTGCCGCCCAGCAAGCGGTCCAGAACTATATTGACCAGGAAGCATTACAGGCCACGATCCAGAGCGCCTACGAGGCCGCGGTTGAGCAGGCGCTGGCCGATGGGGCTATCACCCAGGAGCAGGCCGACCAACTGCTGGAGAACAGCATGCCAGGCTTCGGGTTCAGTGGCTTCGGTGGGTTCGGCGGCGGCCATCATGGCGGCTTCCGTGGCGGCCCAGGCTGGGGCATCCCCCCGGCCAACGGGCAACTGCCGGCCGACCCGGCCGCGGGCGCTTAACAACAGGGCTGGCTCGCCGGCCCCCCTCTCCTTTACAACGGGGCGTGTAGCGATAAGCTGCACGCCCCTTTTTGTTCCCGGCAACCGGGCAAATCTTAACAAAATCCACATAACTTCTCAGCGAGTTCTGAAAACTCTCTGTTTAAACTGTTGAAAGGCCAGGCCCCTGGAAAAAGTGCCTGGCCCCTCACCAAACGCAACTTTGAGGAGAAATAGCGATGCTAAGAAATAAACGCTTTTGGATGATTCTGTTATTGCTGGTCATCCTGGCGTCGGCTGGCGGCTACGCCTACTACGCCAACACCGCCGCGGCCGCCCAGGACGAAGCAGAACCGGAAGTGCAAACGGCCGTCGTCCGGCGCGGCGATATTACCATATCGGCCACTGGCGCCGGCACGGTGATTGCCGCCCAGGAAATCGAGCTGGGCTTTGCCACCTCAGGTGTCTTGACCGGGCTGCTAGTCCAGGTAGGCGACGAGGTAGCGTCCGGCGACGTGCTGGCCCGGGTAGACGACACCAACGCCCGGCAAGAATTGCTCAATACCCAACTGCAACTGGCCCAGGCCGCCATGCAGACCGACGCCTCGGCCACCCAGACCGGTATCAGCTTTGATGACATTAGCGTCGAACAGGCCCGCCTCGAGGTCGAGCTGGCCCAGGCGGCGCTGGACGAGCTGTTGAGCTGGCAATCGGACCCTGACGAAATTGCCTTGCTGGAAGCCAACCTGGCCGCGGCCGAGGCTGGCTACAACGCCGCACGGGGGCAGGAAGCGGCCAGCAGCACCAACATTACCGTCAGCGGCATCAGCGTGGAGCAGGCCGAGCGCGACCTGGCCCAGGCCCAGGCTGCCTATGACACTGCCTGGGAGCCGGCTCGCGACTGGGAGTTGAACGATCCCAGGCGGGCCGATGCCCTGGAAGCGGAGCGGGATAGAACGGCCGACGCTCTGCTACGGGCGCAAGAAGCTTTACAGGTCGCCCAATTGAATTACAACGCCGCCGTCGCCAGCACCAATAACAGCAGCTCCACCAGCGCAGAGGGCAATCTGCTCAACGCGCAACAGGAGCTGGCGGCGGCGCTGGCCGGCCCGACCGAAGAGGAAATCGAGGCAGCGGAAATAGTGCTACGCCAGGCCGAACTGGCCCTGCAACAGGCGCTGCTCAACCAGGAAGCGAACGCCCTGAGCCTGGCCCAGGCGGAATTGAACGTGGCCGCAGCCCAGGCCGCCGTAGACGGCACCGTTCTGGTCGCGCCGATAGGCGGCACGGTCACGGCCGTTAACTTTGCCGTAAGTGAAACGGCCAGCGGTAGCGTCGTTGTCCTGGCCGACCTGGATCAACCACTGCTGGAGGTCTACCTGGACGAAACCGATATGAACATGGTTGGGGTTGGCTATGAGGTCGAAGTACTCTTTGACGCCCTGCCCGACGACGTGTTTACCGGCCAGGTGGCCCAGGTGGACCCGCAGTTGGTCAGCGAGAATGGGGTGACGACCGTGCGCGCCCTGGTTCTACTGGACGCCGACTCGTTTGCCAAGCCGCAAACGCTGCCGGTGGGTCTCAACGCCGCGGTCGAGGTCATTGGCGGCCGGGCGCAAAACGCCCTGCTCGTTCCGGTGGAAGCGTTGCGCGAGCTTTCCCCCGGCGAGTACGCCGTCTTCGTCATGGAAAATGACGAGCCCCGGCTGCGCCTGGTCGAGGTGGGCCTGATGGACTTCACCTTCGCTGAGATTCTCTCCGGCCTGGAGGAAGGCGAGGTGGTGACGACAGGGATTGTGGAGACGGAATAATGACGTCTAAAGCGATTATTCAAACTTATAACTTGCGCAAGGTGTATGGCATGGGGGACGTCCAGGTCACGGCGCTGGATGGGGTAGATGTCCGCATCAACGCCGGGGAATTTGTGGCCGTCATGGGGCCGTCCGGTTCCGGCAAAAGCACGTTGATGAACATCCTGGGCTGCCTGGACCGGCCGACTGGCGGGCAGTACATGCTGGACGGCGAAGACGTGAGCGGGCTGGACAAGGTCCAACTGGCGGCTATTCGCAACCGGCAAATTGGCTTTATTTTTCAGTCATTTAACCTGCTGCCGCGCACCAGCGCGCTGCGTAACGTCATGCTGCCCCTGGTCTATAAGCGGGCCGGGAAGCTGTCGCCGGCCGAGCGCGAGGCGAAGGCGCTGGCGGCACTGGAAGCAGTGGGGCTGGCCGACCGGGCCAGCCACGAGCCCAACGAATTAAGCGGCGGGCAGCGGCAGCGAGTGGCTATTGCCCGCGCCTTGATCAACGACCCGGTGCTGGTTATGGCCGACGAGCCGACGGGCAACCTGGATACCAAAACTGGCGAGGAGATCATGGCCCTGCTGCACGAGCTGCACCGGCGCGGCCGGACCATCGTGATGGTCACTCACGAGCAGTATATTGCCGAGCAGACCGAGCGGACCATCACCCTGGTGGACGGCAAGGTTGAGTCGGATAGCCTGTAAGAAGGAGGCAAGTAATGGCGACAAGGCCACAGGCGTTACCAGAACTATTAACGATTCCACAACCGGCCGCGCCCACCGGAACCAGTGCGGCGGCGCCGGCCGCCGGCGGGCTGATTAGCCTCGGCGAAATCTGGCGCATTGCCTGGGAAGGCGTTGTGCGCAACAAGGTCCGCTCCTTGTTGACGATGTTGGGCGTCATCATCGGCGTGGCCGCGGTCATCATCATGATCGCCATCAGCGCCGGCACGGAGGCGACCATCGCCGAGCAAATTGAAGGGTTAGGGGCCAACCTGGTCTTTATTCAGGCCACCTTTAGCCGGGGCGGCCCGGGAGCCGAGCAGAGTGGCCCGCAACTGGTCTACGATGACATGGCCATCGTCGAAAGCGTCAACGGTGTCGTCGGTACCCTGGTAGACCAGACGACGGTCCAGACGGTCAAGGCCGACGGTGTCACGTTGACCGAGGTGCCACTGGTTGGCACCACACCGGACTTTCCGTCGGTGCGCGCGGTCGAAATAGCCACCGGCCGGTTCTTCAACGAGACCGAACTGGATCGGTCCGCCAAAGTGGCCATCCTGGGGGCTGGCCTGGCTCAGGATTTGTTCGCTGAGGCCGATCCCATTGGGCAGTCCATCACCGTGGGCACGACCAAGCTGACGGTGATCGGTGTGGCCGCCGAACGGGGAGTGGTCGGCAACACCGACTTTGACGCTCAGATGTACGTGCCCATTAACCTGGTCTTTGACAAGTTTATTCCCAGCCAGTTTGCCCGCTTTGCCGGCGATCGGGTGCGCCTCATTTACGCCCAGATTGACGAACAGGCGGACATGGAGGCGGTGATTCAGCAAATCGAGCTTAAACTGGCCACCAGCAAAGGGGTAACGGTCGAGGAACTGCCCTTTACCATACAAACGCAGCAAGACATCATCGAAACGCAGGGAGCGACGACCGAGGCTTTTCGCAATTTGCTGGCCTGGGTGGCCGGCGTCTCACTCATCGTCGGTGGTATCGGCATCATGAACATCATGCTGGTCAGCGTGACCGAGCGGACGCGGGAGATTGGCATTCGCCAGTCCGTAGGGGCCACGCCGAACGACATCCGCTTGCAGTTCCTGGCCGAAGCGCTGCTGCTCAGCCTGGTCGGCGGCCTGATCGGCATTGCTGCCGGCGTTGCCGGCTCACTCCTGTTTGGCAGCACCAGCGACATGCGCACCGTGATTGTACCCAGTTCGATTCTACTGGCTTTTGGTTCGGCCGCGGCCGTGGGCATCTTCTTCGGCTTTTTCCCGGCCAATAAGGCTGCCCAGCTCGACCCGATTGAGGCCCTCAGACACGAGTAGGGGCACGACGCGTCGTGCCCCTACACGATGTATCGTGCCCCTACCGGTGAAATTCGATAGATATGTGAGGTATGAAATGAAAAAGGTATTCCTGGTTATTGGATTGATTGCCGCCCTGGTGCTTGGCGCGTGTAGCAGCGCAGAAACCGGCGCGCCCGCCGCAGAAGCCGGCGCGGCCGGCGAAGTGCAGTTGAGCGCCGATTACGACGACGCCTTGTCGGTGCAGGCCCAGTTGGCGCTGGGCACGGTGCGGCTGGAGGAGACGGAGCTGGCCGTGGACGAGGCCCAGGCGGCCGAGCTGCTGCCCTTGTGGCGAGCGCTGCAAAGCCTGAGCAGCAGCGACACGGCCGCCGCGGCCGAGATTGAGGCCGTTGTCAACCAGATTCAGGATACCATGACCCCGGCGCAAATCGAGGCGATTGCCGCAATGGCGCTGACGACGGAGACGCTGGCGGAATTGATGGAGAGCGGCGAGCTGGCGCCGGCCGGTTTCGGGCG
>JAKEFB010000306.1 GCA_022616275.1 Chloroflexota bacterium
AGGAATGGATACGGCCGCCACTGCCCAGAGGAATCAGCGGTACGTAGAGCTTCACCTCGTCTGTTGTCTCCTCCTCAACGATCGCCAGGCCGTATGCCTCCGCCAGCAAATCCGAGGGGGCCACGTTCGTCGTCACCTCCAGCAAGGGGGTGAGGTTCAAGTCGGCCAGGGAATCGTCTAAATCCTGAATGGTGGCCTGCTCGTCGTGGGGCCAGTCGAGGGTGCTGAGCGTATAGCGCAGGTGGCTGGCGTTTTCGGGCTGAAGCTGAAACTCGATGTACTGGTAGCCGTCGAAGCCACCACCCTGGGTCTGCAAGGTATAGGTGTCCTCATAGCCACTCTTTAGCGCGGGGGAGAGGTCGGCCTGATCGGGTACGTCGTCGCCGTCATCGTCGTCATCCCAAAGATTCGGCGTGCCGTCGCCGTCCAGGTCCACGTGGCGGGCGACCGCGCCGGCGAATCGCTGTCCATCCAGTTCGGCCGGCCACTCGACCATGTCAGGGTTGCCGTCGCCGTTGGTATCGGGCGATAGGGGATTGCCGGTCCAGCTCCGGCCCTGGTAGGTAAAACCGGTCACTTCAGTAAAATCATCCAACAAGTCCTGATCGCTATCTGGGGCGTAGGGGTCGGTCCCCAGGCAGCCCTCGGTAAAATCACTCAAGCCGTCCTGGTCGAAGTCGGCCGTTGTGTCGCCGTCACCGCAGCCTTCGACGGCTGGGGACGCGGTCTGGAAAACAGGCGCCGACGGCGGCCGGTCGCCAGCCGTCGGCGCCACACCCAGCGCCTCGGCCAGGGTGGGTAATTCGGCCGCCTCTGCCTGGCGGGCCATAAAGGCGCCAATACTCAAGGGTCGAAGAAGGGGTTCGCCGACCATTAGGGCGATCATCACGCCGACGACGGCCGGATAGAGCCGCCGGCCGCAACGGGCGATAACGGCGGCCGTGACCAGAGCGCCACCGGCCGCCAGCCACAGCAAAACGTTTAGCCAGGCTTCAGGCTGTTCCACCTCGCCGTCAGGCAGGCTCCCCCCGGTTCCTCCAATTTCCTCAATTCCTTCTTCCCCAGGCTGGAAACCAAAATCGCGGAAATCCATCACCAGGTGGATGCGGGCGTCGTAAGCTTCACTGGCTTCGGGCAGCGCCAGGTTGAGAATCTGGCGGCGGGGCAACCCTTCGCCATCCAGCCATAACTCGCCGGAGCCGCCCAGACGGGCCAGCACGGCCGGTGGCGTCAATTCAACGCCAGGGGGCAGTTCTGGCCGCAGTCGCGCCCGCAACTGGTCGCGCCAGAAAGCGGCGTAACGCTCGCCGTCCACCTCGAAGGCGTAGCGGCTGAAGCGCTGGCCGCCGGCCACGACGGATTGCAACCGCCGTGTGTTTTCGGCCGCGGCCAGGTAGCCCAACAGGTCAGACGAAGGAATCGCCAGCCCGCCGTCGAGCGCCTGAATCGCCTCCCAGCTATCGCCTTTTTGCAGGAAGGTCTGGCCGTCGCGGTGCATCAAGGTGGCCGGGGTGGCCTCCGCCCCCTCGAACCACACGGTCATTGTCAGATCGTCGGGAGCAACCGCCTGGCCCTGAATGTGCAGGTCTAGCCGCTCTTCCTGGTGGCCGATCAGGGTAGGCAGGGGGCGGGGGACGAACGTTTGCTCGGCCACCAGCGTGAAGCGGTAGGAACCGGCGACGCGTACGCGCGCCCAGGCGGCTTCGACGGCGTTACTTGCATCAGCTTCGGCTCTGGCGGTGGCGGCCGGCCGGGCCAGAAGCGCGGCCAGCAGGCCAGCCATGAGGAGGGCGGCGTAAGCGATCAAACGTAAAACGTGAAAGCGGTTGTGGCCTTTCATGGCATCCTCACTTCAAACCGTTATGGCTCTGTCTTACTGTTTCTGGCAGGCCAGATATTGAATGTAAGGGGCATTCGTGCCGGCGACAGCGCCAGAGGCGTCCAGCGTGATGCCGGTTGTATTCAGATCAATGGCAATGCCCGTAACACTGTTGCCCAACGTAATGCCTGTGGTGGCTTCCATGATCGTATGGTCTGACGCGGCGGGATCTGTTTCCAGGTCGTCGCCTTCCTGGGCGTATTCGCCGTCGCCCCGGTCCCCCTTGTCAGTACCCGAAACCATAACACCGCCGTGATTGTGGGGTTCCTCCGTGGTGTTATGGTCGTGACCAGGGTCGCTGGCGGCGTGGCTGTGGCCGGCGTCCACGATGGCGTGGCTGTGGCCGGGGTCGGCGAGGGTGTGGCTGTGCTGTCCCACCGGCCGTTCTTCGCCACTAACCAGGGCCACACCGACCACCTGTCCCACAGTGCCGCCGGCCGGATTGCCTACCAGGTAGCGGCCGCGTGCGGCCGTAAATTCGCTCCAGCCACCAGGGCAGGCCGGCAAATCAAAAAAGGCCACGGCGTTGGCGGGCACGCCGGCTCCGCCGGCCGGGGGCGCGTCTTTGTGGCAGAGCAGAAATTGAATGTAGGGAGCGTTCGTGCCGGGAACGCGGCCACCCTCGCGGACGGTCAGGCCCGACCGGCCGGCGGCCAGGGAGAGATTCGCCTGGCTTTCGCCCAGGGCCACGTTCGAGCCATTGCCTACGATGGTAATATTGGTTTGCGCCAGTGACGGCATTTCCGGGTCGTTAACCGCTGTGCTAGTCTGGAACAGGCTCACCTGCTCGGAGGGGTCGTCGTCACCAGCGTTATTGGGCGGCCCCTCCCTTACGTCAACTGAATGGGTATGCTCCGATTGGGTCCAATCGTGGCTGTGGCCGGGATCGTCAAGGGCATGGCTGTGGCCGTTATCGGTCAGGGCGTGGCTGTGGCCGGGGTCAGCGAGGGTATGTGTGTGCTGCCCAGCCGGCCGCTCTTCGCCATCGCTCAAAGCGGCGCCCACGGTGATTCCCACCTGTGTCCCGCCGGCCGGGGCGCCTACCAGGTAGCGGCCTTCTGCCTCCCCGGCCGCGCTCCAACCAGCAGGACAGCCATCGAGATTAAAAAAGGCTACCGTCCCGGCCGGGGCGTCCATTGGCGCCTGGGGCGTCGTATCGCGCTTGCAGGCCAGGAGCTGAACGTAGGGCGCGTTGGTGCCGGTCACATCGCCGGTCGCCTCTACGGCCACGCCGCTGAAGCTGCTACCGATAGCGAGCGAGGCGCTCGCCGTCGCGCTGACGACTGTGACGCCAGTGACGGCCGGCAGGACGTCGAAGTTGCTGGTAGCTTCGCCGGTCGAGCCTTCGGATTGGTCCAGGTAGTCGCTGCCGTCATCAAGGCTATACCCACTCACCAGGACGCCGCCGTGCCTGTGCAAGGTGCTGAGGATAGTGTGCCTGTGGCCGGGGTCGTTCACCGCGTGGCTGTGGCCGGGGTCGGTGAGCGCGTGGCTGTGGCCGGGGTCGGTGACCGGATGGTCGTGTTCGCCTACCGGCCGGTCTTCGCCGTCGCTCAAGGGGGTTCCCACGAGCAGCCCCCGGGCGCCCCCGGCCGGCAGTCCCACCAGGTAACGGCCCCTGGCCTCCGTCACTTCTACCCAACCGGCCGGGCAGGCGGTGGCGTTAAAAAACAGAATCGTCTCGGCCGGCAGGTCGGTTGCGCCAGCTATGGTGACCGACCGGCCAACGAGGGAGAGGAGCAGGGCGACGGCCGCCATGCTCGTAAGAAGGACAACATTTCTGGTTTTATTGCGAATCATCATTCACCTACCCTGCCGTTACAAGATGGCTTATAATTCATTTGAGCCCAATGAAACGTGAGCCTGTCTGGCTACTTGGTACATTCTTACTCAGACGCAGAAGTGGACTGAACGCGCTGTTCCAGCGGATGCTCATCTGGCTCTGCCAGTGTCCGCTCTAAAAGGAAGGTGACTAACAGCTCAATGCTGGCAAAGGACAGTTGCTGTTGACTATGAACGTCCTCCAGCATGGCGCGCCAATTGGCCACCGGGCTGTCGCGCCATAGACGCAGGATATAGGATTGGTACGTGGGTGCGGGCGTGATCTCGTTCATGCCATCAGTGTATCGTGTAAACGTGATCAAATCGTCAGCACCTGAGGCACAGGTGAAACGCCGGTCCGTCTTTCCAAAAAAATGGATGAATGGTCGTTGTGATTGACGGATCTGGGCAACAGGAGCTGCAGAGATGCTTAAATTGGCTCTCACCTTCTTCGGTACCTTTCAGGCTCACATCAACGGCCGGCCGCTGACCCACTTCCGCTCGGCTAAAGTGCAGGCGCTACTAGCGTACCTGGCCATAGAGGCTGACCAGCCGCATTCACGTGATTCCCTGGCTGCGCTCCTCTGGCCGGACAAGCCCGACGCGGTTGCCCGGCAGAACCTGCGCCAGTCTCTCCACCAGTTGCGCGACATACTTGAAGACGATAACCCATCCTGGCCGGATCAGGCCCCATTCCTGCTCGTCACCCGCCAGACGGTCGCCTTCAACCCAGACTCTAACTATCAACTGGACGTGGCCCAGTTTCTGGTCGCACTCAATCATGGCGAGCTGGCGCGCGCCGTCGCGCACTACCGGGGTGAACTGTTGACCGGGCTGTATTGCGACAGCATCACCTTCGAAGAGTGGCAGGCAGTCACCCGCGAGCGCCTGCACCGGCTGGCACTCGATGCCCTGCGGGGGCTGGCCAGGGAGTGCCAGGAGCGCGGAGATTATCTTCAGGCGCGCCAGTACCTGGAACGGCAGTTAGCGCTGGAGCCCTGGGAAGAGGTGGCCCACCGGGAACTGATGTGGGTTTTGGCGCGCAATGGACAGCGCGCAGCGGCCCTGGCCCAGTTTGACGCCTGCCGCCAGGTGCTGGCCCAAGAGCTGGGGGTGGCGCCGTCGGCAGAAACGCTGGCACTGTATGGGCAGATCCGGGCCGGACGGCTGGAAAGCCGGGCAGTCGAGGGGCAGCAGCGAGGCAGAGAAGGTGCGGCTGCACCGCTGCCCAACCTGCCCGTACAGACGACACCCCTGGTCGGGCGCGAACGAGAGTTGGCCGAGCTGGGGCAGTTGCTGGCCGATCCTACCTGCCGGCTACTGACTCTGGTCGGCCCCGGCGGGGTGGGTAAGACGCGGCTGGCGGTCAGCGCGGCGCAGGCGCAAATGGGCTGCGATTCCTTCTCGGATGGGATTTACTTCATTTCGTTGGTAGGGATAGGTAGCCGGCCGGGAGCTTCCGGCGAGCTTGAGAACGAAATCGCTGCCACAACTGGCGCCGCCCTCGGTGTGCCATTCTCGGGCAGTGCGCCACCGCTCAGGCAACTACTGAATACGCTGCGGCCAAAACGCATGTTGCTGGTCATGGACAACTGGGAACACGTATTAGATGGCGCAGGAGTCATCGCTGCGCTGCTCGCCAGCGTACAGGGTATCAAAGTGCTGGCGACATCGCGCGAGCCGTTGAATCTGCAAGGGGAATGGCTGTACCGCGTCGAGGGGTTGGCGCTACCAGGCAGCGAGGAAGGAGAGGACCTGGATAGCTTCAGCGCCGTGCGGCTGTTCGTGCAGAGTGCGCGCCGGGCGCGTGCCGATTTCCGGCTTCATCCGGGCAATCAGGATGCCGTTGGCCGCATTTGCCACCTGGTGGATGGAGTACCGCTGGCGATAGAACTGGCGACCACATGGTTACGGGGGTTGACCTGCGCGGAACTGGCTGAAGAGATTGGGCGCGGCCTGGAACTGTTCACTTCGCCCTTACGGAACGTGCCGGAACGGCACCGCAGTATGCGTGTGGTGTTTGAACATTCCTGGGAGTTGCTCTCGGCCCAGGAGCAACGGATCCTGGCTGAACTCTCAGTCTTCCGTGGCGGTTTCAACCAAGAAGCCGCGCGCGCGGTCGTTGGCGCCGGCGTCCTGGATCTCACCACCCTGGTGGTGAAATCGCTGCTGGCGCACCATGGGCAAATGCCCTACGAGATGCATGAACTCCTGCGACAGTTTGCCACGGAGAAGCTGTCACTCACCGATCGGGCCAGCCTGGTGCAGAGGCAGCACAGCGCCTATTATCTGGACCTCGTGGTGCGCTGTGCGCCGGGGCTGACGCGCCGGGAAGTTGCCACCGTGGCCGGCCAGATTCAGCGGGACATGGATAATATCCGGCAGGCCTGGCGCTGGGCCACCGAGACGGGACAGCTCGACCTATTGGAGCGCAGCCATCGGGCCATTAGCCGTTCCTACAACCACTTTGGACTTAACCGGGAGGCGGAAGCGTCCTTCGGGCGGGCCATCGAAGGTGTGCGGGAGCAATTACTACTAAACGACCGGCAAGATAGCGGGCCAAAGCGTTTACTCGGCCAGTTGGTTGCCCAGCAGGCTGTGATTCTCGTCAGCCTGAGCCGCTATCACGCCGCCATTGACGCCGCCCAAGAGGCTATTGAGTTGGGAAAGGCCACGTCGGAGATTGCCACCGAAGCGCAGGGCTACCTGGCCTGGGGATTGGCGGAGTTAGAACTCATGCAAGACCAGGACGCCTTGGTTCACCTGAGGCGCGCGCTGGAGCTGGTTGCTGAGGTTGGGATGGTAGATCTGGAAGCCGCCACCCTGCCTAAACTGGCCGTGGCCCTGCTAAGGCAAGGTCAGATCGAGGAGGCGGGAACCCAGTTGGAGAAAGCGTTACAAGCTTGCCGGGAGGCGGGGAATGACCGGGCTGCCGGCAACGTACTCAAGGCCCTGGGAAACGCGGCGATGATGCAGGGCCAATATGAGCGGGCGCGGGACTATTTCGAACAAGGATTGCGCGCCGTGCGTGACATTAGCTACCGCTCCGGGGAAGCGGCGATTCTGGGCGATCTGGGTAATTTAGAGGATGTTCAAGGCCATTACGCCTCGGCTCAGCGCTCTTACGAGGAGGCGCTGCGGGCCTTTCGCGAATTGGGGGCACGGAAGAACGAAAGCCTGGCGCTGGCGGACCTGGCGGACCTGGCCTGCAAGCAAGGAGAGCTGGTTGCAGCAAGAGGGCATGCTGAGAAGAGTTGGCAACTGTGCCAGGAGATGGATGATCCCGTGGGGGAGAGTAGGGCGTTAACGACGCTGGCGCGGATCTGCCGGTACGAGGGGCGGCTCCGGGATGCCCTTCAAAATGCGGAGCAGGCGATCCGGCTGGCCACGGCGCGGGATAGCCGCTTTGTACAGGCGATTGGCCTTACTGAGCGAGGTCACGCGCTTTTGGTCTCTGCTAAGCGCAAAGACCTGAATCCGGGCCTGCTATCCCAGGCGGTTGATGCCTTTCAGGAGGCGTATCGGCTGCGGCAAGAACTGAGCCAACATGATCTGGCCATGGAGTCCCTCGCTGGTGTGGCGGAAGCGGTTTTCCTGGCCGGCGACGTGACGGGCGCCCAGGAATGTGTGGTGGAAATTCTCGATTACCTGGGCGGCCGGAGCTTCTTGCAGGCGTATGAGCCGTTGCAGGTGTGGCTCACCTGTTATCGCATCCTCCACGCAAGCCAGAACCCCCGTGCCAACGATGTTCTGCGATCCGCGCATACACTGTTAGGGAAACGTACAGCCGAGATGGCCTGACGACTGCCCAGCGCCCAGCCGCCCGACACCAGGTAGGCGGCCCCGGCATCCCCGCTACCATCGTTAGACGGAATCCCAATCAGCAGGTCGCCGTAATCGCCGCCGTTTATCTCGCCCGCCCCGGCCACGCTAATGCCGGCCCGGTTGCTCCCCGCCTCGCCCAGGAAACTACCGGCGCTATCTTCCAGCCGGCCGCTGCCCAGAACATAGACCACCCCAGCTCGGCCGGGTCCCACCAACAACGTCAGGACAATGCCAAACAACCTGGCCACCTGGCAGTCGCTCCCCCGCTTTGAGGAAGCTATCAGCAACCCGCCCTTTGGTGAAGTGGTGACCGATAGCGATAACGCCTGGATTGGCTATCGCGGTCCGGCCGGGTTGACCGTGGCCGCGATTGGTCTGAAGGGGAGCCCGCTTGGGCATCAAAATCATTTTGCCCCAGGCGCAGACCTCCTACCGCTTCAGCGACCGCCGGCCGGGCGAAAACGTCTACACCGCCGGCCATACCAGCCATTTGAGTAAATTCGTGGCCTAGTGGGTCATTTGGTATGACCGTTGCCATTTCTCAATCTTTGTGCGCCGGACAGCCCGCCTTACCCAGGCACCTGAGCCGGCCAGAGCGTGTCGGCGTTGCCGAGAGCGATCACGTCGGGTGGCCCGTTTGCCGCCCCATTCAAAAGCAGTCGGTGCTTGATTCCAGTGGCAGGCAACGGCTTCCAACCATTGGATAATCTCGTCAGTTGACTGTGGCTGTTGACCGGCCAGTGCCCGCCCGACCAGAATTTTTTGGATGGACTCAGCCATGTTCAACCAAGAACCGCTCAAAGGGGTGTACAAGGGCATGATACCGTGGGCCACCAACCAGAGGACAAAATCAGGGGTTTTGTGCCCAGCTAAATTGTCCAGAACTAACAACATGCGTAAGGGCGGCAATACCTTGGGTAAGGTGAAGCGAAGGGTGAGGCCCACTTGCCACTGTGTCCAAAGCTGGCGTTGGCTGGCTGGGTCTAACTGGGGAAATGGCTCAGGTAAGTCAGCCAGGATTTGTGTCAAATGGCGCTTTAACCAGGGATGCAAAACGGCGTTCGGACAGTGCGTCACGCCGCGGACACAGACATGACCCGTGGCCGGATGAAATAAGGTCAGCATTTTGGCGGTGCCGTTGCGGATGTATTCCGTTGGCTGGCGTGTTGGCTGACCGATTGGCTGCCAATTGGCGCCCGCTTGTGGTTTTGTCTGATAGGGGCCGGCCTGGTCGTGGGTCCAAACAGCCAAGCCCATTTTCTCACCCATTGTATACGCCTTCTCGATCAGTTTTTTTGGCCTCCGCATCGGGGTCGGTGACTTCGACCACACCCCCTTTACGCTGGCGCTTGACCTTGCCTGTTTCACACCAACTACGGCTCTCTTGCCAACTCAAGCCCGCTTCTCGCAAGACACACCAGATGGTATAGGTGCTTACCGTCGGCAAGCCATCTGGTGCCCGGCGCAATGCCTTTTGCAACAAACTCACGCTCCAGGTCGCCGCCCCGTCTTGAGCCCGATCTGGTTGACGCCGTACTTCAGCCAGAATTCGTTCCCGTTCGGCCAGGTCATACTTGACACCTGGCCCACCACCGTGACGGGGCACCAAAGCGGCCAGCCCTTCCTGATTGAAGCGACTGACCAATTGCGAAACGGCATCATTTGATTTCCGTCCCGCGGTCGCTGCCGCCGCCTGATACGTCTGACCTTCTGCCACCGCCAGCAGTATCTTCGCCCGTGCTACCTGGCTGGCCGGCTCGCTTTGCGCCCGGGCAATCTGCCCCAACACTTCCTGTTCTTCTACCGTCATGACCCGTAGCGGATCTTTTCGTCGCCGACTCATTTTGGTACCATACTCTCCTCGAAACCTTTGTGATAGCCATCAATTATACTATTCCTGCCAGAGCGAACAATGGCTATGTGCGAAGCAAATGACCCACTAG
>JAKEFB010000053.1 GCA_022616275.1 Chloroflexota bacterium
CCAAATTTCGTCGCTCCAAAAGGCCAGCTCAATGCCTACCACCGGCTCTGTGCCCCCGCTGTCGTCACTCAGGACAATGATGCTAAAGCCGGCCCGGTCGTTGCTGGCGTGCGTCTCAGACAGCACACTAGCGGCGAAGGTCACGGTAAATCCCTCCGTCTGGTCCAGGGTGGGAACCAGGGCTTCCTGGCCAAAGTAGCCGGCGTAATAAGAGTGGGTGGCTGAGGTATCGAGGATCACGCCTCCGTTGCTGATGGTCTGGGTGGGGCCGGATGGAAAGACCACAAAAAGAAACCCCTGGTCGGCGGGCAGCGTGCCCAGGCTGCCGTCGTAGAGCACGACTGGGGCCAGATGGGGGTTATCCGCCAGAGCTTTGGTAGCCGTCAGGGCCGCCAGCAGGCCAGCCAACGCCAGCAACGGCACGGGCATGACCACAAAGAGCCTTGTTTTGGGTTTCATTGAACTCCCGATTATAACTTCTTTCGGGGCAACGGGAGATAAACCGGCCGGGTTCAGGTGGCAAAACGGCCGCTACCGGTTCTATTTGCCCGGTAGCGGCTGTTTTTCAATTGGCCCCACTCTCACTCTCGATGGGGGCTATTTACGGGGATGTAACGAACGGGGGGAGTATGCTTTTTGAAGAGTTTTCTGGTCTCCGGTTCGAGCCTGCGAAACACCTGTGGCGTAAGGGAGATATCGTAGGTCTTCAGGGTGACGGCCGTGTTCACGGTTGGCCCCAGGATGTCAAAGCGTTTGTCCTGGCGCGGCCCCAGCGGGCCGCAAACGACGGGGCCATAGTGCATGGCAATGCGCAAGGGGCAATCGTAACCCTGGCCGGCAAACCACTGATCAGAACGCTGTTTGAGCGTGTGCATACACAACACGCCGTTGTTCACGCCTGTTTCCGGGAAAACGCTGAGGGTGGCGTCGCCAAGACATTTGACGAGCTTTCCCCCATGTTCGTAAACCAGATCCCCCACCAATTCAAAATGGCCTTCCAGGAGTTGGGCCACCTTTTGGGATAAGGTGCTTTGCAACAGCCGGGAGAAACCGGTCAGGTCGGTAAAGGCCACCAACAACTCCAGCTCTGTTATCTGCTGGATGGCATCGAAATTCGAGTGACCGTTATTCATCATAAACCTCCATCTTTTTTCAAGTTTTGACGGCGACCCTTTCGTTCGCCAGAAGAAAATAAGAGGCATCACCAGCCCACATGTCTGGCAGTTTGTTCGGTATTAGAATTGGACGATTATACTGGCTGTCTATCACCTCCTTGTGTACATCGTACCAGCAGAATTGCACTCACGCTGAATATCAACAAGGCAGATTATACCATAAGTGCTATGGTTTTGAGCCAGAGGTGAAATAGAATACCGTGAGGCAAGAGCAATCAATGAAGATTCAAGCGGCCGTGCTGGTTGGTCCACAAACAGAGTTCCTGGTAGACGAGTTAACCCTGGAAGAACCAAAAGCGGGGGAGGTGCTGGTGCGTATTGGGGCCAGTGGCGTCTGCCACAGCGATTACCACCTGGTAACCGGGGCCACGCAACATCCCATGCCCGTCGTGCCAGGCCACGAAGGGGCCGGCATGATCGAGGTCATTGGCCGGGGGGTGACCCGCGTACGGCCGGGCGACCACGTGGTGCTGAATTGGGCGCCCGCCTGCGGCCGCTGCTTCTACTGCCGCCGGGGTAAGCCCAATCTGTGCGACACCTTCACCGGCCCGATCTGGGCCGGCAC
Source organism: Chloroflexota bacterium (assembly GCA_022616275.1). Lineage (GTDB taxonomy): Bacteria > Chloroflexota > Anaerolineae > Promineifilales > Promineifilaceae. The sequence goes on from JAKEFB010000053.1 coordinate 1,741, forward strand.
GATGCTCGACGGCACGACGCGGTTGCGGTGGCAGGGGCACGCCGCCTATCACTTTTCCGGCCTGTCCAGCTTTGCCGAGTACGCCGTGGTTCCCCAGGAAAGCTGCGTGCCCATTCGTCGCGACGTGCCTCTGGTGGTGGCGGCCCTGGTCGGCTGCGCCGTGGCCACCGGCGTGGGGGCAGCGATGTACACGGCCGGCGTGCGGCCGGGCGAAAGCGTGGTCGTCTTTGGCTGTGGCGGAGTAGGGCTCAACATCGTCCAGGGGGCGGCGCTGTGCGGGGCCACCCCCATTATCGCCATAGATACCAACCCGGCCAAGATGGAGCTGGCCCACCGCTTTGGCGCGACCCAGGCCCTGCCGGCTGGTGACCAGACGCGCCAGGCTATCCGCGACCTGACCGGCGGCTGGGGCGCCGACCACGTCTTCGAGGCTGTCGGCCGGCCGGCGCTGCAAGAAGAGGCCCTGTCGGCCGCCCGGCCGGGCGGGACGCTGACGCTGGTTGGCCTCTCGCCAATGGGGACGGGCACCAACCTTCCCGGCGCAGTCATTGCCCGGCAGGAGAAAGTCATTAAGGGCAGCTATTACGGCACGGTGGACCCGGACCGGGATTTCCCGCTGCTGCTCGACATGTATGCTGCCGGCCAGCTCAAGCTAGACGAGCTGGTCTCGCAAAAATACCCCCTGGCCCAGATTAACGAAGCCTACCAGGCCATGCTGCGCGGCGACGTGGCCCGTGGCGTGGTCGTGTTTGCTGGCGCTTAAGGAAACCGTATGCTACCAAGAACCGTCTATTCTCGTTTGCCCTTCTTCCTATTTATTATTACCAGCGCACTCCTCACCGTTGGCCGGGCCTTGACCGGCGTTTCGGCCGGTCCGGCCGGCGGCCCGGTCCTCAAGTGGCAGCGCGGCGGCTGCTTTAGCTCCTGGTGCGAGACGGGCTGGTACGCCTCGCCGGCCGTGGCCGACCTGGACGGCGACGGCAACCCGGAGGTCATCTGGGCCAGCTACAGCGTCGTCGCCCTGGACGGCGTGGACGGCTCGCTGGAGTGGCGAGCCGATCCGCCCGGCGGCCGGGCCTGGCCGGGCGTCGTCGTGGCCGACCTGGAAGGCAACGGCGACCTGGAAATCGTCACCGCCCATGGCGACGGCTACTTCCACGTCTTCGACCACCTGGGCAACGTCGTCCTCAGCCGCCAGCCCACACCGGGCAACGAGCTACGCTCGCTGGCCGTTTACGACCTGGAAGAAGACGGTGACCTGGAGATCATCGTCGCCTCGACCCGGAGCGAAGACCAGTGGTGGGTCTACGAGCACAACGGCAGCGTGCGGGCCGGGGAGTGGCCGCAGCACGGCCCGGATTCAAACACTAACGGCTACTCGGCCGGAGCTTATAACGAAAACGTGGCCGCGGGCGACCTGGACGGCGACGGCCTGGCCGAGATCATTGGCCCGTCCGACGTCCACTATATCACCGCCTACCAGGACGACGGGGCACAAATGCTGGCCAACGTTATCTACGGCACCAACCCCAATGGTACGAACAAGGTCTGGAGCCGGGTCGGGGTCCACATAGACCACAGCGTGGATTTGATTGGTTACGCCAATTGCGGCGTCGAGCACCGGCCGAACTTTGCCAACACCGCCCCCATCATCGTGGACGTCAACGGCGACGGTGTCCTGGAAATCATCGTCGTCGGCAACGTCTACAATTGCGGCACCAACCCCTACACCAGCCTGTACGAAATGCCTTTTATCTTTAACGCCGACCGGACGCGCTGGAGCGGCAGCGGCTACAACTGGACAGCCATCCCCGCGCCCGACGGCGCGGCCGGCCCGTTGAGCGAGGATTACGACGTCATCGAGAGCGCCTTGCCCAACCCGGTAGCGGCCGACCTGGACGGCGACGGCCTGCTGGAAATCCTCTACGCTTCCTACGACGGCCGGGTCCACGCCTACTGGCTGGACAAGAGCGAGCACGGCAGTTGGCCCTATTCCGTCTACAACCCGGCCGAAGGTTTCTTCCGCTTCGCCTCCGAGCCGGCCGTGGCCGACCTGGACGACGACGGGCTGGCCGAGGTCATTTTCGCCTCCTGGCCGGAAAAGGGAAACAACCGGGTCGGCCGGCTGCACGTCCTCGATTACCAGGGCCAGGTCTTGGCCACCGTTAACCTGCCCGCACCCTTCTCCGATGACTGGAATGGCGGCCTGGGCGGGCCAACGCTGGCCAACGTGGACGGCGACGCCGACCTGGAAATTGTCCTGGGCACGGCCCATTCCGGCGTCGTGGTCTACGATTTGCCGGGAACGGCCAACGCCCGGGTGCTGTGGGCCACCGGCCGGGGCAACAGCCAACGCAGCGGCTCGCTAATCCAGGGCACGGTCCAGGGGTCGGTCAAACGGGTCAACTACCCGGCGGCCGAACCGGGCGACAGCCGGACCTTTACCATCCTGCTGCGTAACCCCGGCCCGTTGCTGCCCGGTGTGCTAGTGACGGACACGCTGCCCACCGGGCTAAACTTCCAGGGTGGCCTGACCGCTTCGTCGGGCACCGTCGCCTATTCGGCCGGCACCGTTACCTGGAACGGCGACGTGGACGCAGCCGTGCCGGTGACGATTACCTTTGAGGTGATGGTGGATTCGCAAATTACAACGCCGCAAGTTATCGTCAACACCGCCCTGATTGACGACGGGCTGGGCAACGTCTGGGCCAGGCAGGCGGCCGTGGTCGTCAACGGCTACCAGGCTTACCTGCCGATCTTGCGCCGGTAGCGGTTATAGCTGTTCCGGCTGCTCCCCTCTCTCCGGCTCATCCTGGATCAGGGGCCGCGGCTGGCGGTTGACGCTGAGTTGGAAGACGTCCGGCCTGGCGTAGTGGCCGGCCACGTCCAGCATCCACTTTGAGCCGCACATCTCGGCCGGGTTGACCTCGGCGTACAGAATCCCCTCTTCCTGGTGCAACGGCCCGGCGATGAAGTGGCCATTGGGGCTGACAATGGCGCTGTCGCCGCCGTTGACCCACTCCCCAACCTGCTGGTAAAAGCGCTGCTTAAACTCGTAATGGTCGGGAATGTCGGCCTGGCGCAGGGCCATACCGCAGCCAATGACGTAGACCCGCCCTTCGGCGGCAATGTGGCGGAGCGTCGAGAGCCACGGCTCGCCCCGGTCCCAGGTGGCAGCGACGTAAATTTGGGTCCCCCAGGCGTACAAGGCGTAGCGGGCCAGGGGCATGTAATTTTCCCAGCAGATCAGCCCACCCACTTTGCCTATTGGCGTGTCGTAGACCTGCAAGGTGCTGCCGTCGCCCTGGGCCCAGACCAGCCGCTCGCCGCCGGTGGGTACCAGCTTGCGGTGCTTGCCCAGGAGCCGTCCCTGGGCGTCAATGGTGAGAAGGGTGTTGTAGAGGGTGACCCCGCTGGCCTCGACGTTGCGCTCGCTCAAGCCGATGACGACGGTGACGCCGGCGGCCCGGGCCGCCTGGCCTAGTTGGCCGGTGACCTCACTGGGGATGGTCACCGCGTTGGCGACCAGCTCGGCGTATAGCTCGCTGAGAAGCTGCTGCTCCCCGGCCGGGACGGCCCAGACCCAATCGGGATAAGCTGGGATGAAGGCCTCGGGGAAGACCAGCAGCCTGGCCCCGGCCCGGCCGGCTTCGGCAATCAGGGCGCAGGCCTTGTCTACGGTGGCCGCCCGGTTCAGGAAAACGGGGCTGGCCTGGGCGGCGGCGACGAGAAAGGGGGTTTCGGTCATATCTATCCTTATTTGGCGCCCTTACTCCCAACCACCTTCCAGCAGGGCGCGGGCCTCCTGGACGGCCGTTTGCCAGATGGCCAGCATTTCTTCGTCTGGCCGGTGGTAGCGGCCGGCGAAGTTGCCGTCGCCGTAATGGGCGCGCATGGCTTCTCCGGTCAGGAGCGGCCGGCCGGGGCGGGCGGGGACGATCTTTTGTTCATCGGGCAGGGCCAGGCCGGGCAGACGTGTCCAGGGGAAGTTCTCCATCCAAGAGGCGTGGCTGGCCGCCGGGTCAATGGCCTGGACGTGGGCCCAGGTCCGCGGCGCGCGCCACCAGTTGTGGAACTTGAGCTGCCTATCAGGGTGGCCGGCCAGCCATTCGACGGCAAAGGTTTCGGCCGGGGCGTTGCCGCCGTGGCCGTTGACCAGGAGGATGCGCCGGAAGCCGCTGTGGGCCAGGCTGTCGAGGATGTCTTCGACGAGGCGCAAGTAGGTGGCCAGGCGCAGGCTGACGCTGCCGGGGTAGGCGCGGAAGTAGGGGGTGACGCCGTAGGCGAGGACGGGGAAGACAGGGATGCCCAGCGGTTCGGCCGCTTCCACGGCCACCCGATCGGCCAGGATGCTGTCCACGCTCAGGCTCAGGTAGGCGTGCTGCTCGGTGCTGCCCAGCGGCACGGCCGCCCGGTCGTCGCTTTTCAGGTATTCCTCGACCTGCATCCAGTTCATGTCAGCGATACGCACCAGTACCTCCTGGCTGGCTTTCGCGCCAGGCCTGGACGACGCGGAACAGTGAAGCCCCCGATTCATAATCGAAGGTAAAGCCCTTGGCGACTTCTTCGGGGTAATGGGCCTGGGCCCACTGGCGAAAAGGGCGTTTGGCCTGGCGGTGGCGCTGCAGCTCGGCCTCGGCCGGCGGCAAGGATTGGAAGAGGCGGATACGGCCGTTTTCAAAGGTAAATACAGCCCGGCTGTGCGTGCCGTCCAGCCCTACGGCCCGGTCCAGCTCATCGCAGTAGACAAAATGGCAGGTGACGGTGTGGCCTTCAACGACAAAATCGCTCAAGGTGATTTGCGTCCGGGAAGCCAGGTCGTATTCGTGGGCCGCCCGCAAGGCGGCCGGGTCGCAGTACGGTTTGCCCTGGGCCTCAATGCAGCCGTCTTCGGTAAACATGCTGACGGCCGCGCCAACGTCGTGCCGGTTGCTGGCATCTTCGTAGGCTTTCAGCAGGGCGACAAGGTCCATCTGAGTAGTCACGTGTTCCTCCACATCAGGCGAGTAAATTGTATCACCAGATGGAGCGGGAGCTAGAGCTTGAGGAAGAGGAGGAGACAAGGGGAGGGGGAGAGGGGAGATGAGGAGAAAGATGGGTAGATGAGCAGGACGGTGGTAGGGCGGTGGGGAGGATTTAGGGTGGTGGTGGAGTGTGGGCAGCGAATTGACAACTGATAAGCGGATAGGGGCGAGAGGTCTGGCCGGCCGGGCGGATGGTGTTTTTTTCTGTGGGGTAATGGTGAAGCGGCCGGTGGGTGGTAAAGAGACCGGCCGGTGTTCGGTCGGTCTCTTCTCATTGTAAACGTCGAAGTCTATTCTGGTGGTTCGGCCGGGCAATGAGCTGGCCGGCCAGGATGTAGCCTCGCCACAAGGAAATTCCTATGAAACTGCAGAGCGTTCTTGCAGCACCCAACCGTTACCGTCGGGATCGGTGAACGTGGCTTCCAGCCCGTAGGGCTGTTTCTCAATGTCGGAGATGGCCAGCCCACGTTTCTTGAGCTGCGCATGGGCACTGGCAATATCATTGGTGGTAAGAACGATCCCCTGAAGACATCCTGGCGGCATCTGAGGAAACCACGTGACGAGCGTGAGTGTCGTCTCCACACCCGGGAGTTCCAATCGAATCCACCTCGTATCGCCTTCTGGGCTAAAGGGCATATCTTCGACAACCTTGCCGCCAAGGACGTTGGTATAGAATGACTTGGCCACCTGTTGATCCTTGACCGGGATTGATAGTACTTCAATTCTGTTAAACATAACCGTACTCCTTTACGTCAGTGGACGTTTACTGTTTCATAGATAACTATACCAATCCTGGTCTCCACTGTATTGTATAAATCTTGCACTTTGTTAGCCCTGATGCATGAGCCTGGCAATATTGTTTAATGTCATTCTGAAGGAGTTCGGTGTCACACCGGTGAATTGTCTGAATTCCTTTGAGGCATGGGCCTGGTCGTAATAACCTTGTAGGGCAGCTATCAGGGCAATGGGGTCGTTATTGACGTTGTTCAGGAGGCGGCCGACAAAGGTGTAATAGCGGACAATATCCAAAAATTGTTTGGGCCCGAGGCCAAGATGCTTCTTAAACATCCGGTAGAAGGTGGTGTAGTGCATATTAAACTGCCGGGTAAGCTCCTCAATATTCATCTGATCACTCGTTCTCTCAATATGAGCAATAGCTGATTGAATCATTTGAAGTGATGCGGGTTTTATGGGGGCAAGTATGGTCTGAAGATAAGTATCTAATGCCACCACACGCGCCTGTCCAAAATCCTCAGATAACAGTAATCTGCTTAGACTGGTAGCTTGAGATTCTCCGAGCCACTCCTCGAGTGGTATCAGTTGATTGACCGATCGCTTACCAGGCAAGAAGGCTGACAGTCCATAAGGTTGAAATTGCACGCCGATATAAGGAGCAGTATGGCAACCTGCTCCCACCTTTTCATCATTCTTTCTCTCCTGGCGCTTTAACTGAGACCTGGTTGTTTCGCCAATGTGGAAAGGAGCCAGGGGCGCAGGGTGGGCAAGACATTGGGGGCTTGCATGGCCTGGATGTGATCGAGCCCGTCCAAAATTCGCACATCCCAGCCAAGCGCCTCAAGCTCTGCCTGGTGCTTCACGACCGGCCCGGCTATGCTCACATGGACGTTGCCCCACCGTTCGCCGTACTCTATTTCGTCGGCCGAGCCCACGAAGCAGAGGCGAGGGCAGGTGATCTTTGCTTGAGCAGCCCGGTCATCAAACCCTTGCAAGGCTCGATACAACGTGACGAATTGCCGCGTTTGAGGTTCCGTCATGGTTACCTCGACCGATGACCAGTCGGTTTCATCCGATGGTTGCGGGGTCTTTGGAGTTTGCCGAGGGGTCATAGACATGGCATGGGTGGCCATAGTTACCTGCAGCATTTCAGGGTATGGCCCGCCAATGGGTGGAAAACCGCCCATGATGAGGGCTGTGAGACGATCGGTTCGGATGGCGAGCTGAAGGCCGCTCAAGGCGAGCCAGGAGTAGCCGTAGTAGGCGAAGCGGGTGGCGCCGGCGGCGGCGGCGACGGCAAGCAGGTCGTTGGCGACGTTGGCCGGCGTCAGGGTGTCTGGTTTGGGCGTTTTCAAGACGTGGCCCTCGTAGTCGAAAGCCACGACCTGGAATTCGTCGCTGAGCCCCTGGATGAGCGAGCGGCCGAGGGCCGGGTCAACTCCCCACTTGCGCATTTCATCTGCCTGTGGCCCTTCGATTGGGGTTGGATTGACAGGTAGTAATAAGGCGGGGCCGGTCCCCTGAACTTCTATATCAATCATACTTCCATCATGTAGTGTTGCTTTTAGCATATCAGGACTCTCTCCATTTCAAATTTATTTTGTACGCCTTTACAAAACAACTCACCCCTGGGAAAATAGTATGTGAATGGAAGATTTATGGCAAATGCTAGATATAGGCTATTAAGATCAGACTCTCAACAAGGCAAGTTGTTGGGTTGCCATATGACTGACGAACTAACACATTCTGAGGAATTTCAGTTATGACAAAATCATGTACGAAGTTGTAAAGGAGAATGATCTTGTTGAAAGAAACCAAGATGGCAAACACGCCTGCGCGAACAGGGTACACTCTGGTGAACGGTCTCAACATGTATTACGAAATCCACGGCACAGGCCAACCACTCGTGCTGCTGCACGGCGCTTTTTCGGCCATCGGCACCTCCTTTGGAAAGCTGCTGCCGTCCCTTGCCAAGACCCGGCAGGTCATCGCCTTCGAACTCCAGGCTCATGGGCATACAGCTGACATTGATCGCCCTCTGACCCTTGAAGGGATGGCGGATGACGTGGCCGCCGCGCTTCGGCAACTAGGGATCCAACAAGCCGATATCTTCGGCTACAGCATGGGCGCTGCTGTCGCCCTGCATGTTGCCACCCGCCACCCGGACGTACTACGCAAACTCGTGCTCGCCTCGGTCACATACCAATTGAGCGGGGTCCACCCTGGCCTCATGGAGGGATTGGCGGATATGAAACCCGAAATGATGTTTGGGTCTCCGTGGCATGAGGAGTACACCCAAATTGCCCCACATCCGGAAAATTTCGCTACCCTCTTCGCCAAGAAGACCCAGATGGATCGGGGCATCCAGGATGTCCCCGCAGAGACGATTCGGGCAATCAAGGCCCCTACCCTGCTTATCATCGGCGATTCCGATCTCGTCCGCCCTGAGCATGCGGTTGAGATGTTTCGGCTACTCGGGGGCGGTGTCTTCGGCGATGCCCCCGCCGGCCTCCCCAATTCACAACTTGCCGTGCTCCCGGGCACGTCGCACGTAACGCTCGTGGACCGCGCCGATTGGCTGCTTTCGATGATTCCAGCGTTCCTCGACGCCCCCATGCCAGAGGCCCCCTGATTGGAAGTAGCGAGAGTGTAAAACGCGAATGGTTCTTAATCCAATCATGCTTTAGTGTAAGCTAGCATAGCATAAAGAGTTCCCCGGAGGAAAACCGATGCGGATTGCCGTTTTTTCCGACGTTCACGGGAACAGCGCGGCTCTCAACGCGGTGCTGGCTGACATTGCCGGGCAGGGGGGCGTGGATGGTTACTGGGTGCTGGGCGACCTGGTGGCGCTGGGGCCTGACCCGGTGGGCGTGCTGGAGCGTCTGGCCGGTCTGCCTAACCTGTCTTGCATCCGGGGCAACACCGACCGCTACGTGGTCAGCGGCGACCGGCCGCCGCCGACGCTGGAGGAGACGCTGGCCGACCCCGGGCTCACGCCGCGCTACGCTGAGGTCCAGGCGACCTTTGCCTGGACGAGCGGGGCGGTGACGGCGGCCGGCTGGCGCGACTGGCTGGCTGCTTTGCCGGTGGAACAGTGGACGGCGCTGCCGGACGGCACGCGCTGTCTCGCCGTCCACGCCGCGCCCGGCCGGGACGATGGCTTTAGCTTTCACCCTTCCATCCCCCAGGCGGCGATGGCCGAAACGCTGGCCGGCTGTGAAGCGAGCCTGGTTCTGGTCGGCCACACGCACTATCCTTTTGAGGCGCGGATCGGCCGCTGGCAGGTGGTCAATCCGGGTAGCGTCAGCAACCCTCTGCCGCCGGACCTGCGAGCCAAGTACCTGATCCTGGAGGCGACGGCGGCCGGCTACCGGCTGGAGCGCCGGGCAGTAGGGTATGACCACCAGGCGGTTATCGAGCGCCTGGAAGCTATCCGCCATCCCGGCCGGCGCTTTATTATCGAACACCTGCAGGGGCGGCATGTGCCGGAGTGGCATAGGGACCTGGTAGCCGTGGCTGGAAGCCAGCCATAGTCGGAGACCGGCCACAGCATGATTTGTCAGGGGCGTGAGTGGCGGATGAGTTGGAGGCAGCTCTGGCGCAGGATGGTGACTGCCCAGGGCTCAAATTCGACGTCGTAGGGGAAATAGGTGGTGGCAATGGTGACGGCCGCGGCCTGGGCCGCCTCGACCATCAGGCTGGCGGCCTGGGCGCTGGCGACGCCCTGGCGCACCAAGAACTTATAGGCCCATCGTTGCAGCCGCTCATAAAGAGGCAGCCAGGTTTCTTCGGATTTCAAGACCTGGAGGCTATGTAGGGTGGGGTGCAGCCGTTCGTAGTACCCGGCTACACGCCGGACGTAATCCTGGGGGGTGTGCAGGTGATCGGACAGGTAGAGGTCCAGCCGGCCGCGGGCCAGGTTGGTCTGGACGATAGCCCGAATGCGCTCTAACTTTTCCGGCCCGATATGGCCTGATAAAGCGTGTATTGCTGCTTCCAATTCAGCCTCCATGATTTTCCTGTTCCGGTAGGTTATTGGTCATTGGTGATTGGTCTCTAGCCAATAATCAAGTATATACACCACTGGCTGCCGGCCGTGAATAGACATCGTCTCAGGCCATCTAGGCATTTGTACTGTTTTACCGCCAGGGGGTTTGTGTCCGGCCCTTAAATTTGCTACTCTTTTGGCATGTCGCAAAAAATCCGGGTAGCCATTCTGGACGATCACCAGAGCATTATTGACGGTTACATCTATCGCCTCAGCTCCGCCGCCGAAATAGAGGTGGTCGCCACGGCCTTTTACGGCCGGGAACTGGAGCCGATGCTGGCCGCCCGCCCGGTAGACGTGCTTCTGCTAGACGTGAACGTACCCACCGCCCCGGATAACCCCAACCCCTACCCCATCCTGTACGAAATCCCCAAGCTGCTGCAAAGATACCCCAACATGAATGTGCTGGTCATTTCGATGCACGCCCAGCGGCCGCTTGTCAAGGCCGTTATGGAAGCCGGGGCGAGCGGCTACATCCTCAAAGACGACCAGTCGGTGATTCGCGAGCTAGGGGCGGCGGTGCGCTCGGTGGCCCAGGGCGGCATCTGCCTCAGCCGGCAGATCCACGAGCAGTTGCTCAAGGACCAGGTCCAGGAACCGCTGTTGACCGGCCGGCAACTGGAAGCGCTCTCCCTCTTTGCCGCCTACCCAGACATGACCACAGCGGCGGCGGCGCAGCAACTCAGCGTGGCCAACTCGACGGTCCGCAACCTCCTCTCCGGCGCTTATTTGCGGCTGGGCGTGCGCAACCGGACGGCAGCCATTGCCAGGGCCCAACAACTGGGCCTGGTGACTCCCCTACCCCCTTCTATTGGCGATTCTGTTCCAGAAGCTGAAGAATAACCGGCTGGCTCACCCCTATCTCGGTCAACAGCGCCTGGACCGGGCTGATCACCGGCTCTAGCAGGCCGGCCAGCCGGCCGGGCGCGGCCAGGGGCATGGCCGCCAGCAGCCGTTGCGCCGCCTGGTAGCGGCGCAGGAGCTGGTCTACACAGTAGCTCACCGCCCCGCAACGGATGAGGATCTTTTGGGCCTCGGCCAGCGCTTCCGGCCGGGGGATGGCCTGGCGCAATTGCAGGAACCGTTCCCGGCCGGGGTGGTCCACCACCTGGGCAAAGAGGATAGGCAGGGGAGAACGTCCGGCCAGCCAATCGGCGTTAGCCGGCGTGGCCATCGCGTCGTTCAGGTCATCGTGGATTTGAATAATTTGGCCGTAGACGTGGCCAAATTGTTTCAATTGCCCGGCCAGCTCGGGCGAAGCGCCGCCCAGCAGCGCCCCGGCGTAAAGGGCCGCCTCGAAGAAAGGGGAGCTTTTCGTCTGCACCAGGCGCCAGTAAGCGGCTTCATCGGCCGGGTTTTGCGTGTCCCAGTGCTGGCCCAGGGCGGTGGTCAAGGCCATCTGGCGCACAGCCTGCAGCGCCGCCAGCCTGGTCTCTGAGGGCGCGCTGCTGTGGGCCAGGGCTTCCAGGCCGGCCACCTGGAAGGCCACGGCCAGGTTGGCCGCGGCGGGCAGGCCCACCTGGTGGTACTCGCCGCGCGCGTCGGCGTCGAGCATGTCGTCCACGAGGATGATGCTGATTTGGGAGCAGGCCACGGCGGCCGCGGCCGGAATGGCCTGGTTGGGCCGGCCGCCAACCGCTTCGCAGGCGAGCAGCGGCAGTTGCCAGTCGTGGGGCTTGCCATGTGCAGCCCGTTCGAGCAAGGTGCTCATGCCGGTCCAGGAACGAACCGGGGGCAAAGCCAATACGAAATCTACAACCAGGGTATAAGTGTCCATCGCTGTCACCAAACACCGGATGTAGGGGCACGATGCATCGTGCCCCTACACAAGGACCGGCCGGCGGGTTTTACTCCGCCTGGGCCGACCAATCGCTCCAGGAGAGCGTGCTGCGCAGCGCCGCCATCTGGACCAGCCTGGCCCGGGTCAGGCGAGCCAGGACGCGCATGTACGAATTGCCCTTGCTGTGGGCGAGACGGTCATAAAAAGCTTGCATGGGAAAACCTCCTATTTTTGTCTGAACCAGTAAAAATCTTGAATCGCTTTTGTTGACAAAGGTTTGCTTATGCTACAATTGGCATCACCTCCTTAGTAACTAGCTGTCAGCTTTAAGCTATAAGCTTTTTCATTCATGATGTGGACGGGCGTTAGCCTCGCCCATGTAAACTCCTTAAAAGGTAATGTGGGACTGAGTACGATTGGCCAGGCCAATCGCAAGGACTGAATGAAGGCTCTGGAACGCGCCGGCCCGTGGCTGGTACTGCTCATCCTGTTCATCTTTACCTACGCCAGGTTCATTCGCCTGCCCTACGCCGGGTTGCGTTATGGCCCTGAGGGCGAGATCGTTGAGTTGTACGTTGGCCCGGAGGCAGGTGTTCGGCTGGACGACCAGCTTATTCGAGTTGGGGCGGTCTCCTGGGCCGATTTCCAGAATAACCCCCGGCAAGTGCTATTTGACGGCCGGCGGCGCGGCGAGATAGTGCCATTGGAAATCCAACGCGACGGCCAAACAGTGTCTATTGCCTGGCGCTTTCCTGGGCCTACTTTCCAGGAGTTCATCCAGCGTCTGAACAGTGAATGGTGGCTGGCCTACGTCTTCTGGCTGGCGGGCACGGCCACGGCGCTGTTAATACGCCCCCGAGACGCGCGCTGGCGGCTGCTGGTAGCTTTTAACTACCTGACGGCCATCTGGATCATCATTGGCGGGGTGGCGTCCTGGCACGTGTGGGAGAGCTATTTCCTGTTCAGGGCGTTTATCTGGCTGGCCCTGCCGGTTTACCTGCACCTGCACTGGCTTTTCCCCCGGCCGCTTGGCCGCTTGCCGGCCGTGCTTCCCTGGATTGGCTACCTGGCCGCCGTAGCCCTGGCCGGGATTGAGTGGTTGCAGTTGCTGCCGGATAGCGCTTACGGCGCTCCTTTTCTTCTGGCCATTGGCGGAAGCCTGATATTACTGGCCGGCCATTTCGTGCTCCGGCCGGGGCAACGGCGCGATCTGGCGCTGCTGGCGGCGGCCGTGGGCGTGGTGCTGATACCCCTGGTCGGCGTCCTGGTGGCGCAACTGACCGGCATCCCGCTGCCGGCCGCTATCCAGGGCGGCGCCCTGCTGGCCCTGCCGGCTCTGCCGGGCGCCTACTTCTATACCATCTACCGGCAGCAACTCGGCGGCCGGCTGGCCGTTCAGACGCGGCGACTGCTGCGCCTCTACCTGGCCACCATCCTGTTCGGGACTGTTTTGATCATTGCCCTGGGGATCCTGGCCAGCCAGCCTGGTTTTGCCGGCTCGACGATCTTTATCGGTGTAGCCGTCGGGCTGCTGGCCGTTCTGATTGCGATCATGAGCCTGGCGCCTTTCCTGCTCCTGGCGGCGCTGGCGGAGGCTTACAACGTTGCCCCTGTTCCCGAGGCCGGCGCAGTGGAAATCCGGGCCAACCAACTGCTGGTTCCCTTCCTCTTCTTTACCCTGTTGGGCGCTTTGGCCGCCGTTCTGGCGGCGCTGGCCGAAGCCTGGTTCAACTTTACCGGGGCAACGTTGCTGGCCGGGCTTGGCCTGGCCTTGCTGGCCGGGGCCGGGGCTGTTGCCGGCTACGGCCGCTTCCGGCGTCTTGTCGAGCGGCGATTCCTGGGGATTCCCTTGCCTCCGGCCGGCCTGCTGGGCAGTTACGCCGCTCGCATTACCACGACGCTGGACCGGGCCAGCCTGGTGCAGCTCCTCACCCGGGAATTGCTGCCCAGCCTGCTGATCCGCCAGTCGGCCCTTCTTTATTTTAAGAAAGAGGGGAAGACCCAGACCGGTGGGCTGCCAGCCACGGTTGTGTACGCCGTGGGGGTGGAAACGGCGGGGCTGCCCGAGGCAGCCGACATTCCCAGGCTGCTGGAACAGGCCGGCCGGTATCGCCCGGCTGAGCCTCTACCCGAGCCATGCTCGTGGGCGCGCCTGGCCCTGCCGCTCAACCTGGGCGGTGAAGCCATCGGCCTGTGGCTGCTGGGGCGGCGCGACCCGGACGACCTCTATGGGCAGGCGGAGCTGCCTGTCTTTCAGGCCCTGGCCGACCAGACGGCCATCGCTCTGACCAACACGCTCCAGGCGGAAAACCTGTACGCCCTTTACCAGGCCAACATTGAGAGGCACGAGACCGAGCGCAACCAACTGGCCCTGGAATTGCACGACGAGGTGCTCAACCAGATGGCGGTGCTGCAGATGCACGTCCACGAGCCGATGATTACGGAGCAGTTTCAGGAGGCCTACCAGACGCTGGTGACGCGGCTGCGCCAGACGATCAGCGGCCTGCGGCCGGCCATGTTAACTTACGGCTTACCGTCGGCCCTGGAGGAATTGGCCGATAACCTGGCGGAGAGAGCCGGGGGCGGCCCAGCTATCCAACTGGACGTACCGGCCAGCCCGGCGCGCTACCCTTTGAAAGTGGAGCAGCATTTGTTCCGCATCGTCCAGCAGGCGGCAGAAAACGCCTGGCAGCACGCCCGGGCACAGACAATTCGGATTGCCGGCCGGTTGGAGCCGGACGAAGTGAGCCTGGTGGTGGAAGACGATGGGACCGGCTTTGCCGCCGGCCGGCCGCTGGAGCTGGCTACTTTGCTGGCCCAGAAACATTATGGGCTGGTGGGGATGGTCGAGCGGGCCAGGCTGGTCGGCGCTGAGCTGGAAATTGACGCCGGCGGGGGCCAGGGCACACGGGTGCGGCTTCTGTGGCGGGCCGATGCCCGGCCGGCGCCGGAAATCATGGGTCTTGAAGAAAGCAGTGACGCTATAGAATTGTAAAGGTACAGGCGGGTTGGTGTCTCAACGCGCAAGTACCTTCATTTTAGGCAGCAGGCGAGGTCGTTTCTACCAGCAATCGTTTGAATGCGCTCAACTGTTGTTTGAAATGGGCTATTATGCGGCCAACGCCGGGCGGCGCTGGTAAACGGCGATCTGCCACACCCCCGACCGGCGGTAAAATTGAGGCTCCAGCCCCTGGCGGCGAATAAGGGTATCCACGGCGGCCGTGGGGTGGATGAACAACCGGAAAGGATGGCGACGCAAGCGGAACATGGCATTAAAGACCCGGCCGAATAGTTTCATCCACCAGGTATCCCGGGGATAAATCAGGCCATATAAACGGCCGGCCAGGGCCGCTGAGAGGCTGACCAGGGATTCGGCGTCGTGATAGCAGCAGACGACCCGGTCGAGGGTGACGACATCGGCCGGCTCAAGGTTGGGGGCCAGGTCTACGAAATTGCCGTGGTGGTAGCTGGCCCGATCGGCGTAACCCCGCTGCCGGGCTTCCTCGCGGGCCGCGTTGAGGTAGGCCGTGGAGGCGTCTACGTTGGTAATGGCCTCAGCTACCGCGGCCAGCTCGTGTTGGATGGCGCCAATGCCGCCGCCAATGTCCAGCAGGGAATGGCCTTCGACGCCGGCCGCCTGGAGGGCCTCCAGCAGGATACGGGTCTCTTTCGGCGGGCCCTGGCGGCGGTAGGCCTTCAGCTCTTTGGCGGCCGTCTGGCGATCAAAGAGGGATTCAATTCCCTGGCATTGGCAGCAGTTCATAGAACGTTTACTATACTACAGCATAGCCAGGAATCAACTGTTGTTTGAGAGCGATGAGCGTAGTTGGCAAGGCCAACTGTGAGCAATGAGTGGTGAGTGATGGATGGGTGATGGATGGGTGATGGATGGGTAATAAGGGGTGAGGGGTGAAGGTGGGGGGCAAGGTGTTCAAGGTGAGCAAGGAGATCATGATCATTATATATCATATAGTACTCGACCTCTCTCGCTGCGGCCGAAAGTTATGGTGTTTTCAAGAATAGCTCAACGACGGGGACGGTGACCTTCGGCTTTTGAACAGGCAGTTCCAGGGTTAGGGTGCCCGGCGTGCCGCTCATGGTTGTATTCTGAGCTGGCTGGTGGGGATTTATGACGTTCATTTTGATTTCGGAGCCGTCGTTAAGCAAGGGAATAGAGGCCCCAGTGGATGAACAAACCGAAGCGATCGTGGACGAACCAATGGCTTTGCTCTTGTTGCGGCATGAAGGTGTATTATACAGCAATGAGCGATGAGGAGGGCTGAGGACTGAGGACTGAGGAGTGAGGAGGGAGTGATGAGGGGAACGGCCGCCGGGAGGGTGACCAGGCGGCCGTTTTCTGATCCGGCATAGCTGAGACTCCTGAAAAAAGCCACGAATTGCACGAATTTATCGAATTTTGTCTCTGGTATTTCACGGCGTTCTTCGCGGTCCGGGTAGTTTTTTCAGTGGACTCATAGCTGAAATGGTACTTTTATTCCTCTTGGGGGGTGACTTTTCGTTCCCATTCGATGGGGTCACCATAGCCCAAATCGTTTATGCCGAGCTTTTCCAGGATTTTTAAGGCAGCACTGCGGCGAAAGGCGGAGAAGGTGATGACGTGGGCAATCATACCGCCGTAAGTGAAACGTTCGCGCGGTTCGCAGGAGGCGTCCTCAAACATCTCATCCCAGCGGTTCTCGTCGCGGACCTGGCGGACGACTTCGGCAAACTCAATGAAGGCGCTATCCAGGCGTTTCAGCATTTCGGTGACGGATTTGTCTGGCGCCTCGGGGAACGGCCGGCGGCCGACGGCGGCTAACCAGACCTCTTTGGTGAACACCAGGCGGTTCAAGGCTTCGCGCAAGGTCCCTTCGGGCGATTCAAAGGGCAGAGGATTCTGCGGGGTGGCCAGGGGCGCATCCAACTGTTCAGCGGTCAAGTTCCTGGCGTGCTCTAACATGTGGCGGGTCATCCACATGTCGTGGTCAATTAAACGATCGGTAATGTCCATGTTCAATACTCCTTTAGTAGTAAATTGGCGCGGTTGGCCTCGCAAGGGATCATAATGAATGCCACCGGGGCCGGGCAGATGGACAGGCGGAAAAGGGATGCGCCGGTAGTGACTGGGCGAGAGGCCATAGGCGCGGTGGAAGGCCCGCGAAAAGCCCTCGAGGCTATCATAGCCAGCGTCGAAGGCGATTTCCGTTACTGCTTGCCGGGTGGTGCAGAGGGTATGCGCAGCGCATTCCAGCCGCAAGCGGCGACGTAATTCACCTGGTGTTTCACCAATGAGGCGGTGAAACATTCGCTGGAAGTGAAAGCGGCTCAGATGCACTTTTTCGGCCCAGGCGCATTCTGCTGCCTCGTCGTTCCAACTCTCGCTAATGATCCGCAAAAGGGCTTCAGCCCGTGCGTCGGGTAGTCCCTTGAAGTCCATGTTGTTTATTCTAACTGTTTTGTTGGCAGGTTGCTTGACCGCCATTGCTCTATGTGGAGGTGGAATTTTGAAATCGTCAAGAGGTGTTCCTGATGGGGGTATCTCCCAGAAACGTCCGTAAATATCCGCTAAGGACCTCGCCGCTGGTTGCCGTGTGGATTCCGTTCGTATCCATGCTAGAATGGGAATGAAATGTCTACCGGCAACCCCAGGATCTTGGGCAGCGACCAGGGCCGCGAATGGGCCATTGCCTATAGCCTGAAGAAGGGCGAAGCGAGCTAAGAAGATATGGAGAATTCAACAATCAACCCTGTCCCACCGAGCCTGGCAGGCTTGATCTGGCGACCGATCACCGGCGACGATCTGGCGGCGCTGGTCGAGCTGGCGGGCGAATGCCACTCGGCCGACGGCGGTCTGGCCTTTATGATCGAGCCGGACAACCTCAAGGATCGCTATTTCCCGGACGCGCCGGGCGCTGCTGATGAGCAGCTTGTCGCCTGCACCACGGTACACCTCGACGGCGATTCGGGCAGGCAGCGGGCCATGATCGTCGGCCAGGTGCGACCTGAACTGCGCCACAGAGGCAGCGGGGGCTTGGCTCCGGGCTGATGGTGGAGACGATGCGGCGGATGCAGGCGGCCGGTGCGGTCTCGGCCCAACTGACCGTCAACGTCAACAACCCTGGGGCAATCGTGGCCTATGAGCAGCTTGGTTTCGAAACGATTGGCCGCCGCGCCCGTTACGAAAGGAGAGCGTTGTGATGGACCAACCGCAGGGAGCGATCATATCGGTGATGCTGGCCGTCGCCGATACGCCGGCCGCGGTGGAGTGGTACAAGCGGGCACTCGGCGCGACGGTATTGTGGAGCCTGGGACCAGTGGCCGGCCTGGAGTTTGCCGGTGCGCCGTTTTTCCTGGGAGAACCGGCCAACAACGGTTGGGAAAGTCCCGCGAAGCTTGGGATCACGTCCACGCGGGTCGAAGTGTTCTGCGATGACCCTGACGCCGTGATCGCACGGGCCCTGGAAGCGGGGGCAGCGGGTAGTCTTGACGATATCAAGGATCACGAGGCGCCGTGGGGAACCCACCGGCAGGGCCATTTCACCGATCCGTTCGGGCACATCTGGCTGGTGGGCGACAGATCGCCACTGAGTCTATACCGGCATTAGCGTCAGTCTTGTGGGATGAGCGCTAAAGAGGCGCCTGGGCCGGGGTTTCCCCGAAGGGCGGGAAGCGATCGGGGAAACCCCAGGCTTGAGAGAGAAGAGCAGATTGGCAGGGTGGCGGATTGATGGTGCGATGGTGAACGGCCGGTCTAGCAGAGGGTGACTATCGTGCTGACAGGCGCAGAACGGTTGCCGGCGCTGTCTACGGCGATGAGGGTGAAGGTGTTGTCGCCGCTGATGGTGCCGTAAAGGATGGTCTGATCGTCACCGGTTATGACGTGGTCCAGGACGCCATTGACGTAGACCTCGTACTGGATGGCCGACTGGGGGGTCTGGTTGTCGAAGGATTCGGTCCA
>JAKEFB010000307.1 GCA_022616275.1 Chloroflexota bacterium
GCCACCGAGTCTACCCGGCTGGCCCATCACTGGTCGGCGGCTGGCAACCGGCTGAAGGAGGCCCACTATGCCGCCCTGGCCGGCGACCAGGCCCTCAGCGTGGGCGCGAACAGTGAAGCCAAGGCTCTTTTTGAGCAGGCCATTACCGCCCTACGGCGGCTTCCCGCCACTACACAATACCAACAGCAGTTCATAGATAACGTTATTAAAATGTCGCGGGTGGCTGCCTACCTGCCCGGCGACGAGATTCCTGGTTTGCTGCAAGAGGCGCTGCAGACGGCCGAAAGCCTGGCCGATGAGGTCCGCCTGGCTCACGTTTTAAGCGCCCTCGGTGCCAATTACTATATGAGTGGGCAGTTGGCCCAGGCTTTTCAATACTTTGACCGCTGCACCGCCCTGGCCGAAAAACTACAGTTGGACAGGTTGTTGCTGCTACCCTATAACATGATTGGCCGGGCGCTGCTAAATACCGGCAATTATCCCCAGGGGGCCGGCATGCTGGCCAAAGGGATCCAGTTAGCCGAAAAATTTGGCGACTTGGAGTTACTGGCCGGATCACTGGTTTTTTATGCCTCTGCCCTGTGGCAGCAAGGTAAACACGCTGAAGGGGTGCCCTACGCCGCGCGCGCCATGGCCGTGGCCAACCAGCTTGGCCACCCCAGCCGGATCGCCGGCAACCTGATGGTCATAGGGTTCTCGCACGCCTTCTGCGGCCGCTTCGACGAGGCTATTGATTACCTGACCCGTTGCCTGGCCATTGCCTCAGACATCCAGGCCCTCCATCCCCTGTTTACGGCGCACGGTTGTTTAGGCTACATTTACCTGCAACTGGACGAAATAGCTAAAGCGAGCTATCACCTGGATGAATGCCTGGCCTTAACCGGCCGGTACAAACAGTTATCAACCTACGTTCCCATGTACCACGGATACCAGGCAGAATTGGTGATGCGCCAGGGTCGGTGGCGCGACGCTTTGTCGCAGGCGGAGGCAGCGCTCAACTATGCCGAACGGGATCGGCAGGTTGTCGCCCAGGGACAGGTCCAGCAAACTCTGGCCCGGATATTGATCGCCGGCCCAGACCCCGACTGGCCGAGGGCGGAACAACTGATCAGGGACACTATTGGGCTCTACGAACGGGGCAACGGCCAGACCTTTGTTGTCGCCGCCTGGTTGGAATTGGCTAAACTATATGCCGGCCAGGGGTTGTCCGGCCAGGCACGTGCTATTCTTGACCAGGTTATAGAAAAGTCGGCCGAATTCGGTATGCTCTGGCAGGAGAAATATGCCCGGCAGTTGCAGGCCATGCTATAATGTGCCCAGCGTTTGTCCATTGGGCCAGCTAGAAATCCATCTCAGACTCATGTTGCCGATAAAGCCTGAAGACGCCATCGTTGAAGAGATTGAAGAACAGCGCCCACCCTACCCGGCCGGCCTGTTAAGCAAACGTGAGAAAGACCGCCTCATCGAACGGGGTACGGCCGGACTTTACCGCTGGTACCTGGCCCGTTCCCAGGCCAAGCGCAACTGGAACCCCGACTACTCCTTCGACTGGCGCTCCTTGCGGACCGACCACTCACCGGAATTAAACATGATCTTGGAGGGGTATTACGCCGTCGAGCAGTATGTGCCCGACTATACCAGCAAGACGATCCAGATGACGCGCCAGAGCTACGGCCGTTCCCAATTTCAGATTCGCTGGGGCGCAGAGGAAGAAAAACACGCCGACTTGTGGTTGAATAGCCTCTTGTTTTCTCGTTTCCGCGCCCCGGCCTGGATTGAGGAATACAAGCAAAGCCTGCGCACTGCCGAATGGCCGATGCCCTGGGAGGACGTTTTCCACACCATTTTCTACGTCGTCATCCAGGAACGGGCCACCCAACTCAACTATCTGAACACAGCCATTATCGCTCGGGGGCAAAGCGATGCGCCCGGCTTCGCTGAAGAGGCCGACCCGGTGTTGGCCAACGTGGCCGATACCATTGCCACAGATGAAGCAGCCCATTACTATTTCTTTCTGGAAATCGCCCGTCTGTACCTTTACTACTACCCGGGCCTGGCCCTGGATGCCCTCTTTGACGTGCTCGACAACTTCCTCATGCCCGGCTACGACATCATTCCCGGCCGGGCCCGCCTGGGTGAGTTGTTATACCAGGCCGGTATTTATGGGCCGCGCCAGTACACCCGTGACGTACTTCAAGTGGCTTTGAAAAACGTGGGGATCGAAGATCGCCGGGCTTTCGTCAAAGCCCTCAGCGACGGCATCAAACGCTCTCGCCTGGCGCCCGACCCCGATGGCAACCCACGCCACACGGCTATTTTCGATCTCTTTGACTACGACTCGGTGGAGAAAGCCGTCCAGAAGCTATTCGGCCGGGTCGCTGACTACGAACATGAGGTGGGCCTGGACCAGGTAGATCCGACCCGTTTTCTGCCCAGTGGCCTGGGGAACAGGTAGCAAGATTGACGCCATGAGCGCCGGCCAGCCATCTTTTCTATCGTTTGAGACAGCCCTGATTGGCGGCCGGTACCGCCTGGGCAACCAGTTAGGCAAAGGGGGCATGGGCAGTGTCTTCCGGGCCAGCGACCGCCTCACCGGCCAGGATGTGGCCCTCAAGCGCGTCCTGGCCGTGGATCAACTGCTGGCCAGCAGCCACGGCGATTCCACCTACGATCCCCGGCTGGCGCTGGCCCAGGAATTTCAATCCCTGGCCTCACTGCGCCATCCCCACATCATCGGCGTCCTGGACTACGGCTTCGACAACGAGCGCCAGCCCTACTTCACTATGGACTTGCTGGAAGATGCCAGGACTATCGTCGAAGCAGGCCAAAACCACTCCCTGGCCGCCAAAGTTGACCTGCTGGTCCAGGTATTGCAGGCGCTGGCCTACATCCACCGGCGCGGTATCGTCCACCGTGACCTGAAACCAGGCAATGTTCTGGTCTCGCCGCCATTATCCGGCGCGACTGACAGCCCGGGTGGCAATGTTGCCGCGGCCGGCATCGTTAAGGTGCTCGACTTCGGCCTCTCCGTAGACGTGGACAAGGCCAGCGGTACTGTCGGTACGCTGTCCTACATGGCCCCGGAGGTGTTGCGGGGCGGCCAGGCCGGCCCACCGGCCGACCTCTACGCCGTGGGCGTCCTGGCCTACGAGCTGTTCGCCGGCCACCATCCCTTCCACGACAGCGATTCGGTCAGCGTCTTTGACCGCATTCTGAACATCACCCCCGACCTGACCATCCTGGAGGTTCCGGCGCCGGTGCGCCAGGTGCTGGAAAAACTGCTGGCCAAGGACGTGGCCGAGCGCTACCAGCGAGCCAACCCCGTCATTCGCGACCTGAGTGCGGCCATTGACCAGCCGGTGCCGGTGGAGACCGAGGCCACTCGGGAAAGCTTTCTCCAGGCGGCCAGGCTCGTCGGCCGGGA
>JAKEFB010000308.1 GCA_022616275.1 Chloroflexota bacterium
ACTTTCAATAATTAATTATTTGGGATGGAGGAAAAAATGTCGCGAGAAAGCATCGTTGATACCAGTCGGCCCAACGCCGGCCGGATTTATGATTACCTTTTGGGGGGTAGCCACAACTTCGAGGTAGACCGCCAGGCGGCCGAACGAATACGCCAGTTGGCTCCTTTTCTGCCAAAAGCCATGCGCCTGCAGCGCTGGTGCCTGCAAGACCTGGCCGTAGAATTGACCAAGAACCGGGGCTACGACGTTATTATTGACTTCGCCTCAGGTTTGCCGACCAACGACCATATCCATCGTGTTGTCCCACCTGGGACGACGGTGATCTATTCTGACTATGACCCGGTCGTAGTCGAGTACGCACACGAAATCTTAGCCGGCACCCCGGACGTCTACTTCTTCCAGGCCGATGCCCGCCGGCCGGAGGAACTACTCGAACGCCAGGAGGTGCGGGAGATCCTGGCCGGCCGGCGCAACATAGGGCTTGCTTTTTGGGGGGTAAGTGGTTTCATAGCCGATGACGAATTAGCCTATACGGCCCGGCGACTTTACGAATGGGCTGGCCCGGATAGTTGTCTGGCTTTTAACGCCCAGGGTGTAATGCCTGACCCCGATAGCCCGGAAGTGATCAAGGTCATGGAGCTTTACCGACAAACGGGCGCACCCCTTCATATTCGCTCCCTGGATCGCTGCGTGGAACTACTTCAGCCCTGGTCTCTGATCCCGCCAGGTTTCATCTCCCTTCTGGACTGGCATGGATTGGACACTAGCACCTTAACTCAAGAAGATATCCGTAACTTCGGGCCGGGTGGCGGCGGTTATGGGGCTTATCTTGCCAAGTGAGAGATGGAGGAGCTTATCCGGTGGCTGGATACTAACCAGGCTAGCTTAGCCCGGGCCTGCTACCAGACGCTGCACCAGAGCCTATTCACCAATCGGACCGAGGTCCGGCCGGCGATGCTGGAGGCTATTGCCGCCGACGAGGTCCAGGCCTTACGCCGCTTTTGTCAGGATCTCCTGTCTACCGCGGCCGTCGAACGGGGACAGCGTTTGTCGCAGTTCGGCCTGAGCGAAGAAAGCGTTTTGTGCCTGGGCCAGACAATACGCCGGTTTTTTCTGGACCATCTCAGCACGGATCAGGCTATTTCAGCTTTAGCGATCGCCGACAACTACCACCAGGCTTTGATCCAGGGCTACTTAAAAGGCCGTGAAAAGGTCATCCTTGAAGAGCAGGAGCGTATTCGCAGTGCGCTGCAAAAGACGCTCAACCGCTATACCGTTCAAATGGAAGTGGCCGCCACGGTCGCTGGGGCGACCTCCTCTATCCTCGATTTAGACACCCTGCTTCAGACCGCCGTAGACCTGATTTGTGAGCGCTTTGACCTCTATTACGTGGGGATTTTCCTGGTCGCGGCCGATGGCCACTGGGCCATTTTGCGGGCTGGTACAGGCGGACCTGGGCAGGAACTGTTAGAACGTGGTTACCGCCTTGAAGTCGGCGGTCATTCCTTGATCGGCCAATCTATCGCCCTTGGCGAACCACGTGTCGCTTTGGACACGAGGAAGGACCCTTCCCAACCTGGCGCTCCTTTCTCGCCAGAAACTCACGCAGAAATTGCCATTCCCTTGATTTCCAGGGGGCAGACGATTGGTGCGCTTTCTGCCCACAGCCGGCACGCCGTCGCCTTCCCCGACCAGGACGTGACTGCCTTCCGCCTCCTGGCCGACCAGTTAGCTGGGGCATTAGAGAATGCTGGCCTGTTTGCCGAACTGCGTCGCTCCGAAGAAAAATACCGGACCATCCTGGAAAACATCGAAGAAGGCTATTACGAGATGGATCTGGCTGGGCGCTTTACGTTCGTCAACGACTCCACCTGCCATATCCTGGCCTGTTCCAAAGAAGAAATCCTGGGTGAAAATTACCGGCGGTTCATAGCTCTTGAGCACCCAGAAAAAGCTGCTGAACTATTTGAGGCGGTTCGCCAGACGGGCCGGCCGGTTAGGGGTGTTGAATATACGATCTTGGGCAAGGATAACGCTGGCCGCTTTGTTGAACTATCAGCCTTGCTGCTTCAAGACCCGGCCGGCCAACCGGCTGGCTTTCGGGGCACGATCCGGGACATCACCGAACGTAAGCAGGCCGAACGGCTTCTGATCGAACGCAAAGCCCTCGAACGGAGCAACCGGGAACTGCAACAATTTGCCTATGTCGCTTCACACGACTTGCAAGAACCACTGAATAAGATTCAGCTCTTTGGCGACCGTCTAAAGGCTAAAAGCAGTCCTGCCCTGGGCGAGGCCGGCCGTGACTACCTGGAACGTATGCTCAAAGCCGCCGGCCGGATGCAGACCTTGATTGACAACCTGCTGGCCCTTTCCCGGGTGACAACCCGAGGCCAGCCTTTTGTGCCAGTTAATCTCAACCAGGTAGCCCAGGAAGTTGTATCCGACTTGGAGGCCCGCATAGAGCAGGCCCAAGGGCGTGTGGAATTGAGCGAACTGCCAATAATTGACGCCGATCCCTCACAGATGCACCAATTGTTGCAAAACCTCATCGGTAACGCGCTAAAATTTCACCGGCCGGGAGAGGCGCCGCTCATCAAGGTTTACGGCGCTACTGTCGAAGAGCAGCCGGTAACCACCGCAGCGACAAACAACCTCTTTTGCCAGATTTTTGTCGAAGATAACGGTATTGGTTTTGATGAAAAACACCTCAACCGGATCTTCCAGCCGTTCCAGCGTCTACATGGACTGAACGAATACGAAGGGACAGGCATGGGACTGGCCATTTGCCAGCGAATTGTTGAACGGCACCGGGGACGTATTATGGCCAGAAGTATACTTGGTCAAGGGGCAACGTTTATCATTATCTTACCGGTCAGGCAGGTCAATGGGGGAGATGGATCATGAGAAAACTCCGCAAACCGACGACGATCCTGTTAGCCGACGACGACGCCGAGATCCGCCTACTGCTGGAAGAGGCCCTGGCCGAAAGTCGGGTTCTTAATGATCTCCGCTACGTGGAAAACGGCGAGGAGCTGATGGACTATCTCTATCGTCGCGGCAAGTATACCGCGTCGGATCTTGCCCCTTCTCCGGGGTTAATCCTGCTTGACTTGAATATGCCCAGAAAGAACGGCCGCGAGGCGCTCAAAGAGATCAAGGCCGATCCGAAGCTGCAGCACATCGCCGTAGTGATTTTAACAACGTCGCGAGCAGAAGAAGATATTTTCCATACCTATGCTCTGGGCGCGAATTCGTTTATCATCAAGCCAAAGACGTTCGACCGGTTGATCTACATCATGAAAAACCTGGTGCAATATTGGTTTGATATTGTCGAGTTACCGGCCGAACGAAGCACAAACTGATATGGACTCTCAGGCTGTGGCCGGTCTCTGATTATGGCTGGCTTCCAGCCACGGCCAGCTTCTGGCCCGCCAGCTTCTGGCCCAGCCACCACTTGAAATCGAGATGAACGAACCTTCTATCCGGATTCTTTTGGTAGACGACGACGAGGACTATTACGTCCTGGTTCGTGACCTGCTGGCCGACGTTGCCGGCCAGCAATATGACCTGGAATGGGTGGCAACTTACGAGGTGGCTCTGGAAGCAATGGCCACCAATACCCACGACGTATGTCTCCTGGACTTCCACCTTGGCCAGCGTTCTGGACTCGACCTCCTCCGTGAAGCGCTGGCCAAAGGGTGCAAGGCACCAATGATTATGCTCACCGGGCAGGGCGGGCACGAGATAGACGTTGAAGCCATGCAGGCCGGAGCGGCCGATTACCTGGCCAAGAAACAGGTAGACACCGCTATCCTGGAGCGCTCCGTCCGCTATGCCATTGAGCGGTCGCGGACGTTAGAGGCGCTACGTGAGAGTGAGCGGCGTAACGCCGAACTCTACCGGAAAGAACAAGAACGCAGCCAGGAGTTGGAGCGTGCCTACGCCGATCTGCGGCGGGCCGAAGGCATGCGCGACGATCTGACCCATATGGTTGTCCATGACCTGCGGAATCCTTTGACCGTCATCCGTACCGGTCTTGACATGCTCACCAAAGTGCCAACAAATCCGTCTGTCAGGGCAGCAATGCCTGAAATCCTGGCCAATGTCCGCGGTGCCGCGCGAGAGATGGCCGGCATGATTGACGACTTGCTCCACATTAGCAAGTTTGAAGCCGGCGAACTACGACCCATGCTGGGGCTTCTTGCCCCGGCCGGCTTCCTGGGTAGGAAAGAGCAGGCTTATCGCTCTCAAGCTGAGAAGGAAAAGAAGACGCTGTCCTTTCAAGTTCCCCTGAATTTGCCCAGTATTAGGGCAGATACCGAGCTAATTGGCCGGGTGGTGGATAACCTCATCAGTAACGCTTTCAAGTACACCGAGGGAGGTGGTCATATTGAAGTCCGCGTTGAGCAAACAGCAGACGCCCTTGTCTTCCAGGTCCATGACGACGGCCGGGGAATTCCACCGGAATACCATACCCGCATTTTTGACAAGTTCGTCCAACTCACCGACTCCAAAGGAATACCCTTGCGTAAAGGAACCGGTCTTGGCCTGGCCTTCTGCCGCCTCGCCATCCAGGCCCACGGCGGTAAAATCTGGGTCGAGTCCACCCCCGGCCAGGGCAGCACCTTTGCCTTCACCCTGCCCCTCAACCTTCCCCTCGACTAACCCGGAGACACCTGCACAACCACTCCCTACCCCCCATAATTCCTCTTGGAGTTAGGCCACCCTGTGCTATAATCTCTCCCTGGCCCCTGGGCCAGCCACCGGGTTACCCGGCTACGGAGAGCAACAAATGAGCGATGCCGAAACCCTGCGCCAGTCAATCCTGGCGCAGGTTGCTGAATACTACCAACAGACCCACCACAACCGGCCGTTCATCCCCGGCGAGTCAAAAGTCCACTACGCCGGTCGGGTCTACGACGCTACCGAGCTGCAAAACATGGTCGGCGCCGTCCTCGACTTCTGGCTAACGGCCGGGCCGGAGGCGGCCGCCTTCGAAAAAAAGCTCAGCCGTTTCCTCGGCGTCCGCGAGGTCATCCCCGTCAACTCCGGCTCCTCGGCCAACCTCGTCGCCGTCACCGCCCTCTGTTCCCGCCAGTTGCGCCACGGTCTACGGCCGGGCGACGAGGTCATCATCCCTGCTGCCAGCTTCCCCACCACCGTCAACCCGCTCATTCAAAACGGCCTCGCGCCTGTCTTCGTAGACAGTTGCCTGGGCGACTACAACCTCGACCCCACCCAACTCGAAGCCGCCTTCTCCCCCCGCACCCGGGCCGTCATGTTCGCCCACACCCTGGGCAACCCGGCCAACATGGACGCCGTCATGGAGTTCGTTCAGCGCCACGACCTCTTCCTCATCGAAGACACCTGCGACGCCCTGGGTAGCCGTTGGGACGGCCGGTTGGTCGGTACTTTTGGCCACGCCGCCACCCTCAGCTTCTACCCCGCCCACCACATCACTTTGGGCGAAGGCGGCGCCGTCTACACCCACAGCCGCCGCCTGGCCAAGATCGCCCGCGCCGTCCGCGACTGGGGCCGAGACTGCTGGTGCGGCTACGACAACCCTGTCAACGGCAAATGCGGCATCCGCTTCGAGCGCGAAGTGCCGGGCATGCCCGGCTTTTACGACCATCGCTACTACTACACCGAAATCGGCTACAACCTTAAGCTGACCGACCCCCAGGCGGCGATGGGCCTGGCCCAACTTGACAAGCTGCCGGCCTTCATTGCCCGCCGCAAACGCAACTTCGCCTACCTTTACGAGGGACTCAAACCATTCCAGGAATTCCTGCTGCTGCCCACCTGGCACGCCAAGGCCGACCCGTCCTGGTTCGCCTTCCCGCTCTGGGTGCGCGACAGCGCACCCTTCCAGCGCCACCACCTCACCCGCTTCTTGGAGCAGCACAAAGTCGAGACCCGGCCGCTCTTCGCCGGCAACATCCTCAAGCAACCCGCCTACCAGGACATCACTTGCCGTGTCATTGGCGACCTGCCCGCCGCCGACCAGATCCTGCGTGGCGCCCTCTTCGTCGGCGTCTTCCCCGGCCTCGACACCCCCCAACTGGACTACATGATCGAGACCTTTACCAAATTCTTCCAACAATTATGAACAACCAGTCACCCATTGCTCATTGCTCATTGCTCATTGCTCGTAGTTGGCAAGGCCAACCGCGCTCATTGCTCGTCACTCTCTTATGAAGCTTTCCGTCATCATCTGCTGTTATAACGAACGAGCCACCATCCGGGACGTGATTGGCAAGACCCAACAAGTCAATCTTGGGCCGGGGTGGGAGCGGGAAATCATCGTCGTGGACAACTGCTCCACCGACGGCACCCGCGAGCTACTGCAAGGTATTGACAACCCCGAAATCCAGGTCATCTTCCACCGGCGCAACCTGGGTAAAGGTATGTCCATCCGCACCGGCATCGCCCACATGACCGGCGACTACCTGATCATCCAGGACGCCGACAGTGAGTATGATCCGGCCGAACATCCCCGCTTCTGCCGCAAGGCGCTCGAAACCGGCGCACCAGCCCTCTTCGGCTCGCGCGTCCTGGGCGGCCACACCCGCTACAAATACGCCCACGCCTACCTGGGCGTCCGTTTCCTCTCTACTTTAAGCAACCTTCTCTTCGGCGGCCGCCTGACCGACGTGCTCACCGCCACCAAGATGGTCCGGGCCGATGTGGTCAACTCCCTTAACCTGACCTGCACCGGTTTTGACCTGGACACCGAGCTGCCCGACAAAATTCTGCTGGCCGGCCACGATATCCTGGAAATTCCCATCAGCTACGATCCCCGCACCTACGCCCAGGGCAAGAAAATAACCGTCAAAGATGGTCTCAAATCCATCCTGATCATGTTCCGCGACCGCTTGGGCTTCTCCCCCGCCCTCAAAAAAACAGAGATTAGAGATCAGAGATTGGAGATTGTTTAATCTCTAATCTCCAATCTCCCACTATGATGTTGAAAATGGACAGTTAGTGACTCCATGAAGATTGTCATCACCGGCTCCATCGCCTACGACTACTTGATGTTCTTCCCCGGCCGCTTCCGGGAACACCTGCTGGCTGACCAGTTGCACACCATCAGCGTCAGTTTCCTGGTGGATTCCATGCGCCGTCAGCGAGGTGGCATCGCCGCCAACATCGCCTACACCATGGCCCTGCTCGGCGGCCGGCCGACGATCATGGCTACGGCCGGTCAGGACTTCGGCGAATACCGTACCTGGCTGGAAAAGCAGGGCATAGACACCTCCGGCGTTGTCGTCATTGAGGACGAATACTGCGCCTCCTTTTTCGTCAACACCGACGAAGAACAAAACCAGATCGCCAGCTTCTACACCGGGGCCATGGCCCACGCCAACGAGCTGACCTTCGCTCGCTACGCCCCCGACGCCAATCTGGTCATCATCTCACCCAACGACCCGGCCGCTATGGGTGCCTACACCCTGGAATGCAAGCAACTGGCCATCCCCTACGTCTACGACCCCAGCCAACAGGTTATCCGCCTGACCGCCGCCGACCTGCTGGCGGGCCTTACCGGTTGCGCTCTGCTGACCGTCAACGAGTACGAGCTAAGCATGATCCAGGAAAAGACCGGCCTGAAAGAAGCCGACATCCTCACCCGGGCCGGCGGGCTGCTCGTCACCCGGGGTAAGTTCGGCTCCACTATCCTCGTCGAGGACCGCATTTACGACATCCCCGCCGTGTCGCCCCGAGAGATAGTCGAGCCTACTGGAGCTGGCGACGCCTTTCGGGGCGGCCTGCTGCGCGGCATCCAGTTGGGCTTGCCCTGGGATGTAGCCGGCCGGATGGGCGCCCTGGCCGCCACCTACTGCCTGGAAAACTTTGGCCCCCAGGGCCATCACTTCACCCCGGCCGAATTCATCACGCGCTACCGCGAACACTTCGACGACGCCGGCGCCCTCGACATCCTCAGCCACTAGCCATCAGCTATAAGCTATAGTTATCAGTCATCAGTTATCAGCGATAAACACCCACTCTTCATCACTCATCATTTAATTAAGGAGATTTACTATGGAGTATCACATTAAAAACCCCGACCTGGCCCCCGGCGGCCGCCACCGTATCGAGTGGGCCGAGCAGGAAATGCCCGTTTTGCGCGGCATCCGCGCAAAATTTGCCCAGGAACGGCCGCTGGCCGGTACCCGCATCAGCGGCTGCCTGCACATCACCACCGAGACGGCCAACCTGGCCCGCACCCTGCAAGCCGGTGGCGCCGATGTCGTCCTCTGCGCCAGCAACCCTCTCAGTACCCAGGACGACGTGGCCGCGGCCCTCGTCGCCTACGACGAAATTCCTGTCTACGCCATCAAGGGCGAAGACAACGAGACCTACTACGGCCACATCCGGGCCGCCCTCGACCAGCGGCCGCATATCACCATGGACGACGGTGCCGACCTGGTGAGCACCATCCACAAGTCCCGTCGCGAGCTGCTCGAAGAAATCGTCGGCGGCACCGAGGAAACCACCACCGGCGTCATTCGCTTGCGGGCTATGGCCCAGCAAGGCGAATTGGCCTTTCCTGTCGTTGCCGTTAACGACGCCCTCACCAAGCACATGTTCGACAACCGCTACGGCACCGGCCAGTCCACCCTGGACGGCGTCATCCGCG
Source organism: Chloroflexota bacterium (assembly GCA_022616275.1). Taxonomy (GTDB): domain Bacteria; phylum Chloroflexota; class Anaerolineae; order Promineifilales; family Promineifilaceae. Next base: position 8,642 of record JAKEFB010000308.1, read on the forward strand.
CAACCAACACCCTCATTGCCGGCAAAAACCTCGTCGTCGCCGGCTACGGCTGGTGCAGCAAGGGCATCGCCATGCGCGCCAAAGGGCTGGGTGCCAACGTCATCGTCACCGAGGTAGACCCGCTCAAAGCCCTGGAAGCGGTCATGGACGGTTTCCGGGTAATGCCTATGCTGGAGGCGGCCCGCATTGGCGACATTTTCATCAGCGCCACCGGCGACATCAACGTCATTGACACCCACCACATTCAGGTCATGAAAGACGGGGCCCTCGTCGCTAACTCCGGCCACTTTAATGTCGAAATTAACATCCCTGGCCTGGCCCGCCTGGCCGCCCGGCCGCCGCGCAAGGTCCGCGAGTTTGTAGACCAGTATGAGCTGCCCGACGGCCGTCGCATCAACCTGCTGGGCGAGGGCCGGCTCATTAATCTGGCTGCGGCCGAGGGCCACCCCGCCTCGGTTATGGACATGAGCTTTGCCAACCAGGCCCTCAGCGCCGCCTACATGCTGAACCACGCCGGCAAGCTGGAAAATGCAGTCTATCCCGTCCCAGCCGACGTGGATCGGGAAATCGCCCGCATCAAGCTAGCCGCGATGGGCATCCAGATTGACACCCTCACCCCGGAACAGGACAAATACCTGAACTCCTGGGAAGAAGGTACGTAATTTTGTGTGGGGCAACGTAACAAAATGTTACGTTGCCCCATGCAAATAGGGATTAGCATGGAACACTGCGTTAACCACCCCGATCATGCCGCCGTCGAACATTGCGAGGTCTGTGGCCGGGCCCTGTGTGGGCTTTGCCTCTGGTACGGCGAGGACGGCCGCCGCCTGTGCGAAATCCACGCCCAAGAGCTGCGAGCCGCCGGCGAAGAGGTGCTGCCCCCCGAAACGTACGCCGAGGCCATTGAGCCGCGCCTGTTGAAACAGCCGGCCGCCGGCAACGCTGCCTCTGTCCCCTATCAGGGCAACAGCCAGGATGTGACCGCCTTCCTGGCTGCCGTCATTTCCCTGACCACTCTCTTTAGTTGCATGGGTGGGGTCTACTGCCTGCCCATCGTCGCCGCCGCCCTGGGGTTGGCCGCCTTTGCCAACGCCTCCAAGGCCGTGGACCCGCAACGGACCCGTACCCTGGCCGGCGTCAGCCTGGGCATTGGCGGCCTCATGCTGCTCTTTATCCTTGCTTACGTGGGCTTCTTTGTCGGCGTGATGGCTTTTAGCTTTGCCCTGGCCACTTCTTCAGCCCCGCCTCCCCGCCCCCTCGTCCCTTAAAGGCCGCGCCTTCTATGAGACCTCGCGACCATAGCTCGGCCGCCACCGTCGGCAAGATCCGCCTGGCCCGCACCTTTTCCAACATCGTCAGTCCCCCGATGATTTTTGCCGTCCTGGGACTGGCCCTGGCTTGGCGCGAGCTGGCTTTCTGGCCTGGTCTGTTGTGGGCCGCCGTCTTTGGTTTCTTCGCCTCCCTGGCCCCCATCCTTTTCATCGTCTACCTGCTACGCACCGGCCGGATTACCGACCTGCATATGAACACCACCCAGGAGCGCCACCTGCCCTACCTGGTCAGCCTCGTCGGTTCGGCCGTGGCTCTGGGACTGCTCCTCCTGTTCGAGGGGCCGTTGCTCCTCCGTTGCCTGGCCCTCTTCAATACGATTGTCCTGAGCGTCCTTGGCCTGGTCAACACCATCTGGCTGATCAGCATCCATGCCGCCAGCATTGCCGCTACCGCGCTGATCGCCGGCCGGGTCTTTGGCCCCTCGTCGGCCCTGCTAACCGTGCCGCTGGTCATTCTTGTCTGCTGGGCGCGCCTCTTCCTCCGCCGCCACACCCCCGCCCAGGTTGCCGCCGGTCTGGCCCTTGGCCTCGCCGCCGTCCTCGCCCTCTCCTTCACCGGCTGCTTCAACGAATAAACATGCTCCCCTCTCCGTCACCTGCCCCCTGTTCCCTGTTCCCTATTCCCTATGTTTGAACAAGACCGCGTCCTCGTCCGCCTGCAGCAATACGTCCTCCGCGAGGATGAGATTCTCGTCTGCTTTCTGGCCGGCTCCTACGGCCGGGGTGCCCAGGACCCCTTCTCCGACCTGGATGTGATCTTCGTCTATCAGGACGACGCCCGCCGCGAGACTGCCTATGCCCGGCGGCGCGACATCGTCCAGGCCGTCCTACCCTACGTCCCGGCCTACTCCTTCGACGCCGCCCATGTCCGGCCCTACTTCCACATTGCCCTTTACAGCAACGGGGCCAAAGTAGATTACCGCTTCGAGACCCTGCAATCCCTGGAACCTTCCCCTTGGCAGTGGGAGCTGCGTCTGCTTAAAGACACCAATGGCTGGGGCCAGCAGTTCCAGGCCGCCTCCGCCAGCCAGCCGGCCGCCGCCCCCCAGCCAACCATCACCACCGCCGAATTAACCGCGCTGGACAGCCGCCTCTGGGTCATGTTTATGGACATCTATCGCCAGTTGCTGCGCGGCGACCACGACAAACCGTTTCCCATCTACCTGCAAATACTCTACTTCACCCTGCCGGAACTCCTGGGCCTGCTGCCCGCCGAAGACCCGGCTCACCAGGCGCTCCTCCAGGCCAGCTATAGCCACGACACCCAGGCCACTCTCACCCACCTGCGTCGCCTCTTCGACGCTTACCTGGACGCCCGCGCCGCCGTCATTCGCCGCCACAACCTCGCCTTCACTCCTGACCGCGCCTTCGAGTTTGCCATCCAGAAAATCATTCAAAAGGGGTAGCCATAAACTTCAAATCACAACCAATTCATACAATATTGCGTACTGGGGTATGGTGTGTTGACCAGGAGCAGGGAGGGCTCTTCACACCGATACGTTTAGTCCCTGCACCTCTATAGTCCGATATGAAGGAGGACCGATGAAAAAGTTATTGTCCCTTAGCCTGTTAGCCCTGCTCCTGTTAGCCGGCTGCCAGGGCAGTGAGCAGGTCACGCCTGTCGCCCAGGCCACGGCTACCCCCGCTCCCACCGACACCCCGGCCCCCACCAACACCCCCACGGCCGAACCCACATCTACGCCCACGGCCACTCCAGAACCCACCGACACCCCAGCCCCCACCAATACCCCCAGGCCAACCAACACCCCCGCCGCCAAACCACCCGCGCCCGACAGGGACGAGTTCCAGCCCACACCCATCGTCATTGAAGGCGAGTCGCTTGAGCCACTGCAGGTCATCATTAAGGCGGAAGAGAAAGTGAGGCAATTGGACACTCTGACGATCAGCCAGGTGGTGACGATGGACCTTGGCCCTGACATCCAGCAAACGGTAGAACAAAATTGTTCAGTTGATCTGCCGGATCAGACGTACTGTGTCACAGAAACCACCACAACCGCAAGCGGCCAGGAACCGCAAACGTCAACCAACGAAGTCGTACAAATTGGCGAGCAGGTCTGGTTACGCCAGGAAGGAAGTGAGTGGCAAGAACTTCCACCGGACGTCTTGGAACAGTCCGGCATTTCTGGGCAGGCGCTTCAGGGATTACGCCTGAGCGAGTTTATGCAGAATGCCAACTTGGCCGGCGAGACGATCATTGACGGTGTGGACGTGTACGAGATCACTTTCGACCTGGACGTGGCCGCCTACTTTGCCTCTCTCCTAAGTGAAGACATAGCCGATCTCTTCCTGGAGTCGGCCGAAGACCTCAGCGGTGGGGGCACGATGTGGATTGGCAAGGACGATTTGCTCCCCCGCAAGGCTCTCATCAACATGAACATTGGCATCGAGGACGAAAGCTTGACCACAATGACCCAGGCAGCCTACGGCAACTTCAACGAGCCCGTTGACATCCCCAACCCGGCCGAAGAGTAATCTTTGACCCAGCCTCCCGGAGGTCCAACGGCCGGCCTCCGGGAGGTTTTCCTTCACCAATCTCCAATCTCTAATCTCCAATCTCTCACCACCCGCACCACCTCCCCCTCCCACCCCTCTCTGGTCACGTCAAACCAAACAACCCCCTCATCCCCCGGCCGGAACCAGGTATACTGCTGCCGGGCGAAACGGTGCGTTTCAAACCTGATTCGCTCCACCGCTTCAGCCAGAGTACATTCCCCCTCCAGGTAGGCCCACAATTGTCGGTAGCCCAGGCCGCTCATCGCCGGCAGGCGGCGACCGTAACCGGCGGCGCGCAACGCTTTTACCTCTTCCAGTAACCCGCCGGCCATCATCTGCTCCACCCGGGTGTCTATCCGGGCATATAGGGCCTCCCGGTCGCAGGTCAAGCCGATGGTCAGAATGGCATATGGCGGCGGGTGCTTCCGTTGCAGCTTCGATATCGGCCGGCCGGTTAGCAGCGTCACCTCCAGGGCCCGAATCACCCGGCGCACGTTGCGCCGGTCAATCTTGCCGGCCGCCTCCGGGTCCAGCCTGGCCAGCCAGCGAGCCACCTCTGGTCCGCCCAGGGCGGCCAGCGCCTGGCGCAGCCGCCGCTGCGGCGCTACCTCAGGAATGCCCCAGCCCTCCATCACCGCCTTCATGTACTGGCCCGTCCCCCCCACCAGGATCGGCAGCCGGCCGCGCCGCTGAATGTCGTCAATCGCCGCCTTGGCCAACCGCTGGTACTCCCCCAACGTCAACGTCTCATCTGGCCGGCAAATATCTATCAAGTGGTGGGGAATGCGTGCTCGCTCCCCGGCCGCCGGCTTGGCCGTGCCGATGTCCATTCCTCGGTAAAAAAGGCGCGAATCGGCCGAGACAATCTCCCCCTCGAACGCGGCCGCCAGTTGTACCGACAGCGCCGTTTTGCCCATGGCCGTCGGCCCGACGATCACCAGCAGCGGTCGGGCCAAAACTGGAGCGTCCTTCTCTTGCTCGCTGCCGGCCATTCACCACCCCAGGACCACGTCTTCCAGGTGCTCGCAGCGGATAAACCTACCCTTCTTGTCCAGCTCCACCGCCACCAGGTCAATCCGCCAATCCACGTCCAGCTCATAGGCCGCCACGTAGGCCTGGGCCAGGGCCAACAGCTTGCGCGCCTTAGCCGCCGTCACCCCTTCCTCGGGCGTGCCCATCTCCTGGCCGCGCCGCGTTTTCACCTCGACAAAGACCCACACCTGGCCGGCGCGGGCCACCAGGTCAATTTCCCCCTGGCTGCACCGCCAGTTGCGGATCACAATCTCGTACCCCTTCGCTTCCAGGTGCCGGGCCGCCATCGCCTCTCCCCACCGGCCCAGCCTCTGCCGGCTGCTCATGGCCCCTGCCTGGGCGGCCGCAGCAGGTTGGCCAGTTGCTCCATGATCTCCTCCGGCCGGGACCAGTTGCGGTAGCCACGGCCATGCTCCCGATCCCGTGTCAGGTCCGGCCGTTCCTCGTGCAACCGCTCGTAAAGCGCCAGCGTCTTGCCCACCGTCGCCCGAATGTCAAAACGCTGGCTGTCCCGCCGGGCCGCCTCGCTCATCCGGCGACGCCGCGCCGGGTCCACGGCCAGCGCCACCATCGCCGCCGCCAGCCCGCCCTCGGCGTAGTGGGTCAACAGGCCATGTACACCCGGCTCAACCGTATCCACCACCCCCGGTGCCGCCACCGCTACTACCGGCAGCCCGGCGGCCATCGCCTCAATCACCGCCAGCGGGTGGACCTCCGTGACCGAGGCTGTGACAAAAATATCGGCTGCTGCCAGGTAGTCCGGCACAGCCTCGTAATCCACCGGCCCGGTGAAATGAACCGCCTCGCGAACCCCCAACTCGTCGGCCAGCTCGACCAGGCTTTTGGCCTGTGGCCCCTTGCCCACCAGCAATAGGTGCAGTTCCGGCGCTACGTCTCGAGCAGTGGCAAACTGGGTCAGCAGTGTTTCCACGTCCTTTTCCGGCGACAGTCGCCCCACATAAGCCAGCAACACCGCCGTCTCCGGAATACCCAGGTCGCTTTTGCGGCACGGCTGCGCCGGCCGGCGAAAGAGGGCCATATCTACCCCGTTCTCAATCACCTCAATCGGCCGCCGCACGCCAAAGTCCAGCATCACCTGGCGCACGCTCCCCGACGGCGTCACGACCACGTCGCACAAATCCGTAAGTTCCGGCCAGATCTGGCGCATCAGGGCGTCGGCCGCCGGTTGGGGCAGCGGAATATACGTACTGGTATACAAATCGTAGCGGGTGTGGTTGGTGTAAACAATGGGACAACGGCCGTAGCGATGGGCAATGTCCACGCTCAGGAACAGGTGATGGCAGTGAATGATGTCCATTTGCCGCAACAGCTCCTGGGCGGCTCGCGTATAGCGCGTGCTGAAATAATAGCCCGTGTCTCCCAGAGGCAGGGCCGGCGACCGGACCACGCCCGGCTCTTCCCCGTTCGGGTCCGGATCACCCAGGGTAAAGACTGTAACCTCGTGCCCAGCCTCTTCCAGGTAACTCTTGTACAGCGCCACCATCCGGGTAACCCCGTTAATAACCGGCTTATAACAGGCCGTAACCATTCCAATACGCATAATAGTCGTCTGTCTCCAAACCTCCCGGAGGTTCCGTCAAAGGAGGCAGTCCAGTAGACAAGCCTCCGGGAAGTTAACTTTCTAACGTGGGATGGTGCGCCAACAACCAACGCCTGACGTGAATCAGGCCCAGCGTACTGGCCCACTGGTTAATATTGGTCGGATGCCCGCCAAAGGAGCGCTGAATCATAGAAACGCCCTGGGCTGAGGCCAGCGTCACCAGGATCTGGACCCCGCCAGGTGTAAAGTGGTTGTAGACCACCAGCCCGACGTCGGCCCTGCTTTGCTTCACCACCTGCTCGGCCGCCATCCGGCACCAACGGGTGAGGTCACTTTCGCTTGTCAGGCGGTCCAACCCCAGGGTATCGGCCAGTTCATCCTCCGTCGCCCCGGTGACGAAAATGATCGCCGCCTCTATGCCCGGAACGTGTTGGAGAGCCTGGGCCAGCGAGTGGCCGGTATGGCACTCAGCCACGGCCAGGCACACGCCGCTGTAATGCAACTGCCGCAACAGCACCTTTTCCAGCCGCTCCCCTTCCCGGCCATAAATCTGGTCTCCCAGCCGTTCCGACACCTCCTGGGCCAGCCGTTGCAATTTCTCGTCCACCTCCCGCTGCGTTCGGCCTTCCACCCACAGGCCAATGTCCGTCTGGCCGGCGTAGGAGGAAAAAGAAACCCGCTGCTGGACTCCCTGGTTCAGATCGGCCAGTTGTTGCTCCAGCGTACTTTCCATCACACCGGCCGTGCGCAACAAGATCCGGCCGTGGACCCTATCCGGGTTAAACCGGTCTTGTAAGTAAGGTAGCACTTCCGTTTCTAGCAAATAGGCCATGTCCCGTGGCTTGCCCGGCAGGCAAATCAAGGTGCTGTAAGCCAGCTCCAACAAGTAGCCGGGGTTAGGTTCATCCAGGTCCCCCAATACCACCACCCCTGGACTTTTCTCTGGCCGCTGGTCTTCCGGGTACCGGCCGGTCACGTCGGCCACCGCCAGGCGGGTCAGGTCGTCCGGGCTCCGCCCCAGGCCGCCAATCGTGATAACGAACGTTACCTGTTCCAGGACTCCCCGCAACGTCTCGGCAATGACTCGACGGTCATCGCCAATAGTCACGTGGCCAATCAGGGGGATTCCCATCTCGCGCAGTCGCCGGGTAGCCTGGGCCGCATTGGTATCGAGGATGTCACCAAACAGCAGTTCTGTACCAATGCTGATCAAGACGACGTTCATGGCAGGCTCTATCTATCTGCCGGGACAGCAGTAATCTCCTCTTTGGTCTTGTTGGTAACCACCACTGGGGCCAGATTCCTTGCCTGCCCCACGCCACACTCCCCTGGATAGGTAAATTGCCCAGATGCAGGTTGAGGCAGATACCGGTCAAGCATTCACAACACGACGACTTGGCGAGGCAATTACCTGGCTAGAAGGTAAGCTCAAGATAACAACACTCTCAGGGGACAGCCGGCTACTCCCGGCCGGATAGCCTGAGCTGGTACTGGCGCACGATCAGGTCCGTGTTCCGCATCTTCAGCGCCAGATCGGCCGCCAGGTTCTTCATGAGCTTGTACCCCAACTCCGGATAGGTGTCACAGAGCAACATCAGCCGTTTGCGCGGCAGGCGCAGCAACTGGGTATCGTCCTGGCTTATCCGGGCCGTTGCCGAGCGCAACCCCTGGTCTACCAGAGCTACTTCACCTAACACCTGACCCTGGCGCAACTCAGCAATGACCACCGGCTTGATTTCCTCGTTTAGCCCGACGAAGCCAGGGTTCACCAGGATCTCCACCCCGCCCCGGCTAATGACGTACAACTCGTCGCTGGCGTCATTCTCCTCAAAGAGAACCTCCCCTTTCTTCGTCGTCAGGGGTTCACAAATGGACGCCACCAGCTCCAGTTGCGTGTTCGTCAGGTTATCAAACATCTCCGTCAGGGAGAGAACTCCCGCAATACTCTGTTGCATGGTCAACCCTTGGTGTTGCTACTTGTTGTCACAAAACGAAGCGCGATGTGCGGCAAGATTCTAGCATAAAGGTAGGCGTGTCGCAATCAGCGACCCGCCAGGGCCGCCATCTTCTCCCGCAGAGTCGCCATCAAGGCGTCGAACGATTTGGCAAAGGCGGCCACACCCTCCACCTGCAACTGCTCGGTCACTTCGTCCAGGTTAATGCCCAGTTCCGCCAGGTTGTCCAGCATCAACTGCGCCCCGGCCACGTCTTGTTCCAATGTAGTGGCCACCCGGCCGTGGTCGCGGAAAGCGTCAACGGTTTGTGGCGGCATAGTATTGACCGTTTCCGGGCCAATCAGCTCGTCTATGTACAACGTATCCGGGTAATTGGGGTTCTTAGTGCTGGTCGAGGCCCACAACAGGCGCTGCGCCGGCGCGCCAGCCGAACGCAGCCGGGCAAAAGCCTCGCCGTGAAAAATCTCCTTGAAACGCTGGTACACCAGCTTCGAGTTGGCGATGGCCGCCTGGCCCATTAACGCCTCGGCCGCCGGGTCGTTCAGCGCCGCCAGCTTTTTGTCTACAGCCGAGTCCACCCGGCTGACAAAGAACGAGGCCACCGAAGCCACCCGCGCCGGATCGCCGCCGTTCTCCAGCAGCCGGGTCAGGCCGTCCATATACGCCCGGGCCACAGCTTCGTAGTGGTCCATGCTGAACATGAGCGTAATATTAACGTTGATACCCTCGCCGATGAGCTGGCGAATAGCCGGGATACCGGCCGGTGTGGCCGGGACCTTAATCATCACGTTCGGCCGGCCGACGGCGGCAAACAGCCGGCGCGCTTCGGCAATCGTCTGGTCCGTGTCGTCGGCCAGGTGCGGCGAGACCTCCAGGCTGACGTAGCCGTCCCCACCGCCGCTCTCCCGATACACCCCGGCAAACATATCGCAGGCCGCCTGGATATCGGCCAGAGCCAGCGCTTCGTACACGGCCGGCACGTCGGCCCCAGCGTCCACCAGCTCGCCGATCTGCTCGTCGTAATCGTCGCTCTCGCCAATCGCCTTCTCAAAAATACTCGGGTTCGAGGTCATTCCCCGCAGCCCGTCCTCGCCAACCAGCCGCTGCAACGTACCGTCCTGCAAAAACTTGCGCCGGATATTGTCATACCAAAAACTCTGGCCAAAAGCCTGCAATTCAATCAGCGGGTTCATCGTCGCTCCTTCGTCAGTAGCTATCAGCTTTCCATCTACCTTATACCGCAGGCGGTTAGCCTGTCCCGAAGCTCACAGGCTAACCGCCTGTGCTACCCTGACTATTTCAGTCTATAATCAGTGTAACGGCAAGCGCTACAGGCGGCAACCAATTCAAAACTTTGCGCCGCAATTCTTTGCGCCCCTGGCGTCTTTGCGTTTTACTCTTAAGGAGACAGACCATGAGCATCGTCATCGGCTGCGATCACGCCGGTTTTGAACTCAAAGAAATCGTGCGCCGCGACCTGGCCACGGCCGGCCACGACATCCTGGACGTCGGCGCTTACGAATACGACAAAAACGACGACTACCCTGACTTTGCCGTGGCCGTGGCCCGGGCTGTGGCCACCAGCCAGGGCGAACGGGGCATCCTCATTTGCGGCAGCGGCGTCGGCGCCTGCATTACCGCCAACAAGATCAAGGGCGCTCGCGCCTGTCTTTGCCACGACATCTACTCCGCTGTCCAGGGCGTGGAACACGACGACATGAACATCCTCTGTCTGGGCAGCCGCATCGTCGGCCCGGCCCTGGCCCAAAAGCTTGTCGAAGGCTTCCTCTCCGCCCGCTTCGCCGGCGCCCCCCGCTTCCAGCGCCGCCTCGACAAACTCCTGGCCATAGAGGCAGAGTCCTAATTTTGGATTTTAGATTGCCGATATTGGATTTACGGGCCCAATCCAAAATCTAAAATCTAAAATCTAAAATTCCCACGGGTTCTCCATCGTCTGGATCAACACCGGCCGGCCAATCTTCACGTTCGGCCGGCGCCTCAGCAGCCACATCACCAGCTCGGCAATGTCCTCCGGGTACAGGCACTTGTCCTGGTTCAGCCCCGGTGAATTCTCACTCATCGGCGTCACCACCATGCCTGGGCATATGGTATTTACCCGTACACCCAACTCCTGGTTCTCCCGCTGAATGAACTCCCCCAGGGCATTGAGGGCATGCTTAGCCACCCCATACGCTCCCCCACGGGGGTAATATTCCAGCCCGCCCTCCGAACTGATATTGATAATCTGGCCCTGCTGCCGGGCGCGCATCATCGGCAGCACCGCCCGCGCCATCAGAAACGGCCCGCGCAGGTTCGCGTTCATCACCTCGTCCCAGGCCGCTACCGGCAGCTCGTGCAAATAGCCGTACCCGCCCACCCCGGCGTTATTGACCAAAATATCCACGCCGCCATAGGCCGCCACGGCCGCCTCCACCAGCCGTTGTACATCCCCCTCTTGAGACACGTCGGCCGGCACGGCCAGCGCCTGCCCTCCCTGTTGCCGTATCTCGGCCGCCACTGCCTCCAGCGGCCCCGGCCGCCGCCCGCTGACCACTACCCGCACCCCTGCCCTCGCCAGCGCCAGCGCAATCCCCCGGCCGATCCCCGTCCCGCCCCCCGTCACAATCGCGCTCTGCCCATTCAACTCCAATTCACTCACTTCCTTCACCATAACCTCCAAAGAAAAAGTAGCCACGCATTCCAGCGTGCCCAGGCACCTTCGCCCTGGATAACCGCCACCTATTGTACTAAAATCAAGCGTAGCTGCTTACGACCCACCATTTACCAGGAAGGGCAGCTTGCGGTGGATTAGAGCCACACTGAGAAAACTCTTTGTGTTCTCTCTCTGTGTAACTCCAAGCAACCCTTGGTCGCCCTCCTCCGTGTACTCTGTGTTCCTTTTTAGATCGCCTATGACAGACTTATCCTACCACCCTCTCGTAGACACCACCTGGCTGGCCGAACACCTGGCCGACCCCGCCCTACGCGTCGTGGACGCCCGCTGGCGCGGCGACGGCTCCGGCCAGCAGCGCTACCTGGCCGGCCACATCTCTGGCGCCGTCCACCTAGACTGGCACGCCGACTTGGCCTATACGGCTGGCGGCATCCCCGACCTGCTCCTCCCACCTGGCGACTTTGCCGCCGTCATGGCCGCGGCCGGCATCGGCGACCACACCCGTGTCGTCGTCTACGCCGACACCAACTACAGCGGCGCAACCCGGCTGTGGTGGGCCTTAAACTATTACGGCCACGACCAGGTCGCCGTATTGGACGGCGGCTTGACCAAATGGCAGGCTGAAAGCCGGCCGCTCAGCGCCGAACTCCCCCACTGCCCGCCGGCCGCCTTTACCCCCCACCCTCAACCGCGCTGGCTGGCCACCGCCGCCGACGTAGAGCGGGCTCTGGCCGGCCCGGACGCCGGCACTTGCCTGGTAGATAGCCGCCCCCCCGAACAGTACGCCGGCCGGGCCGTCTGGACTCCCGCAGGCAGCCTCTACCTGCCGCCCGGCCAGGAGTCGGTTGAAGTAGCCGGGCAGCCAATACGCGGCGGCCGCATTCCCGGCGCCCGCCACCTCCACGCCGAACGCAACCTCGACCCCGCTCACTACTGGACCTACCTGGACCCCGAAGCCATCCGGCGTCAGGCCCTGGCCCTGGGCATCCGGCCGGAAAACCGCATCATCACCTACTGCGGCGTCGGCATCTCCGCCTCCCTGGCCCTCTTCGCCCTCCATCTGGCCGGCTACCCCAACCTCGCCCTTTACGACGCCTCCTGGGCCGAGTGGGGCACAGACCCGGCCCGGCCGATTGAGCGTGACTGAATCAAGAATGCGGCCAGCGCTGCGTCACCCCCGACCAGAAATCCAGCGAGGCCGTCTTGTTCGGCTGCGGCGGGTCCCCCAGGTCCTCATCCGGGCCATAAATGATCACGTACGTCAACGCCTTCAGCCGGCCGAAGGCCTTAAAGTCCGGTGTAGACGGCACCCGGTTCCGCCACGTCCCCGTGTCAATGTAGTAACGTTCGCCTTTTTCGTCGCTGGTCAATAGCTCCGTCTTCGGGAAGTGGGTGTGGCCGGCCACCACAAAACGGTACTGGCCGCTGCGAATAACTTCTTCACGGGCAACAAAGGTTTCCACCCCCGGCCGCTCCTTTTGCGCCCCCAGGATCGAATTCGAGACAAATTGGGCCAGCCCCAGCGGGATACCGGTCAATCGCCACAGCTTCAGCGCCAGCGCCGTCTGGACCACATCAATCGCATCCAGTCGCCATTTGCGGTCCATCCGCTCCAGCCACTCCAGCAAGAACGGGTTGTCGTGGACCTCTTCCAGCAATTCATAAATCACCGGCTTGATTTCCCGCCAGACGACGTCTGGTTCCAGGTGCTCTTCGGGCATGTAGAGCAGGTAATTAAAAATGGCGCTTTGCGGCCGCAGGTCGTCAAACTCCAGCAACCGCAGATAAATCGTCCGTAACGTCCGGCTGGCCAGAATTCTGGCGTCGCCGTGGTGCTGGCGGAATAGGGCTGGCAGCCGGGAAGCAATGTCCACCGTGGCAAAATCGCCAAAAGGGGCTGCCTCGTAGCCTTCCTCCGGGACGTGTAGCGGTATCACCTCGTCGTCGCTATAGTCGAGGGCAAAGTTGTAGCGGTCATACTCGTGGCCGTGGCGGATCACCACCTCTTCCTGGGGAAAAAGCAAAATGCGCGGGAATGGGGCCGGGCTGGACGGCATCCCCAACGCTTCCCGCACGGCCCGGCGAATGGCCGGCGTGGCCCCGGCCAGCCGGTCGTGATTGCCGGCAATATAGTGCAGCGTCACCGGGACCGGGAACTTTTTCAGCTCGCCATCCCAATACTTGCCGGCCGCCAGAAGTTGGAACACTTCCAGCGATTTGTTGACCCCTTTTGCCTGCCGGATGGCCTCAATGATCTGTAATGTCAGCGCCTCCAATGGGCCGGTGACCTGATCGTTGTGAACGTACGGGCGCACTCCGGCCGGGTTATTGAGAAACCAGAGCCCCGTGCGGTGAACGTCAAAAACATCCCCGGCCAGGACCATGTCCAGCCGCTTGGCCCCGTTGCGCACCGCCTCAGCCGCCAGGTGGGCAACAAAAGCAGCGAACACCCGCCCCGGCAGGTTGCGCGAAAACAAAATGGGCGGGTGAGTATCATCTCCGGGGATATTGTTGGAGGCTTCTTCTTCAAAGTGCAAATCTGAGATAATGACCAGCATCGTGACTACTCCGGTAAGGGTACGATAGTTCGTAACCCTAAACTAAACGCAGGCCGACACAACCGGCGCACAACACCCTATCTGTAAACCACGGTTGTATATAAGGCGACGTAGTAAAAAAGTCCAACAATAAACGGCCCACTTTTTGCTCGCCGGCCGGCGAGGGATGAATCCCATCTGAGCCAAAACAGGGAAGGATTCCGGCCGGCCCGGCTGTTGGCCTCCTTCAGCCACACCACCTGGACCTGTGACTCACTCAGTCCCAACGGCTGCAAAACCCGGTTGCGGATCCAGTTGTAGTTGGCGGCCTCCGGCGCGACCCACTCAATCGCGTCCTGTCCTCCGCGCGCCCCGTTGACAATAACCAGGCTGTCGTGGTTCACGGCCGGCTCCCCGGCCGCCAGGTCCATAAACGTCCCCTGGTTACAGCTCACCCCGTCCTGCTGGTGGCTGCAAAACTCAATGGCCGTGTTGGACATACCAACGGACATCAGGACGATCTTGCCGTTGGGGTCGTGGTTGCCGTTCACGTCCAGCGGTTGGACACGGTTCGCTCGCTCCAGCCCGGCCGCGGAGTGTACCTCCGGCATCACGTTGCTGCCGCCGGGATACAAGCCGCCCTCAAAGCCCAGATAACTGTCGCCTGGCCCCGTGTCCGTCAGAGGAACACGGCCGCTATTCGCCTGTTGGCCGGCTACGGCTGTAGCCGGTATCAATACCAAAAACAGGAGCCAGAGAACTCGCGCCTTCACCAGCATAGCCTTGATTATATGTGACCAGGCAAAGTATTATCAACTACTTTCCCCTGCCCAACAAATAATACTGGCCAGGTAAAAGCAACGCTACTAGAGACTACCCTGGCTTTATTGCCTGGCACTTCCTCTTACCCCTCTCGCTCTAGCATCTCACTCTTGCGCTCCCTCCTGACTCTGGCTACACTGTTCTAAAGGATTTATCCTTTTAAGTAGTCGGCAGGAGTAGTATGGCTAATTCAAATAGCGAAACGCCCTCCCCCGAAGCCGGGTCATTTTCGGCTGCCAATGGAGACCAGCTACCAGGCGACAAGATTGCCGGCGACAAGGCCGGCCGGGACCTGTTTAAGGACATTACCCTCGGCGACATCCACAGTAGCCCGATCAGCCTGGCCGGGGACGCCGCCGCCGGCAATATCTACAAAGTGGCCGGCGACCTGATCATTCAACCCACTCCCCCGGTTCCTCTCCGGGTAAACCCGGCCGAGGCCCAGGCTTTGCTGGACGCTATGCCCGCCGACCGGCCGGTGCAGCCGGGTGATTTGCCACCCGGTTCGCGCATGCCCCTGGCCCGCAACCCGCTATTCACCGGCCGGGAGGCCAACCTGCAACGCCTGGCCAGGACGATCAAGGCCGGGCGGACGGTAGCCACTCATCAAGCCGCCGCCATCACCGGGCTGGGCGGTGTGGGCAAAACCCAACTGGCCAGCGAGTTTGTCTACCGCTACGGTCGCTACTTCGCCGGCGGCGCCTACTGGTTAAACTTCGCCGAGCCAGACAGCGTGCCGGCCGAGGTCGCCGCCTGTGGGCTGGCGATGGGACTGGGTTCAGGCTTCGAGCGGTTGGATCTGGCCGGACAGGTAGCCCTGGTACAGCGAGTCTGGCAAGAGCCGCTCCCCCGGCTGTTGGTCTTTGACAACTGTGAAGACGAGGCGCTATTAACCAGGTGGCGGCCGGTCAGTGGAGGCTGCCGGGTGCTGGTCACCAGCCGGCGCGGCCGCTGGGAACCGGTCCTGGGCATTGTCGTGCTGCCGCTGGGCGCCTTATCCCGGCCAGAGAGCGTAGCTCTCTTGCAGCGCCTGGTGTCAAACCTGATCGGCCCCAGAGCCGGGGCCATTGCCGCCGAACTGGGCGACTTCCCCCTGGCGTTGCACCTGGCCGGCAGCTTCCTGGCCTATTATAGCCAGGTTATCTCACCCATGGCCTACCTGGTCCAGCTACGCAGCAAGGCCTTGCTGACCCATCCTTCACTGCAAGGCCAGGCCAGTGGCCATTCACCGACCGGCCACGAGCGGCACGTCGCCCGGACCTTTGCCCTGAGCTTCAAGCAACTGAATCCGGCCGCCGAAACCGACCGGGTGGCCTTGGCGCTCCTGGCGCGGGCGGCCTGTTTCGCGCCGGGCGTGCCTATTCCCCGGTCGCTGTTAACCGCCACGCTAAACCCAGGTGCTCCGGCCGGCCGGGGGCTGGATGCTGCCAATCTTCCCAGCGAAGATGCCTTGGCCCGGTTGACGGAGCTGGGCTTATTGGAAGAAGAACGGGCCGGCGCGTTGCGGCTGCACCGGCTATTGGCAGTGTATGTTCAGGGAAGGCTGGTCGAGGTGATGGATGAAGCAGCCAGGGCTGTGGCCGAAGCAGTAGCCCAGGCGGCGGTGGCCATCAACCAGGCCGGTTATCCCAATCTGTTGCTGGGCTGGCAAGACCACCTGCGCCACGTGGCCAACACGGCCGGACAGCGAGGCGGTGAACAGGGCGGCCGGCTATGGAACGCCCTGGGCTACCACCTGGTGATGATCGCAGATTATGCCGGGGCGCAGGCGGCTTTTGAGTGGGCCCTGGCCATTGACGAAGCCGTTTTTGGCTCTGATCATCCAGTCGTGGCCCGGGATGTTAACAACCTGGGTGTCGCTCTGAAAGAGTGGGGAAATTATGCCGGGGCGCAGGCAGCTTTTGAGCGGGCGCTGGCCATTGACGAGGCTGCTTTTGGTTCCCATCATCCCGAGGTGGCCACCGACGTCAACAACCTGGGAGGCGCGCTCAAAGCCCAGGGAGATTACGCCGGTGCGCGAGCCGCCTACGAGCGGGCGCTGGCGATTGACGAGGCAACCTTTGGCCCGCACCACCCAAAGGTAGCTACTGGCGTCAACAACCTGGCCGGCGTCTTGAAAGCCCAGGGAGACTACGCTGGTGCGCGGGCCGCCTACGAGCGGGCACTGCAGATTGACGAGGCCGTCTACGGCCGTGACCACCCTTACGTGGCCATTCGTATTAATAATTTAGGCGCGGTGCTGGAAGCGCAGGGAAATTATGCTGAGGCTCAGGCTGCTTATGAGTCGGCCCTGGCCATTGACGAGCGTACGCTTGGCCCCGATCACCCCAACGTCGCCAGAGACGTCAACAATCTGGGACTGGTGCTACAGTCACAGGCAGATTACCCCAGGGCGCAGGCTGCCTTTGAACGCGCCCTGGCTATTTTTGAAAAGAAATTAGGCTCAACTCATCCCTACCTGGCTACCCTGTACAGTAACCTGGGCCGTGTGTTTTGGGCGCAGAGAAATTACGCTGAGGCCCGAACTGCTTACGAGCGAGCCCTGGCCATTGACCAGGTTGTTTTTGGCCCCAACCACCCCGAAGTAGCCACAGATGCCAGCAACCTGGGCCTGGTGCTCCAGGCCCAGGGAGAGTACGCCGCCGCGCAGATCGCCTTTGAGCAGGCGTTGGCCATTAATCAGCGTGTGTTTGGCCCCAATCACCCTGCTATAGCAACCTTGTACAACAATCTGGGCCGGCTGCTGGAAACCCAGGGAGAGTACGCCGGGGCGCAGGCTGCCTTTGAGCAGGCGTTGGCCGTTGACCAGGCTTTCTATGGTCCCAGCCACCCCAACGTAGCTAGAGATGCCAACAATCTGGGCGGGGTTCTTCAGGCGCAGCGAGAGTACACTGCCGCGCAGAACGCCTTCGAGCGGGCGCTGGCCATTGACTGGGCAGCCTTTGGTCCTGACCATCCCCGGGTGGCTATCCGATTAAATAACCTGGGTCTTGTCTTCCAGGCCCAGACAGAGTATGCCAGGGCCCAGACAGCCTTTGAATGGGCGCTGGCCATTGACGAAGCTGCCTGCGGCCCTGGCGATCCCAGAATTGCCGGCCGGCTGAGTAACTTGGGCCTGGCGCTCCAGGCCCAGGGAGATCACGCGGGTGCGCAGACGGCTTTTGAGCGCGCGCTGGCTATTGACGAAGCCGCTTTCGGTCCTGATCATCCCGAGGTAGCGACAGACGTCAACAACCTGGGCGGGGTGCTCCAGGCCCAGGGAAATTACCAGGGGGCGCAAGGCGCCTACGAGCGCGCGCTAGCCATTCTGGAGCCAAAATTAGGGCCAGACCATCCACACGTCGCTACCCTGCATAATAATCTGGCCGGAACGCTGGCCGCCCAGGGGAATTATGCCGGGGCGCGGCTGGCTTATGAACGGGCCCTGGCCATTGACGAGGCGCTTTTTGGTCCTAGCCACGCCACTGTCGCCAGAGACGTTAATAACCTGGGACTGGCGCTCCAGGCCCAAAAGGATTATGACGGGGCCCGCGCTGCCTTTGAGCGGGCCCTGGCTATTGATGAAGCCGTCTTTGGTCTCAACCACCCCGAGGTGGCGACCGACGTCAACAATCTGGGGCTGGCGCTCCAGGCCCAAAAGGATTATGACGGGGCCCGCGCTGCCTTTGAGCGGGCCCTGGCCATTGACGAGACTATTTTTGGCCCCGACCACCCGAACGTGGCCGTCCGCGCCAACAACCTGGGCCGGACTCTGCAGGCTCAGGGAGAATATGAGGCCGCGCGAGCGACGTATGAACGGGCCTTGTTTATTTTTGAACAGAAACTGGGACCGGACCACCCGCACACCCAACTGGTCTGCCAAAACCTGAACAGACTGCAGACCAGGAAACGCTCCTTCGGGGGTTTCTTCAAGAAGGGATAGCTGCCTGCGGCCGCTAGACCCGGAGCGTTTTTAGAATGGTGACGATTGTCAACCAGAACCATGCCTTTCGTCAGGTTCGACCGGTCCGCTTCAGGATTATCATAAACTCGATGAGCCTGGTAAATTGCTTTTAGAGGTAAATCCCATGAAAAAACTCACAATCGTATACCTGTTCCTGACGTCGTTTCTATTGCTTGCGCTATCGGCTTGCGGCCTGCTAGAGCGGGCGACGGCCACGCCACAACCCACGGCCGCGGCAACAGCAGTAGCCGCCACGCCCACTATTCCCCCGGTGCAAAGCCCGACCATTCAACTGCCGCCCACGCCGGCTACTGAACCGCCCGCGCCGGCTACCGAAGAGGCCGTGGCCCCGCCGGTCTCCGGCGAGATCACCCCCGAACAGCCCCGCTTTGCCGTTTACAACGAGCCGCTGGTGGACGTCGTCCCGGCCGCCTTTCACGATCCCATCGCCCCAGACCTGGGCAACGTCGTCGTTCCCTTTGCCCTCTCTGAAGACCAGCAGGCCCGGCTGGCCCAGGATGGCCTGGTGGTCAACCCTGGCGTTGAGAAGGAGTTCTTTACCGTCTACGAGCAGGCCCGCTACGAGAACCTGCCCGTCTTTGTCACCAGCGACTCCCTGCTCCACGTCTACCACCTCCTGTTCGACAAAGTCTTGCGCACGGCCGAGACCGGGCACTTCATCCCCCTGCTGCGCGAGCTGAACAAAGCCATGCTGGCCCAGACCGAGGCCCAGTACCAGGAACTCCAGGGAACACCCTGGGAAGAGGCCGCCCGGCGAACAGTCGCCTTCATTGGCGTCGGCAGCTGGCTGCTCGATCCCGCGGTCGAGATACCCGACTACGCCGCCGAGTTGGTCGAGGCCGAGCTGGCCCAGGTCGAAGCCGCCAGCGGCATCCTGCCCTCGCCCCTCTTCCCCGGCCTGGAAAACGGCGAAGATTACACCCAATATATCCCTCGCGGCCACTACACCCGCAGTGAGGAGTTGACGGCCTACTTCAAGAGCATGATGTGGTACGGCCGGATGACCTTCCGCCTCACTACTCGCGACCCGGAGGTTGGCCAGGCCGAGACCCGCTCGGCCCTGCTGTTGGTCCACGGCCTGCGCACGGCCCAGGTCCAGGGGCGGCCGGCCCTGAATGCCTGGCTTGACCTCTACAACCCGACCGTCTTCTTCGTCGGCCGCAGCGACGACCTGACCGCCCTGCAATACCTGGCCGTCGTGGACGCCGTCTACGGCCCCGAAGCCAGCCTGGCTACCCTGGCCGACGACGCCCGGCTGGACACCTTTATTGACCTGGCCAACCAGCTTCCACCGCCGCAGATCCTCGGCCTGGTCATTAGCGTAGACGATGACGTCGAGGAGACGACCAAGGGCTTCCGTTTCATGGGCCAGCGCTTCGTCCCCGACGCCTACATCTTCCGCCAGTTAATTTACCGCAACGTTGGCACTCCAGACCGGCCGCGGATGCTGCCCAAGGGGCTGGACGTGATGGCGGCCATGGGTTCGGAGCGGGCCTACACCATCTTGACCCAACTGGGCGAGACCGGGTACCAGAACTATCCCGAACAGATGGCCAAAGTCCAGGGCTGGGTTTCTGACCTCAGCACCGAGGAGTGGACCGAAACGCTCTATACCACCTGGATCTACTCCTTTCAACCACTATTGGCCGAGCCAGGAGAAGGTTATCCCCAGTTTATGCAGTCCGATGCCTGGCTGGATAAGCAGCTCAACACCACCCTGGGTAGTTGGGCCGAACTCAAGCACGACACCATCCTCTACGCCAAGCAAGTCTACGCTGAATTGGGCGGTGGCGGCGAAGGGCCACCATCGCCCAGGGAGTTACTGGGCTACGTCGAGCCGGTGCCCCAATTCTACGCCCGCCTGGCAGCATTGACGGCCATGACCACCGAGGGGTTAGACAGCCGGGGCCTGCTGTCAGACCAGGACCGGAACAGTTTAGAGCGGCTGGAAAGCGTCGCCCGTTCCCTGCAGACCATGGCCGAAAAGGAATTGCGGGGCGAGCCGCTGACTGAGGACGAATACCGCTTTATTCGCTTCTACGGCGGCGAGTTGGAACACCTGACTATGGCCGCGGCCGACACCACCGGTGGCGACGAAGGCGGCCAGCCGGTACTCGACGAGGAGCCTCAGGCGGCCGTGGTGGCCGACGTAGCCACCGCCCCCGACCCCGACGGCGACGGCGTGGCCAACCCCGTCGTTTTGGAGGAGGCTGTAGGCCGCATCAACGAAATTTATGTCGTCGTGCCCATCGTCGCTCCTGACGGTTCAACCTACCTCCAGGTCAATCGCGGTGGCGTCTTCGCCTATTACGAATTCACCTGGCCGGCCGACGACCGGCTGACCGACGAGAGCTGGCGCCAGATGCTGGACGAAGGCCAGGCCCCGCCCTTGCCGGAATGGACCAGCACCTTCTTTACCGCCGAGACCACCTACGCCGAATTCCGGCGCACGGTCTACGCCTTCCAGCGCAGCCTCAGCGAGGCGGTCTGGTGGCGCGAGATAGAGTACCTGGCCGCCGGCGACGAGGTCAAAGCCCAATTCGAGCCGGCTATTGCCGATTTGGCGGCCGCCAACCACTACGAGGGGCGGCAATGGATCAACGCCAGCTACCGCTCCTTTGACCGGCAATCCGACGAACTGGTCGTCGTCACCGTTCGCGAGACGTGGCAGGACACCCTCTATCGGCAAATGGGCGACTCTCCCTCGTTCGACGATGAGGTCATTGGCGCACGCGGCCCGTACACGTTGGACGTAACCTATACCCTGGAACTTCAGGATGGCTTATGGCAGGTGACGCGGGTCGTCTACGCCAATGAGCCCCCGGCCTGGGAATGACAAGCGGCCGGATGTCTAAAACCCCGCAGGTCTCCCCGGACACGCTTCGTGCCCCGGGTATGGAACGTGCCCCGACCTGCGGGGTTTGGCGGCGGATTTTGCATCTACCAAGATTCGGCATTTTGCTGGCCTTCATCCTCCTGGTCGTCGTCGCCGTGGCCGCCGCCGGGCGGCCACTGGCTGGCGAATGGGGAACAGGCGTTGAGCCTGCCCCCGACCTCTCTGCCTACCCCTGGTTTTACCGGCGAGACGGCCGGCCGCTGGCCGGCGATGAAGGTGTCGTCGAAGTGATCGCCGTTGGAGACGTCATGCTGGGCCGGGGTGTGGCCGGCGAGCCTGACCCGCTGGGCGGCGTGGCCGCTTGGCTCCGGCCGGCCGGCCTGGCGCTGGGCAACCTGGAGTCGGTTATTGTTGCCGGCGGTGTCCCGCCGGCCGTTCCGCCCGGCGCGCCCCAGCCTTACATCCTCAACGCCCCACTCACCGCCGTGGCCGCCCTGCGCCGGGCCGGCTTCGACCTGTTGGGCCTGGCCAACAACCACACCCTGGACTACGGGCCGGCCGGCCTGCTCGAAACGGCCGGGCGGCTGCAGAGCGCCGGAATCACCCCCCTGGGTGCGGCTGCCGGATCGGCCATTGCCTATCAACCCATCATCCGGGAAGTAAACGGGCTAAGGCTGGCCTTCCTGGCCTTCAACGCCGTTGCCGGCCCTTCCGGCTTTCCTCACCCTTCGGCGCTGCGGGCCGACTGGGATGCGGTCCAGGCCACGGCCGCCATCGCCCAGGCCCGCGCCCTGTCCGACGCCGTCATTGTCTCCATCCACTGGGGCTACGAGTACGAACTGCGCCCCGACCCGGCCCAGGAAGCGGCCGCCCAGGCCATGCTCGCCGCCGGGGCCGACGTCATCGTTGGCCACCATCCTCACGTGGTCCAACCTGTCGTCGTCGGCCTGGCCGACACTACCCAGCCGGCGCGGGCCACCCTCGTCGCCTATAGCCTGGGCAATTTCGCCTTCGACCAGGGCTGGGATGAGACCGGCCGGGGGTTGGCGCTGCGCCTCTTCTTCGACGCCCGGGGGCTACGGGCGGCGCAGGCCCTGCCGGTGCGCGCCGGCCCCCGGCCGCAATTGCTGGCGATGGCGGCCGCAACCTCTCTCCTGGATCGGGTCGCCCCGCCGCTGCGCCGCCTGGCCTTTGCCTGCGACGGCGAGCATTGCCAGCCAGCCGCCGCGCCTCCGGCTGCCGGGCCGGGCCTGTTCTGGTCGGGCGAAATTGACCTGACCGGCGACGGGCAGCCGGAAGTGGTCCGCCGGGCGGCCGGGCGGGTGACCGTCTACCAGGCCGGCCAGGCCGCCTGGCAAAGCCCCCCTGAATGGTGGGTAGTAGACGTGGCCCTGGGCGACCCCAACGACGACGGCCGGGGCGAGTTGATGCTAGCTATCTGGCAGGTGGACGCCGCCGGCTACGAGCGCAGCCAGCCCTACGTCGTCGGCTACCGGGGTGGGGCCTATAAGCTGTTGTGGGGCGGCCGTCCGGTGGTAGACCCGATCCAGGAACTGGAGCTTGGCGACGTAGACGGCGACGGCGTCCAGGAATTGGTCGTGCTGGAGGAGCTGGACGGCGGTCCCGGCCGGGCGGTGGCCGTCTGGCGCTGGGCCGGCTGGACCTTCAGCCTCGTCTGGCGCAGCCCGATTGGCAACTACCAGGAATTGGCCCTTATTCCTGGCATAGACGGCCAGCCTGCGCTCATTACCATAGCCAGCGAGTGGTAAACCATTGCAGGAGTTCGCACCCTCCGATTCCAAACAACTCTCGCTCTTACTCTAGCTCTCGCTCTTGCTCTAGCTCTCGCTCTAGCTCTGGCGAACTATTGCCCTCGCCCCTGACTCTCGTTACACTGTTTTCAAATAAGGACGATGTCAAAGGCGTATGGCCACACTAGACGACGAAGGGTCTTCTCCCTCAACCAGGCCCTCTCTGGCGGCCGGCAACGCTGCCGGCGAAGACCCTTCGCCAGCCAGCCAGAGCGCCGGCGATAAGGCCGGTCGTGACCTGTTCAAAGACGTCACCATCACCGGCGTTCAGGGCAGCGCCGTCAGCCTCACCGGGGATGCCGTCACAGGCAACATCTACAAGGTAGCCGGCGACCTCATTATCCAGCCCGCGCTGCCGGCCGCATCCCGGCCAGCTCTGGCGGAGGCCCAGGCCTTGTTGGCCTCCCTGCCCACCAGCCGGCCGCTAAAGCCGGACGACCTCCCCCCTGGCTCGCGCCTGCCCCTGGCCCGCAACCCCCTCTTTACCGGCCGGGAGGCCGGCCTGCAACACCTGGCCACGGTCATCAAAGCCGGGGGAACGGTGGCCACCCACCAGGCGGCGGCCATCGCCGGGCTGGGCGGAGTCGGCAAGAGCCAACTGGCCAGCGAATTTGTTTACCGCTACGGCCGCCACTTTGCCGGCGGCGTTTTCTGGCTGAGCTTTGCCGACCCGGCCAGCGTGCCGGCCGAGGTCGCCGCCTGCGGCCAGGCGATGGGGCTGTGGCCTGAGTTCGGCCGGCTCGACCTGGCGGAGCAGGTAGCCCGTGTCCTGGCCGCCTGGCGGGAGCCGCTGCCCCGGCTATTAGTCTTCGACAGTTGCGCCGGCGAGGCAATGCTGGCTAAGTGGCGGCCAACCAGCGGCGGTTGCCGAGTGCTGGTCACCAGCCGGCGCGGCCGGTGGGACCCCTCCCTGGGCGTCGTCACGCTGGCCCTCGACGTCCTCTCCCGCGTCGAAAGCGTCGCCTTACTGCAGCGCCTGGCGCCTGGTTTAAGCAAAGCCAGGGCTGGGACCATTGCCGCCGAATTAGGCGACTTTCCCCTGGCGCTCAGCCTGGCCGGCTCTTTTCTGGCCCGCTACGAGCAGGTTGTCTCGCCGCTCGACTACCTGGTCCAGTTGCAGAGCAAGGCGCTGCTCGACCATCCTTCCCTGCAGGGCAAAGGCAGCGGCCGCTCACCCACCGGCCACGAACAGCACGTTGGCCGGACCTTTGCCATTAGTTTCAGCCAGTTAGAGCCGGCTGAAGAAACGGACCGGGTGGCGCTCGCTCTTCTGGCGCGGGCAGCCTGCTTTGCCCCGGGCGTGCCTATCCCTCGTTTCCTGCTGGCCGCGGCGCTAAATTCAGACACGCCGGCCGGCCCCGCGGCCGGCGATGTTTCCCTGGTCGAGGATGGGTTGGCCCGGTTGGCGGAGCTGGGCTTGCTGGAAGAAGCGGCCGGCGCCGTGCAGTTGCACCGGCTGCTGGCCTTCTACGTCCAGGACAGGTTGGCCGGCGACCTGGACGAGGCGGTGACGGCCGTGGCCAGCGCCGTAAGCCAGGCGGCCAGCGCCGTGAATGAAGCCGGCTATCCCAAACCGTTGCTGGCCTGGCAGGAACACCTCCGTCACGTGGCCTGCCTGGCTGGGCAGCATGGCGACGAGCGCGCCGGCGGGCTATGGAACGAGTTAGGCTACCACCTGGACATGGTCGGGGACTACGCCGGCGCGCGGCGGGCTTACGAGCAGGCCCTGGCCATTGACGAGACGGCGCTTGGCTCAGACCATCTCGACGTGGCCCGCGACGCCAACAACCTGGGCACAGTTTTGGCCGCCCAGGGCGAATACGCCGGGGCGTGGCTTGCTTATGAGCGCGCCCTGGCCATTTTCGAGCAGAAACTGGGGCCAGACCATCCCCGCGTGGCCACCTTGTACAACAACCTGGGCCTGCTGCTGCGGACCCAGGGAGATTACGCCGCCGCCCGGACCGCCTACGAGCGGGCGCTGGCCATTGACCAGGCTATCTTCGGCCCGGACCACCCCAAGGTGGCGGTCCGGATCAATAATCTTGGCAGTGTTCTGCGCGTCCAGGGGGATTACGCCGGGGCGCGGGCCGCCTTTGAGCGGGCGCTGGCCATTCACGAGGCCGCCTTTGGTCCCGAGCATCCCAACGTGGCCATAGACGTCAACAACCTGGCCGGGGCGTTAGGCGCTCAGGGAGATTATGCCGGGGCGCAAACAGCCTACGAGCGTGCCCTGGCCATTGACCAGGCTATCTTTGGCCCCCGCCACCCCAACGTGGCCATCCGCATCAACAACCTGGGCGCAGTCCTGAAAGCCCAGGGAGACTACGTCGGGGCGCGGCTGGCTTACGAAGAGGCCCTGGCCATTGACGAGTCTATCTTTGGTCCTTGCCACCCCAGCGTGGCCAGGGACGTCAACAACCTGGGCGGCGTGCTGAAGGCTCAGGGAGATTACGCCGGGGCGCGGGCCGCCCACGAACGGGCGCTGGCCATTGACCAGGTCATCTTTGGCCCCCAGCACCCTGACGTAGCCATAGACGTGAGCAACCTGGGTGGGGCGCTGGCGGCGCAGGGGGACACGGCCGGGGCGCGGGCCGCCTACGAGCGGGCGCTGGCCACTTTTGAACAGAAATTGGGGCCGGACCACCCCCACAGCCAAAAAGTCCGCCGCAACCTGGCCGCCCTGCCGCAGAAGAAGCTGTCCTTGTGGCAACGACTTTTCAAAAAAGGGTAGTAATCACTCAGGCCGGCGGCCGGGGCTACCAGGTAATATCTTGACCAGAGGTGGCGCAGTCAAAGAAAAAGCACAAAAGTGGCCCAAAAGTGGTATAAATGTAGGGGCACGATGTATCATGCCTCTACAGAATGATGACACCAGAACAGGAAGCTAGGCAGGAAATTGATCATTTGCTAGAAAGCGCTGGCTGGTCGGTAGTTGACCACGGTGACTATAACTCGTTTGCCGGCCGGGGGATGGCCAGACGGGAGGTGGGACTGTGGACGGGTTTTGCCGATTATTTGCAACTGGTGAATAGGAAAGCCCTGGGGGTGGTCGAGGCGAAGAGGGTGAGGGAGACAAAGAGCATGGGTCATTCTTTAAAAGGGGGACCGTTATGAACCCCATTGAGACACAGGTGAATATCGCCCGGGAGGAACTTCTTGACCTCAGTCTCCGAAATACCTTAATCAACTACCGTCCACTTAAATCGAAGGGCGTAGAGGTGATTGATGAGCGACCGGAGGAAGTCTTTCGTTTGCTTGTTTCTGAAACGCGCCTCATGTCTTTTCTTCCGGTGCCTGAAAAAGACGAGGGTGTAGAAGAAGATCAACAGGAGGAGGTAGCTTCAGGAGAAATATTGCTGAAGCAACCAGAAGAAGATAATAACGTTGAGGTGGGCATTGCCGAACGCCATACCGATGAGCACTTGCAAACTCCTTATACCTCAACCAATTTGCAGAAACGCCTATTGAACACCTTCTACATGGCACGCACCTATATTGAGGAGCAAGGGGTCAACGTACTCTATCTCGCATTGGGGATGCTCCAGTGGTACGAATCATCTAACAGCAACATCGTGCGTCAGGCCCCCCTTGTTTTGATACCCGTCGAGCTTAGCCGCTCGAATGTCCGCGCCCGTTTCCGTATTGAGTACACCGAGGACGATATAGGTGGCAATTTATCTTTACGGGCCAAGCTAAGGGCCGAGTTTAGCCTGGTGTTGCCAGAGCTATCTGAGAACGAAGAACTGAACGTCCAAGACTACTTCGACAGAGTCGCCCAAGCAATTGCTCCCCAGCCTCGCTGGTCAGTGAACAGAACGGCGATTGCACTGGGATTCTTCTCTTTCGGCACTTTCCTCATGTATAACGACCTGGACGCGAACAACTGGCCAAAGGGTACCCGACCAAGCGCCCATCCCTTGCTCCGGGCACTTTTGCTAGAAGGTTTCCACGAGCCAGCGGCGACAATCGGTGACGAAGAGCCCATTGATAAATACGTCTCACCTCAAGACAACTATCAGGTCGTTGATGCCGATAGCTCACAAACCCTGGCCATCCTTGACGTGAAGCGGGGTCGCAACCTGGTAATTCAAGGCCCGCCGGGTACCGGCAAGTCTCAAACTATCACCAACCTCATTGCCGAAGCTCTTGGCCAGGATAAAACTGTGCTATTTGTCGCCGAGAAAATGGCGGCTTTGGAAGTAGTGAAACGCCGCCTCGATGAATCCGGGCTAGGGGACGCCTGCCTGGAGTTGCATAGTCACAAGGCCAACAAGAAGGCTTTTCTGGATGAATTGCGCCGTACCTTAGACCTCGGCCGGCCGAAAACGAGAGATTACGCAGCCGACTTGCAAGCCCTGATTGACAATCGCGACCGCCTGAACACTTACAGTGAAGCGGTCAATACGCCGATCGACAAGAGTGGAGTAACACCTTATCAGGCCTTTGGCGAATTGTTACACTTGGCGAGTAACCTTGAAGGGATTACTACGCCGCGATTAGATGGCCAACCGATGGTTGGGTGGTCCGCGCCTGAGTTTCGGCAGTGGCTGAGTCGCATCGAAGAATTACAAACCCTCCTCGGCCGTATGGGTATTCCTATGCGACACCCTTTCTGGGGGAGTCGCTATCATCAAGCCTATCTCCCAACTGACAGGCGAGACGTACAACAGGCTTGTCAGGTAGCAGGAGAGGCAGTTCACGTGCTGCAACAGGCGTCGGCCGGGCTTGCCAGCCAGCTAAAACTACCCACCCCTGACACGCGTCTGGCTGCGGTGCAACTTAGCCAGGCAGCGCAAAAGATTCTGACGGCACCACCTCTCGAAGGTGTCCAAATCATGGCCCAGGAATGGCTCGCTCGCGCCACAGATATTAAATCAGCTTTGGATACAGGCAGCCAGCTTAGCCAATTGCAACGTCAGCATGATCAGTGGTTGCTCCCAGAAGCATGGAGCCACGATGTACTTCAGATTCGTAAGGCGTACGTTGCCTACGGTCGGAAATGGTGGCGCTTCCTTTCCGGCACGTTTCGCCGGGCTCAGAATGACCTGAATGGCCTATCCCGTAGTAGCTTACCGAAAGGGTTAGGAGCACAATACAGAATGGTTAACGCTATCCTGGAAGCCCAGCGACTGCAGCCCATCCTGGCTCAACATGAGCCTCTTCTTAAGCAGCTTTTCGGCCCTCGATGGCAGGGGCTGGCTTCTGAATGGGAGCAGCTTCAAAATACTGCCTCCTGGATCACGGCCCTTTATAGCCAGATCAAAGGGCATATTTTTTCGCCAAAACTGATCAGCTACCTGGCCACTTCGCCAGACTTCGTTGCCCTGCAGACTTCAGTTACGACCGTTGAGAACGGTCTGAATGCGCATGCCGAAACGATTGCGACCGTCGTCGAACGGATTCAACTAGACGAGAAAGTCCGCCTGGGTGAAGGAAATACGCTCCTTAAGCAACCATTTCCGATACAAAAGCAGGCATTGAAGGAGTGGTTCACTCAGGTGGACACGCTGCAGGACATCGTGGCCTACAACCAACTGGCAAACATAGCTGTGCGGGCCGGTCTAGGAGAAATGGTCAAGGTCGCGTCAACCTGGCCCGAAGCCAGCGCCCATCTGGTCAATTTATTCCAGCGTTCCTGGTACGAAGCCCTGGTAGCCCAGGCGATGAAGGAGCGCCCGATTCTGGCTACTTTTCACACCGAAACCCACCTGTACCGCATTCGGCAATTCTGCGAGGCCGATAAACTCTCGTTTCAGATCAATCGCACACAACTGGCCCACAAACATTGGCAACGGCTTCCACGCCACACAGCCAGTGGGCAGTTAGGTGTCCTACTGCGAGAGTTCGAAAAGAAGCGCCGGCACCTGCCTATTCGCAAGCTGATGGGGCTGGCAGGCAATGCCATACAAACTATCAAGCCGGTCTTCATGATGAGCCCGCTCTCCATCCCCATGTTTCTGCCACCTGGCACATTAAACTTTGATTTGATCGTCTTTGATGAAGCCAGCCAGGTCAGGCCGGTCGAGGCGTTCGGCGCTATTTTGCGGGGTCCACAAACGGTGGTCGTTGGGGATAGCCGCCAGCTCCCGCCCACTAACTTTTTCAACCAGGTGCTTGAAGTAGACGAAGAGACCGAAAGCCTAACGGCCGATCTGGAAAGCGTGTTGGGACTGTTTGCCGCTCAAGGGGCGCCTCAACGAATGTTGCGCTGGCATTACCGTAGCCGGCATGAATCTTTGATTACCGTTTCCAATTACGAATTTTACGATAACAAGCTGGTTGTCTTTCCCAGCCCGGATGCTGCAAAAGAAGAAGTGGGGGTGGTTTTCCACTACCTGCCTGACACCGCCTACGACCGCGGTCGGAGCAGCACGAACGAACAAGAGGCGCAGGTAGTAGCCAAAGCGGTCATGGACCATGCTCGAACACGCCCGGATCTCACGCTAGGCGTCGCCGCTTTCAGTATTGGCCAGATGCAAATGATTCAGGACCAGCTTGAAATTCTCCGACGCCGGGATGCATCGTGCGAGTGGTACTTCAATGCCCACCCATTTGAGCCGTTCTTCGTCAAGAACCTGGAAAACGTCCAGGGGGATGAACGAGATGTCATCTTTATCAGTGTTGGCTATGGCCGAACGGCCGATGGCCAGATATCGATGAATTTTGGCCCGCTGAACAAGGACGGCGGCGAGCGCCGTCTCAACGTCCTTATCACCCGAGCCCGGCTCCGCTGCGAAATTTTCACCAATTTGACGGCCGATGACCTCGATCTAAATCGTACCAACGCTCGGGGGATTGTCGCCTTGAAGCGCTATCTCAAATATGCGGAAACCGGGCGCCTTGACATTCCCACAGCCAGCGGTGGCGAGCCGGATTCCCCCTTTGAGGAACAGGTGGCCAGCGCCTTGCGCCAGCAGGGTTACGAAATAGCCACACAAGTCGGTTCGGCCGGTTTTTGGATTGACCTTGCCGTCAAAGACAAGGTTCAGCCAGGCCGCTATTTGTTGGGCATTGAATGTGATGGGGCAACTTATCACAGTGCTCGCTCCGCCCGAGACCGGGATAGATTACGGCAAGAAGTGCTGGAGAATATGGGTTGGCAAATTCATCGCATTTGGAGCACAGACTGGTTCCGCAACCCAACGCGAGAGCTACGGCGCGCAGTAAAGGCAATAGAAGGAGTTAAAGTCAAATCCCCGGCCGGACGTCCCCCTTCAGCAATGCCGCCAAATTCACCACCAATGAGCCATAAGCCCATTGAGCGCCATGACGCTAAAGCTCCTGCAGCTGCGATTCGAGCCCAGAATTACAAAATCGCCAGGTTGCGAATACAGACCCCATATGAGTTGCATGAGGTACCTCCCTGGCAGTTAGCTGACTGGATTCAGGAGGTGGTCAAAGTAGAGAGTCCCGTCCACGTTGACGACGTTACTCGTAGGATTGTTGATGCAGCCAGGGTGAAACGTACTGGCAATCGCATCAAAACGGCTATCCAAGAGGCAATCGCTTACGCTGTTCGGTCAAGAACTATCCAGAAGAGGGGCAATTTTCTTTGGGACAAAGAAATGAATAAGCTTCAGCACGTGCGTAGCCACGCCAATTTACCGAACTTTACGCGGAAGATAGAGCGGATTGCTCCAGAAGAAATCATGCTGGCCGTGCAAACGGTTGTCAAAAATGGGCTGGGCATGCGACGGGAGGCTATTCCTCTTGCCACTTGTACTCTTTTGGGCTTCGGCCGGACCAGTGAAGATATGAGACTGCACGTTGAGAAACTGATAGACAAAATGATCTCACAGCGGCAGTTGATAAAACGGGGAGATTCGTTGGTGGTTGAGTAGCCATACCGGCTGTAACCAGTCTCTAACCGCGCCACCTCCAAAATGTTGCTTTTGGCCTTTAACGCTACTGCCAGAACAGCCCGAGGACAAGCACGAGGAGTTTCAGGGGTGAGTGCTTATCAGGTAAGTGGTCTCAATCTAAGGGTGCCGGTGCCGCCGGGCTATCTCCACCCCGGAAATCGTCAGCGCCAGCCAGGCCGTCCCAACGACGTAACCGGCGACGACGTCGCTGAAATAATGGACGCCCAGGTACATGCGGCTGAAGCCGATCAGCAGGATCAGGGTGACCAGGACGACGAGGACGATCTTCTCGACAAAGCGATCTAATAGCCGGACGAGCACGTAGGTCAACATGCCGTAGACGATCACCGCTCCCATGGCGTGGCCGCTGGGAAAGCTGAAACCCGTGGCCAGGGCAAAAGGTTCGCTAAAAGCCGGCCGTTCCCGCTGGAAAATCTCCTTCAAGGCCATAGACAGTATCACACCCCCGCCGAGAGCCACTACCCAGCCAATGAGCAAATACCAACAACGTCTCCACAACAGGTAAGCGCCTACGCTCACGGCGATAGCGGTCAGTACGTAGCCGCCTCCGGCGTGGGTGAGAAGGCGGAAGAAGCCAACGGCCTGCGGCCGGGCCGCGTCGTAGATAGCCTGGGCCAGGGCGTAGTCGAATCGGGCGATCTCCTTCCCCTCCATCACCTCCCCGGCCAGCTCGCCGAAGATGGCCACCATCACCAATGTCACAACCAGTCCGGCCGTCAGGTGTAGCCACAGATAAGTCCACGGCCGGAGCCACTGCCCGGCCCTGTCCAGCAACGGTCCGTGGCGCTCTCTGAGTCGGCGCGCCGGCCGCGATGCCATCAGCCAGCGCCACCCCCGGCCGGCCACCTGCCATACCCTCTCCTGGTAGCGCTCAAAAAGGTGTCCCAGGGCGTATACCCCTGCCAAAACAGCCCCAATTAACAGCACGAGCAGCTCCAGGGCGTGAGTGCCTATCAGAGTGGCGGTCTCAACTACCATTCACCAATCCCCGGACAAACGCCTCGTAAGCCTCCCTCAACGGCAATTCCAGCTCGACGTGAACACGGCGGCGTAGGGCCACTGCTGTCTCCCCGGTCAGTGGGTTCAGGCCCGACTTCTCGTAGCTCTCCCAATACAACCCTATTCCCTGCTCTCCAATCTCTAATCTCCAGAGACAAACCCCCACACCGGATTCCTGTCCACCTGCGCAATCCGCCCATCGGCGATACTTAGAAAGACGCCGTTCGTCAGATAATAGGGCATCCATCGCTGCTGAGTGGTGCTGGTAAACGCCACTTCCAGCGCCGTCGCCCAGCCCAGCCGCTCCCGCACCTCCGCGTTCGTGCGCCACACCTTGCCAAAGCCGCGCACCGGCTGGTAAAGGCCCGGTGGTGGGATCACTGTCGGGTCGTCCACCGGCTCGCCCACTGTCCAGGTATCATTATACCACTCGTACGTACCGTCATTGTAAAACACCAGGATGACCGTGCCGCTGGCCTCGGGCCACTGCGCCAGCCATAGCATCCACCCCCCCTCAAACGGCTGCTCGGCCGCTGCCACCACCGCCGCCGGCCCGGCCGGGCACTGGTCCCACAGCCCCGGCGGCGTAAAGGGGAAAAAGTAAGTATAGGGACAACTCAGCGTCACCGTCAGGCTGCTCTCGGCCGTATTGCCCAGGCTATCCCGTGCCAGCAAGGTAAAGGTATGCCACAGCCGCTCGTGAGTAGAGATAGTGGTCGTCAAAGTGCCGCTGATGGCCACCTGGATAAACTGGCCGGGCAGGTCGCCGGGCAGCCACTCCTGGATAATCACTTCGCTGCCGCCGCCGATTTGCCAGGTCAACGTCACGCTGCCACCAGGGGCTACCGTCGGCGGCGCGGCCGTAAAAAGGGTAATAACCGGCCCGGCCGGCGTAGCTGTAGCCGTGGGGGAAGCCGTCGCTGTGGCCGTCGGTGGGGGCGGCTGCGTCGGCGGTCGTGTCGGTGGGCGCTGGGTGGGCGGTGGGCTGGTGGCCGTCAAGACGGGTGGGCTGACCGTGGCCGTCGCCAGCACGGCCCGATCACTCCTTAGCGCCGCCGGTGAAGGGTCGCTGCGGCTGGGGATAAGCAAGGGAACGGGGCTCACCCGAACTGTGTCCGAGCTGGCCGGGTGGCAGGCCGTGACCATAGCCAGCATAGCCAGCGCCAGGAACGGGGTTACCAGGCCGGGCCATAGCCTGTAATTCTTCATCGTGGACACCTCCTCACGCCATCAGGTATCACCGCGGATTCGTGCCACTATACGTATACCACCCCTTCCCCAGCCTACCATGCCGATTGCGCCACGGCCGCTCTACGCCAACTCTACGGATTTTGGATTTTAAATTGCCGATTTTGGATTGGTGCCCACCTCTAAAATCTAAAATCCCATTTGACAGTGGCCGAAAAACCTTCATAATTGGCCAGGTTATTAAGGAAATCACCCCAATGTTACTGTGAGACGACCTTAGGTTCTATCCTGACTGGAGAGCTGGCTGGTTTTAGCCCCTCTCGCCATCCCATCTCCCGGGTGGGATTGGCTTCGTTGTCTGGTCTTTTCGTTTTGCCGCCTGATTCTGCCTGGAGCCGGGGCGGCCACCTGAAGGTACTCTCATGTTAACAGCCCATCACATCACCAAATATTACAACATCCAACCTGTCCTGGAGGACGTCTCCTTCAGCATCAACCCCGGCGAGCGGGTCGGGCTGATTGGCCCCAACGGCAGCGGCAAGACCACGCTCCTGCGCATCCTGGCCGGCCGCGAACAGCCGGACATGGGCCACGTCACCCTTACCCCGGCCGGCCTGCGCCTTGGCTACCTGCCCCAGGGCTTCGAGCCAGACCCGTCGCTGACCGTCGGCCAGCTCATTAGCCAGGCCGTGGGCGACCCGGCCACCCTGGAAACAGAAATCGGCCGGCTGGCCCTGGCCCTGGCCGAGGCGCCCGACCAGCCTGCCTTGCAGGCCGCTTACGACGCCGTGTTGCGTCGGCTCAGCCAGCATGACCCCGGCCGGGCTCCGGCCATGCTCAGCGCTCTGGGGCTAGACGGCGTACCGGCCGGGCAGCCGGTCTCCCAACTCAGCGGCGGGCAAAAGACCCGCCTGGCGCTGGCCCTGGTCTTGCTCGACGAGCCGCAGCTCCTCCTTTTGGACGAGCCAACCAACCACCTGGACATTGACATGCTCCTCTGGCTGGAGGAGTGGCTGGCTGGCTTCCCTGGCGGCGCGCTGCTCGTCTCCCACGACCGTACCTTCCTGGACCGCACTGTCAACCGTATCCTCGATCTGGACCCGGAAAAACATGCTGTCCGCCAATACGCCGGCAACTACAGCGACTATCTCGACCAATACCTCCACGAGCGGGAAAAACAGGTCGCCGCCTACCGTGACCAGGTGGACGAAATTCGCCGCGTGCGGCAGGACATTGCCCGCACCAAAGAACAGGCCCGCCAGGTGGAGATCACCACCACTCCCCGCCAGCCCGGCGTTCGCCGCTACGCCAAAAAAGTAGCCGTCAAGGCCAGGGCCCGCGAGAAAAAGCTGGAGCGCTACCTGGCTTCCGGCGAGCGGGTAGAAAAGCCCAAGAGTGGTTGGCAAATGAAGCTCGAATTCGACAATGCCCCCCACCTCGGCCGGGATGTGCTGGCTCTGGAGGAGTTAGCTGTTGGCTACCCTGGCCAGCCCCCGTTACTGCAAGGACTGAACCTGGCCGTCCAGGCTGGCGAGCGTGTTGTCCTCACCGGCCCCAACGGGACGGGCAAAACTACCCTCCTGCGGACCATCGCCGGCCGGTTAGATCCCCTGGCCGGCCGGGTGCGCCTGGGAGCCAGCGTCCGGCTGGGCTATATGTCCCAGGAACAGGAACTGCTCGACCCGGCCGCCAACGCCCTGGAAACGATTCAGGCGGCGGCTCCCCTGAATCAGACCGAGGCTCGCTCCTTCCTCCACTTCTTCCTCTTCGGCGGCGACGATCCCCTCCGGCCGGCCGGCGAGCTAAGCTACGGCGAACGGGCCCGCCTGGCCCTGGCCACACTCGTTGCCCAGGGCAGCAACTTCCTACTCCTCGACGAGCCGATCAACCACCTGGACATCCCCTCCCGCGAACGCTTCGAGCAGGCCCTGACCCACTTTGAAGGCACTGTTCTGGCCGTCGTCCACGACCGCTACTTCATCCAGCGCTTTGCCACCGGCGTCTGGTGGGCCGAGGGAGAACGATTGTCCCGCGCCTAAGCCTCAGATAACCGCTTTGCCTCGGCAATCCAATCAGTTGGATCCCACCGGGTGACGCTGGTAATCTCCCGCACCCGTTCCGGCGTAAGCTGAGCCAGATCGGCAAAGGTGTAAATACCGGCCTCGTTCAGCCGGCGGGCGTAGGTAGGGCCGATACCCTGGATGGTTTCCAGGCTGTCTTGCTGTTCCGACTGGACCGCCCCGGCCGCTTCCCGGGCGGCCGCCGCCATTTTCTCGACCGTTTCTATTAGCCCGACCGTTTGTAGGGTGCCGGACACCTGCAGCGGTTTGGTCAACGCAGTTGGCCCGGCGACCACCAACGGCCCGGGGACCACCTCACGTTGCTGCCGCCACCACCAATACAGCCAGGCTGTCACCCCGGCCGCCAGTAAAAAACCAAGCCAGAAAAGTCCAACGTCTTTACGCTTCATTGCCATTCCTAATTACCGTTCGTCGCGCTATTCGCCATTAGCTTTATCTCGACCCTACGTCTGGTTCAACACCAGTTGATTTAATGCCTCGCGGGCCGCCGGCAGGTGCTGCATCGCTTCCCAATCTCCGACAAAATCAGCCGCCGTCCGCGCCTCTAACAAGCGGGAAAAGGGATCCCTCTCCGCCGCCTTGCCGGCCACCCGGGCCCGCCGCCAGTACGGCCGCAACGCCTCCTGCCAGCGCGGATACTGTCTCTCCAGCCAGCCCCGCAGCGCCTGGTATTCGGCCTCGTCTTCCGCTTCGGCCGCCTGCCCCCGGTACACCCGGATCACCAACCCCTCCAGTGCATCCCACTGCTCAATAAACGCCGCCAGCGCCTCGTCCCCCAACCCCCGGCTCAAAAACCGCGTAAACGGATTCATCCCTAATCTCTAATCTCCAATCTCCAACTACCCAATTACTGGCAAATCAACACCGGCCGTTCCGACTCCTGCAACACCTTCTCTACCACGCTGCCCAGAACCACCTCGACCACTGGGTTGGCTCCGTAGCCGCCCATAATCAGCCAATCGCAACCGTACGCCTCGGCCGTGGTCAGGATCGCCTCGGCCGTCGGGCCGGCGGCGCTGATGTAGCGCGCTTCCACGCCGTGCCCGGCCAGGTACTCCTGAGCCTCCACCAATGCCGGCGGCTGCCCGTCGCCCTTCTCCCAAACCGTCACCACCACCAGTGGCATTTGCCACCGGCCGGCCAGATAAGCGGCCACAAACAGCGCCTCCCGGGCCTTGGGCGAACCGTCGTAAGCTAACAGAGCCTGTTCAAAATCGGCCGCCTTTCCCGGCGTGGCCAGTACAGGCCGGGGGCAGCGGCGCAGCACCGTCCGAAAACCGGAACCCAGCCGGGCCAGTGGCTGAGACCCCGGCGGGTAGCTCAGGTTCATGACCACCAGGTCTGTCCAGCGGGCTCGCTCGCAAACCACCTTTGGCACCGGCCCCACGTCGAACACCAGGTCGCCTGGCGCTCCCACCTCACCGCAGCGCCACTTGAAACGGTCTCGGACCTTTTGGACTTCAGGCGCGGCCTTGCGTTCTTCGGCCGGCAGCACGTGCAGGCCATACAGGCGGGCCTCCTCCCGGCGGGCCATGGCAATGGCCTGCTCTAGAGCGTACCAACCCACCTCCTCGCCGCTGACCGGCACCAGGATGTCGTTAAACAGGTGATCGCCGCCGTCCGTCCGCCGGTGGCGCTGCCGTTCGCGCCGCCATTCACCCGGCGTCGGGCCGGGTTCCAGCTCGTCCGGCACCACCACTTCCAGGATTTTCTCCCCCAGGCGGGAAATCACCCTGGACAGCCGGCTGCTAAACTGGCCGGCCAGGTCGGCCGCCGCCTTGTCATAGGGAATTTCCCACTCCAACTCTTCTTCAATCCCCGCCCGATGCTCGGCAATCCACAGGTACAGGTCCGTCTCTGCTCGCTCCGGGAAGTCCCGCAGGATACCCTGCTCCCGGATCATCTCGACCACCGGCCGGTAAACGGTGTCGTACCAATGAGCCACCGCCTCTTCATAAGGAATTTCCCGCTGTTGCTCAATACCCATGTAGTGACGGTGGACCTCGATGTGCTCCAGCAGCTCCTGGTATTGGCCAGGTTCGGTCACCCGTAGGTCAGCCTCCGGCCGCGATTCGTCAAGTTGGGTTTGCTCCAGAAACTCGGCATACTCGGCCTTGATTATCAAGTCTTCCGGCCGGTCCTCAGGGCTCAGCGGAACCTTCGAGCGGATCTGGGTAACGTACGCCTGGACGGTATCCACCCCCAACTCCCGGGCCACCGAGACCCGGTGGTGGCCGTCGTGAACAAAATAGGCGTCTCCAATCTGGTAGACCTCAATCGGCGGCAGGCCGGTGGCGTCGTGGAGGGCTACTTTCACCCGCGCCCAACGCTCCTCGTCGCTGTCCTGCCGGGGCAAAAAGCTGCGGGTAAAATCGTGATACCTGCCGACGCTGCCGACAATGGCGTCCAGGGGAATCTCCTTCAGCGACCGGGAAATCACGCCGCTGGCCCTCACCTTCTGGCGCACGTCCTCGTAAGACAGCAGCTCAGTAGACCGGCCGGTCAGCCGGGCCAGGATCTCCTGCAAAGCCGCCCGCTGCCGCGCCCGCCGGAAATCACTCACCGCACCATAAAAACTTTCCATCAGCTATCAGTTCTCAGCTTTCAGCAATAAGCACTCAGTCCTCAGCACTCAGTCCTCGCTACTCATTGCTCGTAGTTGGCGGAGGTGGGCCGCCCAACTCAACCAACTGCGCTCATCGCTCCCCACTCCGTATGGAACGTCCCCTCCCTGTCCACCCGCTCGTAGGTATGAGCGCCGAAGTAGTCACGTTGAGCCTGGATCAAATTGGCCGGGAGCCGCTCACTGCGGTAACTGTCCAGGTAAGCCAAAGCGGCCATGAAGCCCGGCGCAGGAATAGCCAGCCCGGCCGCTCGCTGCACCGTGGCCCGCAAATCTCCTTCTCGTTCCCTCATGGCCATCGCCAGGTCAGGGTCCAGCAGCAAATTGGGCAGCTCCGGCCGGGCCAGGTAAGCCCGCCGAAACTCCTCCAACATCGCCGCCCGGATAATACAGCCGCCGCGCCAGATACGGGCCACACCCTCCAGGTCCAGGCTGTAGCCATAGGTCTGGGAGGCCTCCCGCAGCAGGGCCAGGCCCTGGGCATAGGTGACGATCATGGCCACGTAAGTCGCCTGGCGCAACTGGCCCACGGCCGTCTCGCGATCCCCGTCAAAGGCCGCCGGCCGGGGCAAGACCTGGCTGGCGGCCACCCGCTCCTCCTTCAGCGCCGAAAGGTAGCGGCCGGTCACTGCCACGTCAATGGACGGCGTGGGGACGCCCAGCTTCAACGCTTCCTCTGACGTCCACTTGCCCGTTCCCTTCTGCCGGGCGGCGTCCAGGATCTGGTCCACTAACCGGCCACCGCTGAGTTCATCTTCCCTGGTAAAAATATCGGCCGTAATCTCCACCAGGAAGGCATTCAGCTCCCCTTCGTTCCACTCCTGGTAGATAGTGTGTAGTTCGTCGTTGCTCAGCCCCAGGCCGCGCTTCATCAGGTCATAGCTTTCGGCCAGCAACTGCATCAGGCCGTACTCAATGCCGTTGTGAACCATCTTCACGTAATGGCCGGCCGGGCCAGACCCCAGATAAGTGATACACGGCTCCCCGTGTACTTTGGCGGCGATAGCCTCAAAGACGGGCCGCACCCGCTCGTACGCTTCGGCCGGGCCGCCAGGCATCAGGCTGGGGCCGTAACGCGCCCCCTCCGCCCCGCCGGAAACGCCCATGCCGATAAAGTGAATGCCCTTCTCGGCCAGTTCCTTGATGCGCCGCTCGGTATCTTGAAAATAGGAATTGCCGCCGTCAATCAGTACTGCACCTGGTTTCAGCAAGGGCAACAGTTGCTCAATGACACCATCCACTGGCTTGCCGGCCGGCACCAGCATCATGATCGCGCACGGATCACGCAACAGCTCGACAAAAACGTCAAAGCTTTTGGCTCCCCGTATGTCCCGGCCCTCGGCCGCAGCCAACAGCGCGTCCACCCGGCTCGGGTCACGGTTATAACCGGCCACGGCAAAGCCGTGATCGGCCATATTCATCACCAGGTTGTGGCCCATCGTCCCCAGGCCAATCAGACCAATTTCACACTTCTGTTCGCTCATAACCACCTCTCTTCACCGCCATTGTAGCACAGACTGTTACTCTGTGTGCTCCAGCCCAGGCCAACAGCCCGCGTTACGAAATATAGCCCAGACTGTTAGTCTTTGCGCTCCAGCGCGGGCTGTTAGCCTGCCCTACCGTAATACCTTGCCTCAACGAGGCGGCCGCCGGTACTCCCACTCCACCCCGCCATAGTCGGAATCGTTCTTTCCCCCCAATCCCACCAGCCAGCGAGAAAAGCCGGGGGCTGCCCGGTAGACCACGGACAAAGGCCTCAAGTAACGTGGTAGCGTAACGATATTTTGCTTCCTGTCAATAGCCCGGACCACCGCCCTGGCCACCTGGGGCGGCGTGAGCGCCGGGAAAAAGCGGGAGAGGGGCGCCAGCCGCGTCGCCGGCACGTATTTCTTGAAAAAGTCCGTCCCAGCCACCGTGCCCAGCCGCACCACCGTAGCCCGTACCGGCGTTCCCCGCAGCTCCACCTGCAAAATTTGGCTATAGGCATCTACCGCCGCCTTGGCCGCCGCGTAGGCGGCCGATGGCCCGGTGACCAGGATGTGCCCGGCAATCGAGCCGATGGTAACAATGTGCCCCCGGCCGGCGCCCAGCATCAACGGCAACACCTTTTTCGCGCCATAAACCAGGGCGTTGTAGCCTACTTGCATCGTCTGCTCCGCCTCCTCCACCGTCATGTCCATCACGTCCACCCAGCGTACAAAGGCGGCGTTGTGGACCAGCACGTCTACCCGGCCGGTTTCGCCGACCACGCTGTCAATCCACTCTTCAAAAGCCGCCCGGTCCGTCACGTCACATTGGGCCAGACTAATCGCCTCGCCCCACGGCAACATCGCCAGCTCGGCCGTCGCCCGGGCCACGCTTTCCTCCGACCGGCCGCAAGCGTACACCTGCCCCCCGTGGTCGGCCAGCGCCTGGACAATCGCCCAACCAATTCCTTGTGTCCCTCCAGTTACCAGGCAAATGTGACCCTCTAAAAATTTCTTCATGCCTCTCACATTTTAGGCTATCATTCTGCTCTATGGCAAACCGACGACTGGCCCGGTGGGCCTGGCTGCCCCCGGCCGCTGCCCTGGGTCTTTATACCGGCCGCCTCCTCAGCGAACAATTGTTACCAGGCCCGGCCGGCGCGATTCTTCTGACGTTGTTTACCTGCACTCTGGCCGGCCTCTGGTTCTATCGCCGGCCGCCCGGCCGCGCCTGGCCTGCTCTCCTTCTGCTCATTTACGTCTTTTACCCAGAGCCTGATCCCCGGATAGCTGCCGGATCGGCCGCCCCGGCTCTGGTCGTCTGGGCCTTGCAACCAGGCGCGTGGCTGGTCCGCTGGCCGACCCTCACCTTCCACACTGCCGGTGGCCTCCTGCTTGCCGCTGGCTTCCTGGCTCTCTACACCGCCACCCTGGCCCCCGGCGTCCTCCCGGCCGACAACGGCGAGTTCCAGTTGGTCGCCGCCCGGCTGGGCGTCGCTCATCCGCCCGGTTTCCCCCTCTACACCCTCCTGGCCCACCTGGCCACCCGCCTGCCCTTCGCCGCTTCACCGGCCTACAAAGCCAACCTGCTCTCTGTGCTTACCAGCACACTGACTCTCCTCTTGGTCTACCGCACCGTCCACCGGCTCACCGGCCGTACCCTGGCCGCCCTGGTCGCCGCCGTCGCCCTGGGCACGGCCACCACCTTTTGGGCCCAGGCCACCACCGCCAACATCCGCAGCCTCACCGCCCTCTTCGCCGCCCTCCTCATTGACCTGCTCACCACCCTTCACACTACAACAAACAATCCGGCATCCTCCACACAAACTGCTTCTCCCCCTCTCCCCCTCTCCCCCTCTCCCCCTCTCTTCCTCTTCACCCTCACCCTCGGCATCACCCACCACGCCTCCCTGGCCTTCATGGGCGTTGTCTTCGTCCTTTGCGCCCTCTGGTTTTATAGAGCCGTTCTACCTCACCCCCGCCACTGGCTGCGGCAATTGCCCTGGCTGTTCCTGGCCGGCCTCCTCGGCCTGCTGCCCCTCCTCTACCTTCCCTGGCGGGCGGCCGCCGGGGCGCGCGGCGCGCCGGCCGACCTGCTCACCCTACCCGGCTTTCTCAACCACGTCCTGGCCCTGGGCTTTCGCGGCGACTTCTTCCACTTCGTCGAGCCGGCCATCCTGTGGGAACGATTCAAGGTCATGGGCAACGTCCTCACCTTCCAGTTCCACCCCTGGCTGCTGGCCGGCATGGCCGCCGGGTTGGCCGCCCTGCTGTGGCGCGACCGCAAGCTGGCCGTCCTCCTGGGCGGCTCCTTCGCCCTCCACACCTTCGTCACCGCCACCTACCGCGCCCCCCAAACCGTCGAATACATGCTCCCCGCCTACATCCCCGCCGCCATCTGCCTCGGCTACGCCCTCGCCCTGGCCCAACAAGCCATCAACCCAACCCCTCATCAATCCCCAATTACCCAATTACCCAATTACCCCCTCTCCCCCTCTCCCCCTCACCTTGTCACCCCCTCACCCCCTCACCCCCTCCCCTCCCTCCTCATCGCCCTTCTCTGCCTGGCCACTCTCCGCCAGGCCCTGGCCCACTATCCCAGTTACGCCGCCCTCCACCAGGACACCTCTGCTCGTGACTATGCGCAAATCATCCTGGAACAGGTCCCACCCGGCAGCGTCGTCCTGGCCGACTGGCATTGGGCTACCTCCCTCTGGTATCTCCAGGAAGTCGAAGGGCAGCGGCCGGACCTGGCCATCCACTTCGTCTTTCCTACCGGCGAGCCGTACGCCCAGACCTGGGCTCGCCGCATTGCCGAAGAGCATGCCGCCGGCCGCCCGGTCGTGGCCACCCACTTCGACGAGGGCGCTTACACCACCCTACCCCCGCCCGAACCGGTTGGTGAAGCCTTCCTCTTCCGCCAGGAACCACGCACCGCGCTGCCGGCCGGCTACCAACCGCTGGACCTCTCTCTAGGCGATACAATTCAACTATTGGGCTACCATCTGGAACAGGCCGGCGCCGAGATCGGCCGGGAAACAATCCTGACCCTGGCCTGGCGCCCCACTGCTTCACTTCCTGAATCTCTCTCCCTTTTTGCCCACCTGGTCGGCCAGGACAGCCAACTCTACGCCCAGGACGACCCTCCAACTCACCTCCAACCGGCCGGCCTGACTCTAACCCGGTTCCGGCTGACGCCCCGGCCGGGGACGCCCCTCGGCCCATTATCCGTTATGGTTGGAGCCAGAGGAACCGACCCACTTTTAGACCCGGCTGGCCAGCCGCGCACGGCTATTGCCACCCTGGCCGTCACCGCCATGAGCTGGCCACCTTTCACCCACCACCCCCTCTATCGCACCGTGCCCGGCGGCCGGCCGTTGCTCCGGCTCATTGGCTACGACTGGGACAATACCCTGCCCGGCTGGCCACGTCTCTACCTGCACTGGCAAACGGAACAGGGCTACCAGACCGAAGTCCATGACCCCGGCCCAGATTCTTTTGAACTACCAGCCTGGTTCGGTCCCTGGGGCTTAGAAATCCGCCGCTCCCAACTCCACAATCGGCCCGCCGAACATTACGTCCCCTTCGGCCAGGGCATCGTCTGGACCGGCCGCCTCCTGCCCCCCTGCTCCCCTGCTCCCCTGCTCCCCTGCCCCCTATCCCAATTCTTCCACAGCAGCCGGCCGGTCCTCCGCGACTTGGTCGTTTCCGTCCGGCTGGTTGGCTACCAAGCTGACGGCGTTCACTGGGCCTGGTGGGACCTGGACGACGGCGTACCCGCTCTAGGAGCCATCCCGACCCTGAAGTGGATTGCCGGCTCGGCCGTCCGCGACCCCCACCGGCTGCTAGTAGACCCGGCCGCCCACCCCGGCCAGAGCATCGGCGCCCTGCTAACCCTCTACGATGCCTTCACCGGCCGGCCCCTACCCATCCTCGACGAACGCATCAGCCAGACCACCCCCTGGGTCCCCCTGGGTATTACCACTCTACAGCCGGTCGCTCCGTAACAATCCACAGATTAAGACAGCTGAAGGGGAGAGGGAGTGACACGGAGATGCGGAGACAATCTCTAATCTCTAATCTCCAATCTCCTCTTTACCGCCCCGCCGGGCAAACCAGACCACCACCGCCACCCCCAGCCCTAACCAGACCAACCGCGCCCACCACCGGTCGTCTGTCGCCGCCGCCCCGGCGCAGACCAGCGCCAGCCCGGCCGTCATCGCCAGGTTGTACCCACGTTTTTTCAGCAGAGTGGCCAGTGGCTGGTTTGCAGCCTGGGCTTCGTAATAGCCCATGCTCCACGTCGCCAGCAGCATGGCCAACCCCAGGATCCACAGAAAATGAGCGGCTACCTGCCAGAAATTAATCATCACTGAGATCCACCGTAAAGCTCTTTTCCCGGCCGCTGCCAACAGCCATCCGTTCCATGGCCGTCAATAACCCCAGGATTAGCCAAAATACCAGGCCCGGTTTAGAACCAGGAGCCAGCGCATCCGTAAGCCCGTAAACGTGCAGCCCAATCAGCCCCGCCAAAAGTCCCAGGGCCAACGGCCGCAATTGTACATGCTCTTTAGCGACCCGCCAGCCGATGCAGACGGCAACACTCAAGATCGCCAGGTAACTGATTAACCCGGCCAGACCCAGGTCAAGC
Source organism: Chloroflexota bacterium (assembly GCA_022616275.1). Taxonomy (GTDB): domain Bacteria; phylum Chloroflexota; class Anaerolineae; order Promineifilales; family Promineifilaceae. The sequence continues at coordinate 52,570 of JAKEFB010000308.1, forward strand.
GCCACCTGCAAAAAGATATTGTGCGCGTGCGCAATATCATAGGTGGGAGAGACGGCAATGGGATACAGACGCTGAACGACACGCCGGAACGTTCCCAACCCGGTGCCGGTCAAAGGAAAATCTTCTATGCCGGACAACGCCCACAACCACACCTCTTTGCGAAAGTTAATTGTCGTCAATTGTCCCAAGACCGTTTCCCGGGGCGGTTCCTCCCATACGCTCTGCAGCCGCTCTGGACCGATTTGCCACAAGATCCCTACCCCACCAATCACCAATAATGCCAGGCCAACCCAGATGGCCCGCTTCTTAGGCGAGCGAGGCAACACCAGCGCCCATAAAACGAAGAGAGCCGCCAGGCCGGCAGTCCCCCCTATCCAGCCGCTACGCGACTGCGTCAGAATCAACAGCGCACTGATCGCCCCGGTCAGGAGAAGCAGACCTGCCAGACATACGCCCCTCAAGCGTTCCGGCCGCCAGCCAACCAGGGCGGAAACCAAAACTGGGAGATAAAACAAGATCGTCCCGGCCAACTGGTTCGTCTGCACACCGGCCTCCGGGAATCCAGGCAGCGGGAACAGGCGTGGCTGGAATTTGCTTAACAGCGCCTCCAAGACAGGCACCTTCACCCGCCATTCGCCGTCAATAATTCCTATCAAAACAAAGCCAACGCCCAACGCCAAAAACGCAACGACACCCCAACGCAACTGGCCCGGCTCCTTCACCACCGTCCCCAGGTAGCGCCAGGTCGTCAGACCTATAACCAGCCCCGTCACCTTCGGCAACGTTAAATCAGGATCGGCCGTGACCAGGGTGCCGGCGACGACGGCTAATCCCCAGACCAGCAGCGCTGCATTAAAGGGTGTCGCCGCTAACGGCCTTCGCTCCACCACCCACGGCCATAACCAGAGAGCTATCGTGAGCAATAACGCTACCACCGTTCCCGGGACAAACAGCGTCGGAAAAAGCAGCCAGGGCATGATAACCAGTAAAACGATACCCTCCTGCCAGAAACGCGCCGGCCGATGTTGGGGCCACAGCTCAGTAAGCACCCGTGCCCCGCAACACCACCCACAGCGTCTTAAGCAGGATGTAAACGTCCATCCATAGGGAGTAATTTTGGATGTAATAAAGATCGTCCTCGGTATTCAGGTGCATCGGTTTGTTGGCCCGGCCGTTAACCTGCCACCATCCCGTAATTCCCTGAGGCACGGCAAAGCGTTTGCGCTGCCACATCTCATACCCGTTCACCAACCAGGGCAGTTCCGGCCGCGGTCCGACCATACTCATCTCCCCTTTCAACACGTTGAACAATTGCGGTAGCTCGTCAAGACTTGTGCGGCGCAGAAAGCGGCCGATCCGTGTTATACGCGGATCATTAGCCTTCTTAAAGATAATGTATCCTTCGGGCGTGACTTCGTTCATACTTTCTTGTTGCTTTTCGGCACCTACAATCATAGAACGGAATTTGTACATGGTAAAGGGCCTGCCGTTCTCCCCAATCCGCTCCTGGCGAAAAAGGACCGGCCCCGGCGAGGCTGCTTTTAAGATCAGCGCGATGAAGGCCATCAACGGCAATGTCGCTAGGATCAGAAAACCGCTGACTACGAGGTCGAAAAGGCGTTTCATCAGCCGCTCCACGTCGTTGAGCGCCGGATCGCGCAAGCTAATCATCGGCAGGCCGCCGAAGTCATTGACCGAGGCGCGGTAGAGAGCCAGGCTGAAATAATCGGGAATCACCTGCACCCGAACGGGCAGATCGTGCAACTTCAACACCAGTTCGTTAATCCGCGCATACGCCCACTGTGGCAGCGCAATGACCACGTCGTCAACCGCCATCCTTTCCACCACCTGGCGCACCTCCTCCACCCGGCCGAGAATAGGGAGATTTTGATCGCGTTTGGCCGGATCATCGTCCAGGTAACCAGTTAAGCGCAGGCCTGTCCATTCGTAGGCCCGGATCATCTCGCCCATTCGCTGGCCACAGCGGCCGGCGCCAACAATGAGCACCCGGCTCTCGGCCGGCGGCACGTGGAGGAGTTTGAGGATAGGGCGAGCCAGCAACCGCCAGCCTAATAGAAATATTAGGTTGAGTACGACGAACAGGACGAGCAGCCAGCGAGAAAATTCACGCAAAAAAAAGTACAGCAGGCCAGCCAGGATCAGCGTAGCCAGTCCCACAGCCAGCGTCACCACTTGCAGTTCATCTACGACCCTGTAGGTGCGTTTTGGGTCGTAAACAGAAGCAAGAAACAAAACACAGGCCCATAGCAAGGGAACCACCAGATAAAGGTAAACAGGTATCTGGATCGTCGGCACACGAATGACAAAAGGAAAAAGAGGCAGCACAGGCCGTAAAATGCCGGCAATAATCAAGGCCAACAACGTCAACCCTGTATCGAAAATCAGAGATAGGACGGCAAAATTCACACTAAAGCGATGAATCATCTCTTCCTCCCGTAGGGTGGTGTCATGTTAAGTCGCCAGGTAGTAAGTTGAAACGCTCTTTAAGCACCCGCCATAAAAAACGTGGATTCCCCACAATATAACGTCGCCAAAGACGGCGTGGCTCAATCACCAACCGGCCGAGCCACTCCAGCCCGTGATTGGTCATCCAGGACGATGGCCGGCGCAATTCGCCGGAAATATAATCAAAGACAGCGCCGCCCGTCAGCGCCACGTGAACATCTAGCCGCTCCCAATTTTCCATCAACCATCGCTCCTGCAGCGGCATACCAAAGCCGACAATCAAAATGTCAGGCTGGAGCCTGTTAATCTCCTCCACCACAGCTTTGTTTTCTGAATCCTCGCGCTCTTTGTTAAAGTAACCATCCTGTACCCCGACAATTTCCAGCCTGGGATAGCGTTGCTCAAGACGTTCCACGGCGCGCTGGACCACCCCCGGTCTTGCGCCCAACAGGAACAGAGTGTGGCCTCGTTCTGCACAAAAATCGGCTAACTGCCATATCCAGTCGGCGTAAGTGATACGTTGGGGCAGGTGGTAGCCGAGGATACGTGCACCCAACCGCACCCCGGCCCCATCACAAAAAACTACCCTGGCATTGTTCAAGAGACGACGCAGCCAGGCCAACTCGTAGGCCAGGTTCAGACAGTGAACGTTCACATTCAGCACCAGGCTGTGACGCCCATTCCGAATTTCGTCATCAATCTGCTGGTGTAGCAGCGCGACAGTTAAGGCGTGAACCCGTACGCCCAGAATATTAATCTGGTTGGCAACCTCCACTGGCTCAACCATTGCCACGTTTATACCCTTCTCTTGAAATCCGCTCCTTTTTACTCACCAAAAAGTGTAATTAAAACGAGGCAAGACCGGAGCGCCCAGCAGGCCAAGAGCTGCTTTCGTAACCGGGTGCATTTGATGGCGCCACTCCTCGTCAGGTTCAATTCTAAGAGGGACCTGCGAAAACCGGAGAGGATTGCCGCCCACGCTGTGTGTCGGTAGAACCAATACCTGGTCTGCCTCCAAGTGGGCCAGGTCAATCCCCTGAAATCCCAATGCCGCCAGGGCCTGCCCAAGCGCGGGCCCTGGCGCCTGAACAAAATCCTCGTAGCGCAGCACCGTATAATACGCCAATTGGCGTCCCAGGCGAGCAATAGAGCTATTTTCAACGCTCCAGGCCAGCATGGCCAGCGCCGCCGAACGGTGCGGCATCTGGGTCCTCTCTCCAGTCACAGCCAGTTCCCGCTTCCGCCGGCGGCTCCAGGAATAAGCAACCGCCCGGCCGTCACGCACCAGGTGCAGCACACGCAAGTCAACGCCGGCAATTCGGCGCAGCAAAGCCAGATGTGAGGGAACCTTAGAGGAATCAACAATGATCTGCTGCTCTGATGACTCCCAAATAGCCTGGTATAACTCGCCTGTCCGGCGAGTAATCGCCGCCAGGTCACCACCCCAGGCGTTAAGACCCGTGCTTAGTGCTGGTATGTTCCGCGTGCGGTCCACCCGGCCGGCCAGCACTGCCAGTTGCCCGACGTTCACCGCATAAACGTTGTGCAACTGCTTGGCGACAGCCGACCAAAAAACACATTCGGCTAAAGGCGTTCCGCACCCACAGCGAACGTCACCCTGATGCAGATATTCCCAAAAGTAACGTACTTCGCCAACCGAGAAGAAACCTGGCACATTGCCTAGAATCATCTCCAGCAACGTCGAACCGCTGCGGCCGGCCCCGCCGATATAAAGGATTTTCATTAGCTCCTATCAGCCCCCGTTTCGTAGAGACGCCGCGCCGAAAGTAACAAGGCAAAAATCAGCCAGGTAATGATCATCGTCGTAGCATCAAGGTCCAGAACGGTACTCGTTGAACTGATCAGAAAAACAATAAAGATCCACCGTCCATAACTTAGAAATGTGGCCACTTCCCGTTGGTGGCCCGCAACCATCTCTGCCGGCGGCCGGGTATCACGCCACAGAGCCCACCAGACCCCCATAAAGATCGCAAATCCTACTAACCCATATTTATACAATATAGCCAGATAGTAGCTGTGCGAACCGGCCGGGAGGGCAAAACCGGGGATATCACGTTGTGTTCCCCAGCCAAACAACGGCCTATCGAGAAAGCCCTGCCACGTTTCCTGGTAGACAATTGAGCGCGCGTCCAGACTGCCTGCACGAGCATTGAGAAAGGCGGCGTAAAGCTGCTCCAACAATTGCCCCTCGAAGAGATAGGTAACGACGATAACGCTGATGCCGACGACAATCCCAACCCTGATCCAGCGGCGGATTGGTGAAACAGCAGCCAATTGGTACACGCCTCCAACGAACAGCGCGATGGTGGCCGTGCGGCCGGTCGTCGCCGCCAGGTTAACTAGCAGTAAAAGCACAATACCTCCCCAAAGCGCTTTCTTAGTTATTTTATTGGCTCGCTCGACGGCAAACAGCGCAATTGGGACGGTGATGGCCAGCGCCAGGGCATAAACAGTGGCAAACAAAAAAAAGCTATTCACTCGAAAATAGGGGAGGCTAAAAAACCACGCCTCCTGGCCAATGGTGCGGAAAGCAATGCGCCCCCCGTAGGATGTATCGGCTATCCACTCTGGCAAGATGGCACCCGCGGCCGACATAAACGATGGTTGCCACAACCGGGCCATACCCAACAGCCCAAGCGCCGCGGCAACCGTCATGGCGATCAGCAGACTTATCAATAGAAAGCGAATATCACGCCACCCGGTAATTCGGTTTGGTAGAATCAAAACGAGCAAGGCCGACGCACCGTAAACCAGGAAAGTCTGGCCAAACGAAAGGTAACGTGCCCTCTCGACAATAAAAAAGCTGGAAATGATCTGTGCAACCAAAAACAGGAAAAACCATCGGGCCGTTGGCGTCAACACCGGTCGGGCTTTCCGCACGGCAAATTCCCACAAGCCAATACCGGCCAGCGCTACCGGCCAGACAAACTGCTCGACGCCCAGAACCCACCACAGCGGCAGCAGCAGGAAGAGGTATCCCACCAGCGTGATGGTAGTCCCAGGCAACGACATTCTTTCCCGCCACAGGGCAAGCCGTGGTCTGGATACGTTCAGCGGCGAATCCGTCATCCGCTATGCCTCGCAGCGCCCTGGTGGCGTTCGGTCAGGCGCAACGTAAACGCCGCTTCAATTTGGTCAAGGCGTTGTTGCCAGCTATTCTCCCGGGCACACTGCAAACGCCGGGTTGGCAGCGCTGGGTCTTCCTTTATAGCTGCTTCAATGGCCGCCAAAAAGGCCTCTTCTGTCTGGCATCGGTAAAACAAATCGCCAAACTGGGCCAGGCTGTCCAGGCCAATAGCCACGGTAGGTTTTCCGGCCGCCAGGCATTCAAACGTCTTGGCCGGAATAACGGCCGGCATATGCGCCGCTCGTCTGTAAGGCAGCAGCAACACGTCCACGTCCGCCAATAACTGGGGGATTCGTTCGTGGACAACCGCGCCGATAAATTCAGTTTGTGGCCCAAATCCCTCCAGCTTGACCCGTGGCGGACCAATGAGCCGCAAGAGATAGTGGTGGCTGACCCGGCGCAGTAACGCCACATCTATGCTCGCTCCAATACTGCCAAAGTAGGCGCAGAGGGGTCGCCCAGCCATACTGGTCTTCTTACGCCGTGCCTGGTCGAAAAGTTCAAAATGAACGGCCGGCATCACCTGCAACACGTGCCGGTGCAGGCTCCGCATGCGCTCATAAAGGTAAGGTGAATCTGCAAAGACAACGTCGGCCTGCCCCAGAAGCTCTTTTTCCAACTGCTCTAATCCCCTCGCATACGGATCGTTCAGCCAATCAGCCACACAATCGTAAACGGCAAGGTCAGGCCGGAGACATTGCTGCAGCGTCAACGAAGCCCCAGTGGGTAGATAGTTTATCACGATCAGTGGCCGGGCCAGGCCCAGGCGATCCACCTTGCGGCCGATGCCCGGCACAAAAAACCGCCTGTTCATCCATTGAGGAATGCGGCCGGCGTCGGGCAGCAGGCGTGGCGAGAGAAGCTGCACGGCTGCACTTTCACTTTGAACACACGATCCAGCCTCGCGCCCGTTCCCTGTCAGCCGGGCCGCGACCCGCTGCCAGCTCTCAGGGCCAGGCCACCGCTTGGGCAACGGTTCAACAAAAACAACCTGGTAGCCTCTATCAGCCAGGCCTGAAGCGATATCGTGGTGTCTTTGCCAGGTGAAATGCCAATGCACCGACGAAATGATGACAATACTCCCTTTCATCCTCTTCTAGCTGCGTCTGATCTCCGACATGACTATCCCCGGTCAGGAAACTGGCCCCAATCGCGATTGTTTCTTACGACTTAAGCCACTGGCATACCCATATTTAAGCAACAATGGCCAGGTAATGAGGGTTACTGCCAGTCGTTCGCGAGGCGCCATTTTTTCTTGCCACTCTTCATCCGGCTTAATGGTGACTACACCCTGTTGGAAACGATCAGGGTTACCGGCAATAGTGTGCTCTTTCACGGTTAGATGGAGTAAATTTCCTTCCAGGGAGACGGCCGGCTGGCCGGCTAGCTGAAGATTCGCTGTAACTTGCTCCACGGTTGCCAGGGGCGAGCGGACAAAATCTTCATACCGGACGAAGGTATACTCCTGCGGACCTTTTCCAGCAAATGCCAGGTCAAGAGTCATATTCCAATACAACCACTCTCCGGCCACCCTTATCGGTGGGTGTCTACGCATGTACACCTGCCGATCCACAATTTCCGGCCGTAATTTCTCCCGTGACCACGAAAAGGCAACGGCTCGACTATCACGCACCAGGTGCAAAATATGCGCCTCAATTCCTGGCAAGCTCCTGACAAAAAAGGCCGTTGAGAGGTCTTTGGAAGAATCGACGATAATTTCGGCGCCCGAAACGTCTCCTATTGCTTGGTAAAGACCAACCACGATCTCAGCATACTGCTGCCACTTTTGGTGGTAACTCCGGCTTGGCCAACGTGACAGCATCTGCGGCATATGACGCACACGATCAACAGACCATTTTAGCCGCTGGATCACCTCGATAGGCATTGGCTCAGGACCGCCAAAAGCGTGCCCGACTACCGCCTGCCAGAATTCGCAACTCTGAAAAGACCTGCCACAGCCGCACAGGTGGTTTTCGACAAAACCGCGCTCCCACACATGCTTAAGCTCACCCACCGACACAAAACTGCTGCCCGTTTGGCTGAGTATACGGGCCAGCAGCGTGCTGCCGCTGCGGCCGGATCCGGCAATATATAAGACTCTGACGTTCCTGTTATTCACCCTTTAAGCCAGCCCTATCCGGGATTGAATCATCCGAATAAATTCCCTATCTTCGCTATCCAGCTTCAACAAAAGTAACATGATAGCAAACACCAGACCAGCGGCGGCTGTCGAAATGACTACGTTGTGCGCCGGCGAATCCAGCCTGGCCAGTCGCAACAGGGCCAGGGCTACTGCCGCCGCGGCCGCGGCCGCACTTCCCTTCAGGTAACGGTGATCATACGGCCAGACCCTTATCACGTGCCGCACGTGAAACAGCCCAATCAGGAAAAGGCCACTCACGGCTATTGTCGTTGCCAGTGCCGCACCGGTCATGCCCAGGCGGGGGATAAGCAACCAGTTTAAGGCAACATTCACCACCGTCATGGCTGCTGAGATGAGGAACCAGTGATTGGGCCGGCCAGTCATAATCAACAAAAAGCCTACGGCGCCAACGGCAACGTTGACAAATTGCCCAATTGTTAGAATAAACAACGGCCACGAGCCGCCGGCATACTCGCCACCGTAAACAACACTCATAACATCACCTGGTATAAAAAAGATCACCAGGAACAATGGTAAACTGACATACAATGCCCATTTAGTGCTCACCCGGAACAGTTCTTCCAACTGCTCCATATCTCGCCGGTGATATAGATCGGCAATCATTGGGGCTAAGATGGCATTAAAGCCGTTAACAATCAGGGCAAACGTTGTTGAGAATTGGGAGGCTGCCTGGTAAATACCTACGTCGGCCGGCGTGTGAAAATACCCAATAAAAAGGCGGTCAACCCGGTAAATGAAAAGGCCGGACATCGCTGCCAGTGCTGTGGGGAGTGAAAAAGCCAGTAGCTCTTTGGGGGGTGTCCTCAGTTTAAGCGGCGCTTTGACCGCCTCTGGGAAAAGGCGGATGACGTAATACAATGCTGCTGCCACAGCTACAGCCAGAGCCAGGACGCTGGCCACGACAGCCCCTTGTAACCGCGATCCGAACTGATACAGCAGCAGGAAAAACGCCAGGCCGACTGCTGGTGGGATTATCTCTTCAGTGTAAACGGCAAAGCGCATCCGTTTAGAAATACGGGTAATCCCAGCCGCTACCCGCAAGCCAGCCAATAAAGGAAAGGCCACTGCAAACCAGCGCAGCACGGAAACCAGCGCCGGATCGTGAAACACCTGTTGGGCCAGCCAGGGTGCCGCCAGAAACTGACCCATGCCGGCCAGCACACTGGCAACGAAGGTTAACCCTAGCGACTGAAACAGGAGGCCCTTAAAACCGGCGTTATCCTTGTCCTGATAAGAAGTACCGTAGTGAATGGCGCCGTTGTGCATCCCCAGCGTTGCCAGCACCCCAACGATGCGCAGCACAGTCCAACCAATGGCGTAGAGTCCAAAGGCTTCGGGGCCAAGGAGTCGGGCCACGGCTACCTGCCGCACCACGTCTATGCTGCGGCCGACTAAAGTACCCGTCAGCGCTACTCCGGCGCCGGCCGCCAGAGTCTTGACGCCTTTACCAACAACACCTGGTCCGGCGGCATCCTTCACCTTCGGCGTCATTCTTCGACTTCAAGGCTATTCAAACTTTCTTGTGCCCCCACGTCGCGGGGATCCAGCGCCAACACATGCCGGTACATCTCAACCGCTTCAGCTTGGCGCCCTGTTGCCAGATACAATTGGCCAAGGTATTGGTAGGCCCACTTCTTGTCTTCTTCCACTGCCAGGGCCCGCAACAAAAGTGTTTCCGCTTTGGTCGAATCGCCATCCAGTTCCCAAACCAGCAAGCCTAACCGCACGTTGGCCCAGTAATTTTGCGGCTCGTGGGCTAACACCCACTCATACTCAGCCAGGGCTTCTCGATCACGGCCCAGTCTGTTCAGTACATCGGCCAGGTCAAAGTGCGTTATCGCCTCGGACGACGGCTCAGAAAAGGCGTTCAGGCTGATTGCCTGGGCATAAAAGGCCGCTGCCTGGGTAAACAAGTCCCGCGACGTCAGCCAGTTCGACGACTGTCCCTTTTGTTTGGCCAGTTGTCCTAAACGGAAATAAAACTCGCTTCGGCCGACGGCCAGCAATTGCAGGCGCTCTCGACCCTGGCTGTAGGCTTCCGTCGCCTGCTCCGGCCGGCCTGTCTCTTCATACAGCATCCCCAGGTAGTACCAGGGGTCTCCAAGGGATGGGGCGGCGCCAGCGGCCCGTTCAAGCCAGTCGGCCGCTTCCTGGTACTCCCCTTCCTTCCAGGCCTGAAAGCCCCAGGTCATTAACTCGGCCGGCATGCCAGAAGATGAACGCCAGACTAATAGGGCGTCATTTTCCCGACCTTGGGTGACCAGGGCAAAGCCTAATCCACGCCGGGCAGACTCGCTTTCCTGGGCTAGGGACATTGCTACGCGAAGCGCATTTTCCGCCTCAACCGCGTGACGGACGGCTGCTCCACTGGTCGGTGCAGCCAGACTCCGATTCAGTGACAAATAGCCGGCGTTACGCCAGCCATGGCTGGCCAGATTGGCTCCCTTCGTTGCCAGTAAAAGAGCAATGACAAAAAAGAAAAGGAAGTACCTACCACCAAACAGGAGCCTGACCTGTTGGCTGGGCCTACTATGCTTTTGATTCGACTGGACCGCTTCTGATCTCAAAGGTTATGTCACAAGGTTAACGAACTTGCTCAGCAGCATTAAAACCCTGACCGTTAATATCCTGGGTTATTAAGCCGTATCGCTGGGGGTGACTCACCAAAGCACGGAATGGGCCCGCCAGGATTCGAACCTGGAACCAATCGGTTATGAGCCGACCGCTCTGCCGTTGAGCTACAGGCCCCTTTCAACAGAGCAACAAATTAACGCTAATTCACATAGATTTTTCGCGATAATTCGCGTTAATTTGTTGCGATTGATATAGAAGAGCGGCAGACGGGGCTCGAACCCGTGATAACAGCTTGGAAGGCTGCTGTGTTACCACTACACCACTGCCGCATGAGTCGGGGCGGCCGGATTTGAACCGACGACCTCTCGGTCCCAAACCGAGCGCTCTACCAAACTGAGCTACGCCCCGCGCAGTCGCACCTGGTAGTATACTGAGCCGGAGATAGCCCGTCAACCTCTACTTGAGTTTACACGCCAGAGTCAGACTGCAGCCATCATACCTGACTGCTTCCTCTAGCTCTAAACTCGACCATCACGTTACCCGCTCCACGTGAAGTTTAACCACCTGTCGGCTTCCTTCCGTCACCCGGCCCCGTTCGTCTATGTGATGGCCCACCAGCCAGATCAAGTGTTGGTCATTAGCTACCACCGGCCACAACGGCCGCAGCCCGGCCCGAATCTTCCGGTTAATCATCACCTCCACCACCCGGGCCGATTGCCCGCCCATCCCCAGCGGCCGGAACCGTTCCCCCGGCCGGCGCGGCCGGATCACCAGGCCGGCCGGGTCGGGCACGTCTACAAAAGCTATCCAGGGGTCCTGGTTGGCCTGAATTTCAGCCAGCTCTACCCGCTCCAGGAACGTGGCCGCCAACTGCCACCCCCCCACCAGCGCCACCCTGCCGGGCACGGCCAGCGGCTGTGGCTTTTCGTCCGGCAACTGCGGCAGGTCTGGCAGCGGCGCTGCCCCGGCCATCGCGCTCAACGTCAGGTCGTCGTAGCCTACCACCAGCGCCAGACCGGCCGGCAGCGTAGACTGTCCCCCCACCTGGCCTGTTTCCGCCATCTGCCGCGCCTGCTCCACCGTCACAAAGCCCACGTCCCGCAGGGCCGGCCGCAGCCGCCAGACCGCGTGGCGCAGCGTACTCCGCCGCAAAGCCAGCGGCAACGCCAGCCACCTGGCCCGGTCCAGGCGCAGCCAGTCCGCCCCCTCCTCGCGCAACACCTTCGTCCACGCCTGGCGCAACAAGGCCTCCAGCAGCTCAACATCCCCGGCGGCCACCGCCGCCAGGTGTTGCAACCGCTCTCTAATTTGCGGGTTATAGCCGGCCAGTGCCGGCAGCAACTCGTGGCGCAGCCGGTTGCGGAAAAACGTCGTGTCCATATTCGAAGCGTCTTCTACCGGGGCCAGGTCATGCTCCTGGCAATAGGCCAGGATCTCCTCCCGTGGCGCCTCTAGGAACGGCCGGAACAGCGTCAGGTGCGGCGCGCCGGGCAAGGGGCCGACCGGCAACATCCCCCGCAACCCCGCCAGACTGCTACCTCGCAAAAAATGCATCAACACCGTTTCTGCCTGGTCGTCGGCGTGATGGCCGGTAGCCACGGCAGCCGCACCTCGTTGAGCCGCTACCCGGGCCAGGAAAGCGTAGCGCGCCTGCCGGCCGGCTTCCTCCAGCGATAACCCCTGGTCGCGGGCCAGGGCCACCACGTCCTCCCGCTCCACCACACAGGCCACGCCCCAGGCTGCCGCCGTCTTGGCCACAAAGGTTGCCTCGGCCGTGGCTGATGGCCGCAGCCCGTGGTCCAGATGCGCCACCACCAGCTTGTCCGCCGGGTGTATCCCCTGCCGGGCCAGCACGTGCAGCAGGGCCAGCGAGTCCGGACCGCCGGAAACGGCAACCACCACTGTATCGGCCGCCCCCGGCCGGTGCCGGCCGTCCTCCTGGGCTGGCCAATTCGCCAGAAACTCCTGCACCCACCTAACCAGGGACATGTCGTTTGCTCAATACCTCTCTGGCTCTGGCCGGTCTCCGGCCGTGCCACTTCAGCCATTACCTGCTCAGCAATAAAAATGGCCCGCTCCAACGGGCCATACCGGGCATAAAATCTGCTTCATAGGGCGGGTGGGATTCGAACCCACACGGGGGGCTACCCCGGCGGATTTTAAGTCCGCTGCGTCTGCCTTTTCGCCACCGCCCCGAACTGGACGCCAACCGGCGCCTTCCAACCTAGTTGCTCGTATTGTACACGGCAACCAGGAGGACAACAAGCGACCCTTATAGTACAAAATGCCCTCGATCATGACATAAGGGGGTTTGACTTGACCTATACCTAAATGTATAATGCCAAAATTGAAAGGCCCAATTATTGTGAAAAATTTTAAACTAAACTGCAGGAACTGTTAAAGATGGCGCTTAAAGGGAACCTGCGCGATTTCTCGACAACCCAACTTTTGAACTTGATCAGCCTGGCGCGCAAAACCGGGACCCTCACCATTGAAGGCAGCCAGGTCGCTCAGATGTCTTTTCGCGAAGGGAAGCTCATTTATGCCTCCCTGGGTGAAAACGGCAACAACCTGGCCCAGATCTTGCAAAGGGCGGGCAAACTCTCCGACGAACAGGGACGGATCATTCAAAGTCGCGCCCAGGGAACAGGGGATAAACAACTCGGTCATCTTCTGATCCAGGCTGGCTACGTGACCCAGAGCGACATTATCCAGAGCGTACGCCAGCACGTCCTCGACATTGTCTATAAGTTGTTCACCTGGGTAGACGGCATCTTTCGTTTTGACGCCAACAGGACTCCTTCGGCAGACCGGATCACAGTCCCCATTGACTTGGAAAGTGTCATTATGGAAGGCAGCCGCCGCCTGAAAGAGTGGGAGCGGCTACAAGAAGAGTTGCCCGATCTGGATATTGCCCTTCGCTTCACCGACCGGCCCGACGCCCGCCTCCGTAACATCAACCTGACAGTCGAGGAATGGCGTGTCGTCTCCTTTATCAATCCTCGAAACACTATTCGCCAGATTGCCGAAGCCAATAATTTAAGTGAGTTCCAGATCCGCCGGATTGTCTACGGTATGCTACAAGCCGGCCTCGTGCAAATTGTCCAGACGGCCAAACCGGTGGGCGCTCCTGTACAACAGCAAATGCCGCCCCGCGCTGCCGAGCAACGCCTGCTCGAACAACAACCCGCCGTCAAACGGTCAGTGGTCACACGCCTGATAGATCGTATCCGCAGCCTCTAACCGGCCTGGTGGCTGTGGCCGTTTAGTTCGTTCTGGTTGTCGTACCGGTTAACTGAATACCCTTTGATTAATTGCTATTGATTCTGTTATCCTGAGTACGCCAGCGTGCCGGTGACAACCATAAGGTGCTAACAACTTGAGTTGGTATCAAAATAATTACCAGTTGGTAGGGTTTTATGCAAGCTGTTAAGATGGTTGTAACCGGTCCATTCTCTGCTGGCAAAACAGAGTTCATCAGCTCGGTCAGCGAAATTGACGTTGTTTCCACCGAGCGAAGGATTTCCAGCGTCTCGGAAGCGGCCGTCAAAGGCCAGACGACGGTGGCTATGGATTTTGGCCGGATTACGGTAGATGACGACTTGGTCCTTTATCTCTTCGGCACCCCCGGCCAGCGCCGTTTTGATTTCATGTGGGAAATCCTGTCCGAAGGCATGTTGGGTTTTATCGTTCTGGTGGATAGCACCAAGCCAGAAACGTTCCGTGAGGCTAAACGAATCCTGGAAACCTTTGAAAGTTACGCTTCAACACCCTATGTCGTCGCCGCCAACAAACAAGATCACGAGGATGCCTGGGAACCAGACGACCTGCGAATCATCCTGCGCCTGAATCCCAGCGTCAAGGTGTTGCCCTGCGTTGCCCTGGACAAAGAAAGTGTCAAAAACGTTCTGTTGGAGTTACTCTATTCGATCCTGGAACAATTAGATGAGTCCGAGTCCTGAGGCAATTCATTAACGTTTCATTTACTCCTCCTTCACTTGCTTTTCACTGCCGTCATCTGGGGCCAATGTTACTATCTCATTTGTCGGGAGGCTCAGCAGATGGGCAAAGGAAAACAGGCGGCCGCCTCGCGTGTAGGGCCTCCAGTCCCTACACAACAAATGCTCAATCTGTTGAGTCCGCAAATGGTCGTGCGCTGAGGCGAACGTGAGCTCTATCGTTACGGAACAGGGTATTTTACATTATGAATCTATCGGCCGGGGGCAGCCCATCATTCTGCTGCACGGCTGGATAAATTCATGGGACGTCTGGCGAGAGTCCATGATTGCCCTGGCCTCGGAGCGAAAGTATCGCGTCTATGCACTGGACTTTTGGGGTTTCGGGGATTCAGCCAAGGGCACGGGGGATGCCGCCTCAGCCTTCCAAATCTCCAGCTACGTGGAAATGGTCCGGCAGTTCATGGACACGCTGGGCATTCTCCACGCCCCGGTAGCTGGCCATTCCATGGGGGGAACTGTCGCCCTGCAACTGGCCCTCAACCACCCCGAGCGCATCAAAAAAGTCGCTGTCGTCGGCTCACCCATCATTGGCTCCTCTTTGAACCCCTTTCTGAAACTGGCCGGTTACGGCTGGATTGCCGAGCTTGTCTGGCGCTACCCTTTCATCCGCTCCACCATCATGCGCATTTTGCTGGCCGGCGATTCCAAAAAAGTCCGTCAGATGATCTTCCGTGACGTGCAGCGAACGAGCATTGAGTCCTTTTTCCGTAGCATCGGCGATTTGCGCGATACCGACCTGCGTGGGGAATTAGGCAAACTGACCATTCAAACGCTTGGCATCTATGGCACCAGAGATAACATCGTCTCCCCCACCAATGCCGAGTTATTGATCAGTAAGACGAAGTGCGCCGAAATTACGATGATGGAGCATTCCCGCCACTTCCCCATGACAGACGAGCCGGAACGGTTCGTGAGTACTTTAACGCGCTTCATGAGTAACCATGAAGGGGATAGCCTGAGGTTAGCCGATGCTAATTAAACCAAAAGAAGAACCCCATACTGCGCTGGAGGAGCGCGAGTATTACTATCCTAACAAAATGGGCCGGATTGTGTTGACGGCCATGGAAGACATCATGGGCCGGCACGGGGTAAACGCCGTTTTAAACCTGGCCGGGCTCAGCCGTTTCGTCAACAACTACCCCCCCAACAACCTGGAGTTGGGTTTTACCTTTTCCGAGTTTGGCGCTATCCAGGAAACGTTGGACGAGATGTACGGGGTGCGCGGCGGACGCGGCCTGGCCATGCGTGCCGGCCGGGAAACCTTCAAATACGCCCTCAGGGAATTCATGCCCGTCCTGGGCATTGCCGACCTGGCTTTCCGGCCGCTACCGCTGGGCATCAAGCTGAAAATCGGCCTGGAGGTCTTTGCCGAAACGTTTAACAAATTTACCGACCAGATTGTCAAGTTGAGCCAGGATTCGGAAAAACACCTCTGGAAAATTCTACGTTGCCCGGTTTGCTGGGGACGCCAGTCGGAAAGTCCCTGCTGCCACCTGGCTGTGGGCCTGTTGCAAGAATCACTCTACTGGGTCAGCAACGGCAAAAACTTCTACGTCAAAGAAATAGAATGTGTCGCCGCCGGTGATGAAGCATGTGTCATTGCCATTAACAAGAAGCCGATTATTTAGCTGATGCGCCGTATTATTCTACAAGAACTTAGTCACATACATCCTTTCAATGAGCCTGCCCGTGACTTGAGAGTTCACAACGTTCCCCTTTGGCTATGGCAGCGCGACGTCCTCAACCCCTACGTCACCGAGGAGCGCGAATACCCGGACTGGAAGATTGCCCAGCGGCTCGAGGGGGACGAACAGGTGGAACGGCTGGTCCACCGGGACAACCTCTTCTTCAACAAAGCCCTGATTGATGAATTCATGGCCCGGGCCCGCGCCGGTCGCAAGCCGGTGCGTATTGCCTTTCGCAAGGACGATCTGACTATTGTCGAACACATCCGGCCGCTAACCCGTTCCTTCTTTGAACAAGACAATCTTCTCCTGGCCGACATGTGGTACTTGCCCCAGGGCATTTCTCAAAACCTGGTCGCCCAGCCCCTCGTCATTGAAACAGAGCCCCGCGAAGTCGGCTACTACCACGTGCCGCCCTACATGGCCTCGGTCACTGGCGACCTGGTCTATCAATTACCCCGTAAAGCCTTTGTCTGTCTGGAAAGCTGGGTCCACCTCTTTGTCATTGACATCCTCTTCGGCGTTTTCGCCCAAGGCAAAGACATAGAAGACAAGGTAGACTCTGACTGGCGTTACCGGCTCAAGATACTCTTTAAAGCCCTGGTCGAGCAAAAACAGGTCTTAGATTGTTCCGAGCTGGTTAAAGTGGGTCAGAACGTCAACATTGACCCCTCGGCCGTCATCCACGGTCTCACGACCATCGGCAACAACGTCACCATTGGCCCTGGTGTCGTCATTGACAACTGCATCATCGGCAACAACGTCAACGTCTCCCAGGGTTGCCAGTTAATGCTCAGCGTCGTCAGCGACGGCTGTTTTCTGCCTTTCCGCGCCTCCCTCTTCATGACCACCCTGATGGAAAACTCGATGGTCG
This sequence comes from Chloroflexota bacterium, assembly GCA_022616275.1. Lineage (GTDB taxonomy): Bacteria > Chloroflexota > Anaerolineae > Promineifilales > Promineifilaceae. Next base: position 69,500 of record JAKEFB010000308.1, read on the forward strand.
CCCAGAATACCTGCCTGCAACTATGCGTCGTCGGCCGGGACTCTTTCATTGGCGCCGGTTCTACTTTCACCGACTTCAACGTCTTGCCCGCCCCCTTGAGGGCTTTTGGCGCCAAGGGGCTGGAAGAGACCAACATGTTCGTCCTCGGCGGCTGCGTTGGCCACCATTGCCGCCTGAGTTCGGGTTTGGTCATCTACCCGGCCCGCACCATCGAATCAGACGTGGTGCTCCTGGCCAGCGAAGAAAGACGATACATTACCAACAACATCTGTTACGAAGACAGCGACCATCACGCCCTGAAATTGAAATACCCTTACCCCCGGCTGTATCCCCGCCGCGAGGAACAACCGGAATAACCACAAGTGGGCTTCAATGCCAGACACTTTTGCCTTTATCATTCACCCCATTGACCCGCAACGAGACGTAGCCCGCAAGTTTCCGGCTCTGGGTAAGCTGCCCGTCTGGCTGATTGACTTTCTGTCGCTGTTCTTCCCCCCTGTTTACATTTCTAAGATTACCGGCATTCAATCGCTGGCCACCGACCGCCACATAGAAGGCTGGTTCATCGCCTGCCCGCTCACCCCCAGACGTATGATGACTCTGCCCCCGGAAGTGGTCTACCGCAAGATCATCCAGACCGGTCGGCTGGCCGAGCGGCTGGGCGCTCGCATCCTCGGTCTGGGGGCTTTTACCTCGGTCGTCGGGGACGGCGGGATTACCATTGCCCGGCATCTGAACATCCCCGTGACTACCGGCGATAGCTATACCGTCTCCATTGCCGTCCAGGCCATCGAACAGGCTGCCGCGCGCATGGCCATCCCTGTGGCCGGCGCCACGGCCGCAGTCGTCGGGGCCACTGGTTCTATTGGCTCTCTCTCCGCCGTCTTGCTGGCCGATAAGGTCAACCGCATGCTGCTCGTCGGCCGCAACCCGGACAGACTCAACGCCGTCGCCGGCCGGGTGCAGACTGCCGGCTGCCCCCAGGTAGAGGTTACCACCGACATCGGCCGGCTGGTCGAAGCCGAGCTGGTCATTACCGTCACCAGCGCCGTCGAATCCATCATCCGGCCAGAGCACCTGCGCCGGGGCGCCGTAGTTTGCGACGTGGCCCGCCCCCGCGACGTTTCGCGGCAGGTGGTCGAACAGCGCCGCGATGTCCTCGTCATTGAGGGCGGTATGGTCGAAGTGCCCGGCCTGGTAGATTTTGGTTTTGATTTTGGCTTCCCCCCAAAAATGGCCTACGCCTGCATGGCCGAAACCATGGCCCTGGCCCTGGAAGGACACTACCATTCTTTCACACTAGGAAAAGATATCCAATTGTCACAAATAACTACCATTGATAAAATTGCTTCACAGCATGGTTTCAAACTTGCCGGTTTTCGCAGCTTCGAAAGAGCCATCACTGAATCTGAAATTGCCGACATTAAAGCACAATCCCAGTTCATGTATCCAGTAGTGGCCAACGGCAGTTAGTGTAATGGCTAATCGTTGTCTCGTATGCAAGATAAGTAACCAGAACGACCATCAGGGTCAATGCCTCAGGCAATTGACCCCATTTCCGGCCTCTGGTTGCCAGATTGACGAAAGGAAAGTGGCTTATGAGTAACGCCCGAATACTAGTGGTAGAAGATGATTTCGACATCTCCAACATGCTCCGCATCTATTTCACCGGGCAAGGCTACAGTGTGGAAGTGGCTGCGCGGGGCAGCGATGCCCTGACGGCCTGTCGCCGTCAGCTACCCGACCTGATTGTGCTGGACATCATGCTGCCCGACATGGATGGCTACGCCGTTTGCCGCGAGCTACGAACCACCACCCGCACCAGTCACATTCCCATTATCTTCCTCACCCAACGGGACGAGCGGAGCGACCGAATTGCCGGGCTGGAACTCGGGGCGGACGATTACATCACCAAGCCGTTCGACATTGAGGAATTGAAACTGCGCGTGCGAACCGCCATCCGTTCCTACCAGCGCCTCAACATGACCGACCCGCGCACCGGCCTGCCCAGCGGCCGCCTCATCGAAGAACAGCTCCGAGAATTGATGCGCTCCGACGACTGGGCCTACATCATGGTCGGCGTTGATTCCATGGCCCCCTTCATTGACGAGTATGGCTTCGTCGCCGCCGACGAAGTGCTACGCAACATGGCCCTGCTGCTCAACGAAGCCGTGGACCAGTTTGGCACAGCCAACGACTTCCTCGGCCATGCCAGTGGTGAAACCTTCGTCGTCATCACTCACTCCAAGAGTGTGGCGGCGATGATTGACCACCTGCGGAAACGGTTCGACGAAGAGGCGCCGACGCATTATAGCTTTATCCACCGTGAACAAGGTGGCATTCCCCAGCCGGACGGCACCCTGGCCCCGCTGATGAGTCTTTCTTTTGGTACCGTTTCCAGCCAGACACAAACTTTTTCCGACATCCGAGAGATTACCGAAACTGCGGCCGAGTTGCGCCGCCTGAATAGCCAGGACTCACCAAAGCGTTGAACGTGGGGCGTTAAACGTTCAAACGAACGGGATGGAAAAGGAATTGACTTCGGCCACCACGCTCAGCTTCCTCGACAATTTGCACGAGGGTATTTTGGTTGTGGCAACCGACGGCACAATTCAATACCTCAACCAGGCAGCGATAGAGTTGCTGGGACTTGAGCGAGAACCGGCTACCCTTTATGAGGCCGTTGCTCCTTATGAAGCCTGGCAGGAGCTGCTGGAAGGAGATTCGGAAACGCATCTCTACACCAACGCCGGCCGGGTTGGCGTGCAGGCCAGGACGACTACCTGGCAAAACACCCCGGCCGTGCAACTGGTGCTGACCCCTGCCCACGCGGTCGAAGATAGCCAGGGTAGGGGACAACTCGACGACCGCCTGGCTGCCCTCACCCGGATCAGCCAGCAGTTGAGCGCCACCCTCCGTCTCGACGCTATCCTCCAGGCCGTCGTCGAGGAAGCCACCGCTAACACCGGGGCAACCGGCGGGCACGTCAGCCTGTACAACAAGGCCCAGGAGCAATTTGCCATGCGCCTGGTGCGCGGCGACGCCGTCCCGCCCGAGCTTCTGGCCGGCCTGGAAAAAGAGGTCCTGGAGAGTCGCCAGGGCTTGATCCGCCACCGCCTGCCTAAGAAATTTAAGACTCGCTCTCTACTCATTGTTCCCATCGTCTACGAGGGCCTGGTGGCTGGCATGATCGTTCTTTACAGCAGCCAGCCAGACTACTTCGACGAAGAAGAACGCCTCTTTGTCGTCGCCCTGGCCAATCACGCGGCGATTGCCATTGGTAATGCGCAACGCTTTGATGAGCTAAACAAACGCAGCACTCTGCTCCATCGCCGGGCGCAACAAATCGAACGCTTTGTCGAATCCAGCCGGGTAATGCACGACGACCGGCCGCTGTCCGAGGTCTACGACGACCTGGTTTACGCCATTCAGGAAGGGGTTGGTTTTCACATTGTCGTCCTTAACCTGATTGACGAAGACGCTCCTGCCATGCCTCTGCGTACTATCGCCGCGGCCGGCCTGCCCCTGGAACGCTTCCAGGAAATCCAGCAAATGGTCCAGCCCTGGGCAGAGATTGAAAAAGTCCTCGTGCCGGAATTTGCCCTGGGCCGCGCTTACTTCGTACCCGCCGAGCGAGCCGACGCTTACGCCAACCTGCAGACGTTCCAGGCCTCCGATCTGTACCCGGTGAAAGTCCTGGTAGATCAACGCGGTGAATCCACCTACCACGTTGTCTTTGTAGCCGATGACGATGTTTTGAACGTCCGCACCCGGCCGGGCACTGCCCACCAGGTCATCTCCGCCTTGCCGCACGACGCCCGCCAAATCTACATCACCGGCTCGGCCCAGGCAGTGGACGGCTCTTTCTGGGTCCCCATCATTTACCGGGACATCGCCGGCTGGGTCAATGAACGCTACCTGCAAGAAGATCCCCTCCCTATACAGAATTGGGATCCCAACGACTTGTTTGTCATTCCTTTACTCGGCTCGCGGGGCCAGCCTATTGGCCTCATCAGCCTGGATTCGCCCGTGGACGGCCACCGGCCGGATATCAACACCGCTAAAGCCTTGGAAATTTTCGCTAACCAGGCGGCTACAGCCATTGAGAATATCCGGCTTTATCACAACACACGCGCCTACGCCAACCAACTCCAACAATTGCACAACATCTCCCAACAAGTTCTGCGTGAGCTAGACTTTGACCGGCAGTTGCAGTTGATCGTCGAAAGTATCCAGGCCGCCGGTTGGGATCGCTCCACCCTGACCCTGCGCGACAGAGAATTGAACGTCGTCAAGCTCGTCGCCGCCGGCCTGACCGAGGAAGAAGTTCGCTTCTTGAAAGACAACCTGCTCCCGGCCGAAACGTGGCGCGAACGTCTGACTGACGAGCGCTATAGCCACTACCGGGTAGGCGCCTGCTACTTTATGCCGGCCGATGACCCCTGGGTCCAGGAAAGGGTAGGGCTTGGCTTGCCCGATAATTCGCCGGTTCGGGCCGAACCGTACGCCTGGCATCCCGATGACCTTTTGTTCCTGCCATTGTACGACCGGGAGCAGCACGTCATGGCCATCATTAGCCTGGACCACCCCCAGGACGGCCGCCGGCCAACCCTCCGGTCCGTACAGATCATCGAGCTGTACGCCCAAATGGCCACGCCCATCATTGAAAACTCGCAACTCTACCAGGAGATGCAGCACCAGTTGGCTGACCTGCGCACAGTCACCGAGGTGGGCCGGGCCATCTCCACCATCCTGGACCTGGAAGAATTGCTGGAACAAATCGGCCGGGCTATCTCGGCCGCCTACCAGGTAGACAGCTACTACATCTCCCTCTACAACACCACTGACAACACCCTCCACTTCCCGGTTTTGGTCGAGCGAATGGCATCGCAAGACGTGTCGCCAATCCAGGCTGAGCGCGGTCCCACTAATTACGTTTTCCGGACTGGACAGCCGCTGCTGGTCAGCAACAAATCCGAATGGGACAAACACACCGACCCTGGCTACGGCGAACCCTCCGAATCGTACCTGGCCGTGCCCATGCGCGCCGCCGACCGGGTGATTGGTGTAATTGCCATCCAGGACTATAGCCGGCCCAATCTCTTCGGCGATCACCACATCCGCACCTTAACGACAATTGCCTCCCAGGCGGCCGTAGCTATTGAAAATGCCCGGTTACTGAGCGAAACGCTGGCCCGTAGCCAGGAGTTGCGGATCTTATTTGAAGCCAGCCATGCCATCTCCGGCACCCTGGACCAGGAAATTGTTCTGACCGCCATGGGCGATTACTTACTCCAGGTGGTCAACGCCCAAGGCTACACCATCTACGAGTGGAACCGGGCCAAACGAGAAGCGGTCGTAGTAGCAGAACACGCCCGGCTGGCCCAGCGCGATCTCACCCCGGCCAGCGCCGTCTACAACCTGGCCGATTTCAAAGTCATACAGCAGGTAATAGATACTCAGGTACCCCTGGTTGCCCAGGTTGACGGCCAGACCGTCACCTTACCCAAGAGACCCGCCTGGCTGCCGGAAGGAGAAACGACCTTTACGGCCGCGCTGCTACCCATTATCATCCGCGACGAAATCTACGGCGTCGTCGAAATAACGGCTCCGGCCGGGCGCCACACCTTTAACGAAAACGAACTACAATCGCTACTGGCTATTATCAACCAGGCGGGCATTGCCATGGAAAACGCCCAACTGTTTGAGGATACCTACCAGCGCGAGCGGTTCTTTGCCGCCCTCGGCCGGGTGAGCCTGGCCATTAACGCCACCTTTGACCTGCCCACCGTCCTGAGCCTCATCTGCCAGGAAAGCCTGAGCCTCTTCCAGGTGGACGGCGCCTACATCTGGCAGCGGCAGGAAGACGAGCTGGTGGGCATTGCTGCCCAGGGCCACGCCAGCGAGGAGTTCTCCGGATTACGGATTCCTGCCACCGATATTTCCACCTTTGCCGCTACCGTCGTTCATCAAGGTGAAGGGACGTTTATCAACAACTTCCGCCAACAGTCGGCCGTCAACCTGCACCTGCCTCAACAAGAATCTATCCAGGCAGTGCTGGGTATTCCGCTCATGCAGGAAGCGGACATCATCGGCGCCCTCATCCTGGTCGAAAGAAGCCGGCCGGATCGCTTTGGCCCACGCGATATGGAGCAGGCTACCGTCTTTGGCGTCCAGGCCGCCATCGCCATCCAGAACGCCCAACTGGTAACCGAGTTGCGCGAGTTGAACGAGCAGTTGGATGAACGGGTGGCCGAACGTACCCGCGCCCTGGGCCAGGAGCGCGACCGGGTGCAATACCTGCTGCGCATCACCACTGAGCTGTCGGCCAGCCTGGACCAGGACCGGGTCTTGAGCCAGGCCCTGGAACTGGTCAACGAAGTCGTCAACGCCACCCAGGGTGGTATCCTGCTCATGGACAGCGATACCGGAAATCTGGTCTATCGCGCCGCCTTCGGCCGTCCGGAACGCCTGCCTGCCCAGGGTGCGGTCCTGGACCTCAGCCTCGACAGGGGGCTGGCCGGCTCGATTATTCATAACCGGACGGCTGTGGTCATCAACGACACCCAGGCCGATGAACGTTGGGTCAGCCCGCCCGATAACCCTGAGCACCGTTCCGTCCTGGCCGTTCCTCTCATTTCCAGCGACGAAGTGATTGGCGTCTTGATGCTCTTTCACAAAGAGCCGGGCGCTTTTACCCAACAGCAACTGGAACTGGTCGAGGCGGCCACCATTCAGGTCGCCAATGCCATCAATAATGCCCAACTGTACCTCCTCATCCGCGATCAGGCCGAGCGGTTGGGCACAATGCTCCGCCTGGAACAAATCGAAGCAGCCAAGAACCAGGCCATCGTGGAAAGTATTGCTGACGGCGTGCTCGTGGCCGACGCGGCCGGCCAGGTTATCCTGGCCAACATGCCGGCCAGTCTCATCCTCGACATCCCCCGTCGGCAGCTCATTGGTAAATCTATCAATGAGTTGTTGGGCCTCTACGGTTCTTCAGGCGAGTCCTGGATGCGTACCATTGACCGGTGGGGCCGCCACGCCGATGGCAGCCACGAGTACCGCGCCTCCCTGGCCGACCGGCTGACCGTCGAAGATAAAGTAGTCAGTGTCCACCTGTCGCCGGTCTTCGCCAACAACCAGTTCTTTGGGACGGTCTCCATTTTCCGTGACATCACCAAGGAAGTAGAAGTGGACCGGATGAAGAGCGAGTTTGTCTCCACCGTTTCCCACGAGTTGCGCACCCCCATGACCTCGATCAAAGGGTACGCCGACCTGATGTTGATGGGCGCGGCCGGGCTAATGACCGATCCCCAGTTGCGCTACCTGAAGGTCATCAAGAACAACGCCGACCGCCTGAGTATGCTGGTTAACGACTTGTTGGACATCTCCCGCATTGAGACCGGCAAGACCGAGCTTGACCTGCGCCCCCTCGACATTCCCCAGGTTATTGAACAGGTGGTGGAAGGCCATCTGCGCGGCCGGATCGAGCACGAGGGCAAGCCCATCAAAGTCTTCACCGAGATGGCCCCCTCCTTGCCCCTGGTCCATGCCGACCATGCCCGGATTACCCAGGTGCTGACCAATCTGTTGGATAATGCCTTCCATTACACGCCGGCCGAGGGTGAAATCAAGGTTAGGGTCGTGTCCAACGGCAACTACGTCGTTATCAGTATTACTGATACAGGTATTGGTATCAGTAAGGAAAACCAGAAAAAGATCTTTGATCGCTTCTTCCGGGCCGAAGACGCGGAAGTACAAAGGGTCGCCGGCACGGGTCTGGGTCTGTCAATTGTACGCAGCCTCATCGAAATGCACGGCGGTCGAATCGAAGTAGAAAGTACCCTGGGCAAAGGCAGTACCTTTACCTTCAGCCTGCCCTTGGTACCCGAGGAGAGTGATGTTGTGTAGTGCCGCCATCCCTCCCGGGGGTTCGGCAACGACCCACTCAGACGAAGAAGCTTATGTTAAAAATATTAATAGCTGAAGACGAACCCGATATTCGCGAATTGATTACTCTGACACTGCAATTCAGCGGCTACGAAGTAGTCAGCGCCAAGGATGGGGTTGAAGCAGTCGAAGTGGCTCAAGCCGATAAATTCGACCTGATCCTCATGGATGTCCGTATGCCCCGCATGACTGGTTACGAAGCTTGCCGCCAACTGCGTGCTATTGAGACTACCAAACACATCCCCATCATCTTCCTGTCGGCCAAAGGCCAGGAGTCGGAGGTCCAGGCAGGGCTGGATGCCGGGGCAGACCAGTACATCCTGAAACCGTTTGCGCCAGACCTGCTCTCCAGGAAAATCAGGGAAGTTCTCGGTAAGCAATGAGCATTACCACCATTGGCGACCACCTGATTCATTATGAGGCCCTCGGCCGAGGCGAGCCGTTGATCTTTGTCCACGGTTGGCTCGGCTCATGGCGCTATTGGTGGCCGTCCATGCAGGAGCTGTCCACTCAACACCGGACCTTCGCTTTCGACCTGTGGGGCTACGGTGACTCCAGCAAAGCGCAGAACAAGTACTCTTTTGAAGCTTACGTCGAGATGCTGGACCAGTTCGTGGACAAGCTGGGTATTATCAAGCCCTTCACCCTCGTCGGCCACGCCCTGGGCGCGGCCGTCTCACTCCGCTACACCCTGCTACGGCCGCAAAGTATCAAGAAGATCATTATGGTTGCCCTGCCCCTTCAGGGTGGACATATCAACGACCGCCTGACCAACACCGACTCCACCTCCTTCATTAACCGCGTCCTGGGCAAGTCCAACGTCTACCCCGAAGTCGAATCGGAAACGCGGAAGACCGATAAAGCGGCCATGAACGCAGTCGCCAGCCAACTGATCAGCTACAACTTTGCCGCCGACCTGGAAAAATGTACCTGCCCGGCCCTCCTGGTCTTTGGTGGCCAAGACCCGGTGGTCCAGCCCCCGGCCGGCGATTACAGCCAGCTCCAACGGCCGGAAAACAACCGCCATTACGTCTCCTTGGACGGTTGCAACCATTTCCCCATGTTAGAGCAAACGGCCAAGTTCAACCGGTTGCTGTTGGACTTCATCCGCACCGCCGACAACTTCACCGACATTGCCCCCAAAGAGCATTGGCAACGCCGGACTCGCTGAGTCTGGGCGAACTTCTGTCCGGTAGTGCCCAATCAAATCCCCCTAATCAATGTAAACAGGACCCAGATTTTCCCGATAAACGCTGATTTGATTTTTTATCTGCGTCATCTGTGTTAATCTGCCTCCTGTTTTGTAGGAGAATCTTGCCAATGAAGGTTGCTGCTTTAACGTTAAGACGATGGCTTTTTTGTGTCGCCATTTTGCTGCTGGCTGCCTGCCAGTCGGAATCGGCCGCACCGACTCCAACGATAGGCCCGCCGGCCGCCGGTACCCCGTCCGCGTTGTCCTCTCCCACCGCCACCCTATTACCCGGGCCTGTTATCAGCACCCCGGGATTGCCGGCTACGACCCCTGTGGCCGGCCAGCCCACGGCCGTCCTTCAGCCCACCCAGTCCATCCCCGGCCTCATCGGCCCGGCTAACTTCCCACCCAACGTCAACCCCCTCACCGGCGAAACGGTGGCCGACCCGGCCGTCCTCCAGCGCCGGCCCATCGCCATCAAAATCTCTAACATTGCCCGCGTCCGGCCGCAGTCTGGCCTCAATAGCGCCGACCTGCTCTACGAACATTACACCGAAGGCGGCATTACCCGCTTTACAGCCCTCTTCTACGACCAGGACGCTGCTAAAGTGGGCTCCGTGCGCAGCGCCCGGCTCATTGACCTGGAAATCCCGGTCATGTACGACGCCGCCTTTGCCTATTCTGGGGCCAGCGGGCCGGTGCGCCTGATGCTCCGCGATAGCGCCTTCTTCAACCGGGTCATCTCCCCCGACTTCGGCCACGGCGGCTTTGACCGCATCAGCGATCCCAACAACCCCGGCCAGTTCTTTGAAGACACCCTCTTTACCAACACCGCCGTCCTGCGTTCCATCCTCGACCAGCGCGGCGAAAACCGGCCGCCTGTCTTCCAGAACGGTATGGCCTTCCACCCCACGCCCCCGGCCGGCGGCGTTCCCGCCAGCGCCCTGGAAGTCACCTACCTGGCCACCGACGCCTTTTGGCAATACAACCCGGCCACCGGCCGCTACACCCGCTGGAGCGACGGCGTTCCCCACCTGGACGCCGCCACCGGCCAGCAATTGGACTTCAAAAATATTATCGTCCTGGCCGCCCACCACGAAGACACCGACATCGTCGAAGATACCAACGGCTTCTTCTCCATCCAGATTCAGATCTGGGGTGAAGGCCCCGTCTCCATCTTCCGCGACGGCCAGCGCTTCGAGGGTCGTTGGCGGCGGGCCACTCCCGGCGAGATGCTCACCTTCTACGACCTGCAGGGCAACATCTTGCCCCTGGCCCCCGGCAACACCTTCTTCCAGATCGTCCCCCTGGGCTTCACCGATCTCATCGTGACGCCTTAAAGGGCTGACATGGCCGAATTAACCCGTCAGGAAGTAGCCACCATTTTACGTGGCACGAAGTCCCTCTTCCGCCGCGACCTGTCCGGGCTGGATCTCAGCCAGCTCAACTTCTCCCAGGCCAACCTGCGGGACGCCAACCTGATGGGCGCCGACCTGCGCGGGGCCGCCCTGGTTGGCGCCAACCTGGACGGGGCTAACCTCTCCGCCGCCAACCTCAGCTTGGCCGATCTAGCCGATGCTAGGCTGAGAGGGGCCAACCTGATCTTAGCCAACCTCGCCGTCGCTTCCCTACGCGGCGCCGATCTGACCTTCGCCAACTTAACCGGAGCCAACCTGACCGGGGCCAATCTCTTTGTCGCCAACCTGACTGAGGCTATACTAATCCACACCAACTTAGGCGTCAGCCAGTTGACCGGTGTCAATCTGACTGGAGCCTGCCTGTTCGGGGCCAGCCTGGTTGGGGCCAACCTGGACGAAACCATCCTGGCCGGCTGCAACCTGATGAACGCCACCCTGCCCGACGGCACGATCTACAAGGAGTAATTGAGTAATTGGGTAATTGAGTAATTGGGTAACCTCATCCACTCAGTCCTCAGTCCTCAGTCCTCGTCACTTATTGAAGGAGACCGCCATGACCGACTTTCGCTTCGAGACTTGGCCAACCGAGTTTCGGATCATCAACCAGCTTTTTGGCGTCAACCGCGACTTTTACGCCCGCTTCGGCCTTCCCGGCCACGAAGGCATAGACATCCAGGCCCCCCTCGGCGCGCGGATCTTTGCCGTGGCCGCCGGCCGGGTCCGCGTCGTCAACACCAACCCCGCTGCCAGCAACTACGGCATTCACGTCCGTATTGAGCACGCCGACGGCTACGAGACCATTTACGGCCACTTCCAGGAAGCGCGGGTCAGCCTGAACCAGAACGTCAACGCCGGCGATTTGCTCGGCCTGGCCGGCAGCACCGGCAACAGCACCGGCCCCCACCTTCATCTGACGCTCAAAAAACGAGGCCAGAGTTTGCCTGGCTACCCCGAGAACATCATTGACCCGACGCCGTTCTTGCTGCCGTTGCTGGGCTGGCGGGAACCCGCCGGACCGTACACCAACGGCTGGGTCTTCACCGAAGCCGTCCTCGCCTTCGGTCCTCTGGCCCAGGCCAACGCCGGCGGGGTGAGCCTGCGCCAGGCCCCCGCCCGCAACGCCAACCGGATTGCCGTCGTCCCCGAAGGGACAATCATGATTGTCAACGGCCAGCCGAGCGGCGAGTACACTCCCGTGCGCGTTTCCAGCGTGGCCATTGGCGTCAACCCGCCGCCGCCAGCGCCAACCCCACCCCCGCCGCCAACCGTGGCCACCATAGATGGCTGGGGATTCGCTACCAACCTCATCGTTAGCGGCCCCCAGGCAATCGTCGGCAACTTTGGCATTAACCTGCGCGCCGCCCCCGACCGTGGTGCAACTAACATCGGCCTGGTCGAGGCCGGCAGCACCGTAACCAGCCTCGGACCGGTCAGCGGCGAATACATGCCCATCCGTGTGCGTCGCGCCGACTTCATGGGACCCATCAACCTGCCAGAAATGCCTCCGGTCCTACCGCCGACGCCCACCGGTCCATCTGAAGATACAGTCCTGGGTTGGGGCGCGACGTCTTTCCTGGGCCTGATGGGCGGCCGGGCCACCGTTACCTCTCAATTTGGCCTGAACTTGCGGGCGACGCCCGGTATGAGTGCGCCTGTCCTGGGTATCGTCAAAGGCTTTGCCAGCGTGACGGTAGCCGGACTTGCTCAGGGCAGCTTCACCCCCATCCTGGCCCGCAAGGTAGACATTCTCAACCTGGTTTCCCCCCTGCCAGCCGTCACGCCGCCTACCCCCTTGCCCGGCACGATTCCCACCCCGCCCCCGCCCCAGCCCATCCACGACACCACGCCGGGCTGGGCCTTCACCGCCGGCATTGCCATCACCGGCCAGGAAGCCATTGCCGGACCGCTGGGTATCAACCTGCGGGCCGAGCCGCGCCGTGACGCAACGATGGTTGGTTTCGTGCCGGCCGGGGCCACTATGATTGTCACCGGCCCGCCCCAAGGCGAATACACCCCTGTCCGCGTAGACGACGATGTCATCCAGCTCGTTAGCCCTGGCGCCGCCGCCCAGCCAACGCCCCCGATCAACCCGGACCCGCCCCTGATCGGCCAGACACGCCTCGGCCTGCACGCCTCGGCCGACCCTGGCGACCTGCGTGAGGCCGAATTCGCCGAGTTCGCCGCCACCCGGCCGGGGATCATCAAGGTCCTGTCGGCCCACAGCGGGGCCAGCATTGCCCGCCTGGCTGCCCAACACGCTGGCGCCGCCTGGATCGTCCGCGCCTTCCTCAGCTTCCGGGGCGGCCGGGTCGTTCGTCCCAACCAATTCGTCAACGACACCATCGGCGACGTCGAGCGGGCGCTCAACGCCTTGCAGGGCAAGGAGGTCGTCATCGAGCTACACAACGAGCCCAACCTCCTCGACGAAGGGCTGGGCGGTTCTTGGGCCGACGGCGGCGCATTTGGCGCCTGGTTGGGCGAGGTGCTCAGCCTCTATCGCCAGCGGCTGCCTGGCCAGCGCTTCATTTACCCCGGCCTCTCCCCCGGCCCATCCGTCCCGCCACTCAAGCAAGACCACCGGACCTTCATCGAAGCCAGCCGGGCCGCCGTCGAAGCGGCCGACGGCCTGGGCGTTCACCTCTACTGGTCCCAAGACCCCAACTTCCCCATGCCCACCGCCCTGGCCGTCCTCGATGACTACGTCAACCGCTTCCAGAACCGGCCCATCTGGGTCACCGAAGCCAGCAACAACAAGCCCGGCGCCACCCCCCAGCAAAAAGGGCAGCAATACCTCCAGTTCTGGACCGAACTCAAAAGGCGTCCCAACGTCCGCGGCGTCACCTACTTCGTCGCCTCCGCCACCGACCCCACCTTCGACTCCGAACTATGGGTCGGCCGCGGCATCGGCGCCATCGTCGGGCAACGTTAGTTATTGGTGATTGGTTATTGACCGTTCGGCGTAATAGCCAATTACCAATTACCCAATTACCTCTTTCTGTCACACAAAGATGAGTAATTGATGAAAATTGACAAAGCCCCCTCCTGAGGTTATAATCCTGCTCAGGAACTCCGAGCAAACGCTTTACAATACTATTGCGTGGCAGTCCTGAACAGGTAAGATCGTTTCAATATCCGATTGGCCGTTGTATTGATTTTCTACGGCGCTGAACACAATAAAGGGCAACCATTGTAGGAAATAGCTGTTAGAAACGGCGCTCAATAGAGTTGCAGACTTAGAAAGCTCGGCTGCTCCTTAGGAAGCATAAATTGTGACAGCCGGGCTTTTTTTGCGTTTTGTGCTGTCGTCTGCCAACAGGTTTCCGCAACGATTTACCCGGCCGAAAATCTTAAAAGTAAGGGAATTGACGAAAGTGTATGGCTGAAGAAGTCACCGATTTCACCGAGGATCTGGCACACCTGCTAGAAGAACACGATTACGATATGCCCGAAGTGGGCGATATTCGCACGGGCGTCATCGTGGCTATCTCACCCCAGGGGATCATTATAGACCTGGGCCTGAAGCGTGACGGCCTGGTCCCGCCCACAGACCTGCAAGAGCTGAGCGAAGAAGAGCGCGAGGCCTTGAAAGTCAACGACGAGATACCCGTTTACATCCTCGAAACCAATGAGCCGGATCGCCTGTTGGTCTCCATCCACCGCGCCCGCGTCAACCAGGATTGGATCCGGGCTGAGGAAATGATGGCCAGCGGAGAAGTTTTCGAAGCCCCGGTGATCGGTTACAACCGTGGCGGTATCATTGTCCCCTTTGGCAACCTGCGCGGCTTTGTGCCGGCCTCCCACCTGGTCGAGCTGCGTCGGGGCATGGACGACCGCCAGCGGCAGCAGTTAATGTCCAAGCTACGCAACCAGGTCATCCCCCTGAAGGTCATCGAGGTAGACCGCCGCCGCCGTCGCCTGGTCATGTCCCAACGGGACGCCCAGAAGGAATGGCAGGAAGCCCGCAAGGAAGAACTCATTCACCAGCTCAAAGAAGGCGACGTGGTCAAGGGCAAAATCAGCGGGCTACGCAGTTTTGGCGCTTTTGTTAACCTCGGTGGGGCTGATGGGCTGATCCACATCTCCGAGCTGGCCTGGCACCGGGTGGACCACCCCCGCGAGGTGGTCAAGGTCGGAGACGAAATCGAAGTGTACGTCCTGGGTCTGGATAAGGAAGCGCAACGCATCGCCCTCAGCCGCAAGAAGCTGCTACCCAACCCCTGGGACCTGGCCATGCAAAAGTACGCCGTCAACGACCTGGTCGAAGGGAAAATTACCCGTATTGTAGACTATGGCGCTTTTGTCGAAATTGAGCCTGGCGTCGAAGGGCTATTGCACCTATCCCAACTATCGGCCGGCTCCGTTCAAGATCCACGAGAAGTGATTAAAGAAGGGGAGACCCACCTGTTGCGTATCGTCAGCATCAGCCGGGAACGACAGCGGATTGGGCTGAGCCTCAAGAACGTCACTTCCCAGGAACAGATCGAGTGGATGGCCCGGCGCGCCGAGACCCCCGCGCCTCAGAGCAAAAAACCGGCCGCTCCCGTGCGTGAAAAGCCTGCTGCCGCTCCGGCGGCCGGGGCCGTTGCCGAAGACGCCACTCCTACGCTGGAGATGCCGGCCGAAGATATCGCCCAAGCAGAAACCAGACTTGGAACCAGGGCCCTTGAAGCCGAGATAGCAGCCCTGGTCGCCGGCGCCGACGAGGAAGAGTGAGAATGCCGGTGCCTACCGTTATCCTGAAAAGAAAAGGAGGTGAGAGTACTGTATGCCTTCAGTAACTAAAATGCCTAACGAATCCGATGAAAGTCTGCTGCGCCGTTTTCGCAAGAAAGTAGCCAAGGCAGGCATTATGAGCACCGTGCGCCGCAAGCGCTGGCACGTGTCCAAGAGCGAGCTGCGCCGCATCCAGAAAAAGAAAGCAATTCGTCGCATGAGACGACGCCAGACGCAAAAGGCGAAGTATGGCTAATAAGAAGGAAGAAAAGCTTGAAGTAGAAGGGATTGTGGTCGAAGCCCTGCCTAACACCCAGTTTATGGTCGAGTTAGACAACGGCCACAAGGTGCTGGCTTACCTTTCCGGTAAGATGCGTCGTTATTACATCCGCATTTTGTTGGGCGACCGCGTGCGGGTGGAAATGACTCCCTACGACCTGACGCGCGGCCGCATTACCTACCGCTACCGCCGTCAACACGGCACTAGCCGCGACGAAGAGTAAAAACTTCTTTCTTCTACCGACTAAGAAAACAAAAACGTCATGACCCCAACAGTCATGGCGTTTTTTGTTGGCCTATCAGTCTGGCTGTGGCCGGTCTCCGGCTATGGCTGGCTTCCAGCCACGGCCACCTCGGACCACCAATCCCACCCAGTCCCGCACCACCAGCTGGCGCTCTATCTCCCCACCGGCCGCTATCACCGCCGCTTCCACCCCGGCCGTCTGCTCCTCGATAATGCCGCTCAAAACCAGCCGGCCGTCAGCGGCCAGGTAAGCCAATAGCCCTTCCGCTACCAGGCTCTCAATAACTGGGGCCAGGATATTGACTACCACCACGTCCCAGCCCTTCAGGCCCACCGCCGCCAGCGTCCCCTGGAACACGACTATATTTTCCTGGACTCCATTTTGCCTTGCGTTCTCGACCGTCGCCCTGGCCGCCAGCCGGTCACTATCCAGAGCCAGCACCTTAGCCGCGCCCAGTCTGGCGGCGGCAATAGCCAGAATACCCGACCCGGCACCCACGTCCAGCACCCATGCCCCCGGCCAGACCATCTCCTCCAGCGCCTGGAGACACATCTGCGTCGTCGGGTGCAGGCCCGTGCCAAAGGCCATGCCTGGGTCCAGCCGGATGACTACGTCCCCGGCCGCGGCCGGGCTATCCGCCTGCCAGCTCGGCTCAATCCACAGCCGCCGGCCCACCCGGAACGGCTGGTAATGGACCTTCCAGGCGTTGGCCCAGTCCTCTTCCTGCAATTCGCGAAACGTAGGGGGTGGAATGGGGTACAGGCGGCCCAGGTGGTAGAGGATTTCCTCGATCCGGCGGCGTAGCGCTGGCGTATCCTCGTCGCCGGGCACGTATATCTTCACCGTCACCACCGGCTCCAGCGCGTCAGGGTCCGGGCTATTGGCGTCCCCCAGTTGTTCCAGCGCCACCCCATTCCCATAGGCAAAAGGCTCCAGGTACTCCGAAACCGCCTCGGCCGCCTCCCCATCGGTGGTAACGCTAACCTCCAGCCAGTGCATGGTTAGAAATTAGAGGTTGGGGATTAGAGATTCCTTCAATCTCCAATCTCTAATCTCCAATCTCCTCTTCACACCCCAAACATGTCGCCCAACGCACCCCGCAACTGGCCCAGGAAACTCTTCTCTCGCTGCGGGATGACTTCCTTGCCCAGCGTCCGGGCCAGTTCCTGGAATAGCTCCTTCTGTTCAGTCGTCAGGTTCTTGGGGGTAGCGACCTGGGTCACCACTAGTTGGTCCCCCCGGCCGGCGCGACGCAGGCGCGGCACCCCCCGGCCGACCAGCCGGAAAACCGCCCCCGACTGCGTCCCGGCCGGGATGACCAGCTTCTCTTCGCCGTCTACCGTAGGCACCCTGACTTCGTCCCCCAGGGCAGCCTGGGCCACGTTGATTTC
>JAKEFB010000309.1 GCA_022616275.1 Chloroflexota bacterium
CTCTCGGATCACAATTTAATTGTAAAAGGGCCTGTATCTACGCGATACAGGCTTTTTGTTGCCAGCTTTGAATTTGTTTAAAACTGGAAGCCACCGGTGGCCCGAATCACCTTTTGCCGGTAATTGCTCACCAGGTCGGCCAGCTTTTCTTTGAGCCGTGTCCATTCCTTGCTGTGCAGAATGTATTTCATATGTTCTTCAGTCTCGGTGATGCCGGAAACCATGATTTGCTCCGAGCTACCGTAGGCGGTGTACCACACGCCAGGGCTGTTAATACCCAGCCGTTTTAAGCCCGGGATAAATTCGCTGACCATAAATTCGAAGTATTCCGATTCAGAACCGGGTTGAATGTCCCAATACAGCAATATTTTTGTTGGCATGGCTACTTACTTCTATAACCTGGGTGTTAAAAGGACGACCTGGGTTTCTTCAGGCAGAGAACTGGCAACGATTTTAAGGCTGCCTTCCTCTTCCGGCCGGGTAACGCCCATTTCTTTCAGGAAACGCTCAACGCCCTCCAGCTTTAGCTTGAGATCAGGAATCTGGTAATGCATGGGGATGACGATGCTTGGTTCCAGCATCGAGACGAGTTCGGCCGCCTGGGCGGCGTTCAAACTTGTGCCACCCCCAACCGGCACAAGCAGGACGTTAACCTGTTCCAGGGCTTCAATTTGCGTTTGGGTAGGGACCTTTTCCATATCACCCAGGTGGGCAATGGTCAGGTTGCCGTAATCAAAGAGGAAGAGAACGTTTTGGGAGGTGTGCGCCTCCTGGGCAGTGGCAATACCGGTAATAAAAACGCCGCCAATTTCATATTCTCCCGGGCCGGTCAGGGCGTGCTGCCGGCCGTTGACGGCGGTAATATTGTTGTGGCCCCGGGCGTTGTGGCTCACAGTGACGACGTCGCCGCGCACTTTCAGAGGAGGGAGGCCAAGCTCGCCGTTATAGGGGTCGGTGATGACAGTAGCCTGCCCTCGTTCCATCAGACGAAAACAACTCAAACCGTACCAAGTCAATTCCATAAAGGCAGTTTCTCCTTATGGCTGGTAATTATACCTGATAACTGCATAATGGAATAATGCGATCATTTCGGCAGTCATTTCGCTACCTGGAACTCAACGGGGGCCTGGTGGAAAGCGGGCCGCCGCTGCGCCTGGTCTTGCCGCCGGTGGCCAGGGGGTATGCCAACGCCCAGGTTGACGACTACGGCGGCCGGAAGCGGCGTGATTACCTGTGGCGGCCGGGCGCGACGCTGCAACTGGCGGCTCGTTTTTCCCACCCGGCTGGCGAGCTGGTGGGCACGGCCGGCTTTGGCTTCTGGAATGCGCCGGTTGGCGATCCATCGGTTCCCTGGCCGGCGCTGCCGCAGGCAACCTGGTTTT
Source organism: Chloroflexota bacterium (assembly GCA_022616275.1). Classification (GTDB taxonomy): domain Bacteria; phylum Chloroflexota; class Anaerolineae; order Promineifilales; family Promineifilaceae. Next base: position 1,383 of record JAKEFB010000309.1, read on the forward strand.
TTTACGCCTCGGCCCCGTCGGACCTGCCCCTGGTCTGGCCCGGCCCCGGCCGGGGCTGGTTTGCCGCCACAATTGACGCGACCCGGCCGGCGGCCCTGGCCCTAATGCCGCTGGCGCCGCTGCTCTTGCTGCTCAACCAGTTCCCGGCGCTGCGGCAGCGCATCTGGCCGGCGGTGCGCCACCGGCTGCAAATCAGCCATGCCCTCCTGGAGCAAGACATGACCGCCTGGCACAGTTACCGCCTGGATTGGCGGCCGGATGGGTGTGACTTTTTGGTGGACGGCTGGCCGGTTTTGCAAGCGCCGTACAGCCCGCGTGGCCCGTTGGGCTTTGTCTGCTGGATAGACAACCAGTACATGGTAGCCACGCCGGCCGGCCGCTTGCGGTGGGGTGTGCGGCCGGTGGAGGAGGAGCAGTGGGTGGAGATTGGAGACTTCGTCCTGAGACTCAGTCCGAAGGATTGGAGATTAGAGAATGGAGATTAGAAATTGCGCGGGCGGAACTGACTTTGACATGCCCTTTTTGGCGTGGTATACTTGCCAGTTGTCCCTGGCCCCAGGTGGGGCCTCCGAGTAAGAGGGAAGGAGGGATGGCCGAGTGGTCGATGGCAACGGTCTTGAAAACCGTAGTGGGCGTAAGCTCACCGGGGGTTCGAATCCCTCTCCCTCCGCTTAACAAGTAAATCACTGACCTCCAAAGTAAGGGGAGGTGCCAGAGTGGTCTATTGGGGCCGCCTGCTAAGCGGTTAACGGTGTAAAAGCCGTTCCAGGGTTCGAATCCCTGCCTCCCCGCTGAACGAGATCAAGGCGTTGGCGCGTTTCGGCATGGGCCAATGCCCGGCAGCGCGAGGTCTTGTTGATAAGTGATGCGCCCGTAGCTCAGTGGATCAGAGCGTCTGGCTACGAACCAGAAGGCCGTAGGTTCGAGTCCTACCGGGCGTACTAAATATATAAAGTCCCATATCTGGCGGTATGGGACTTTCGCTTTCTAATTATGCAAACACCGGCCGGCAAAGAGTGCCGTTTTTATTACCAGAATTTTCATCGCGGCCGCTCAGAGCAAGAGTGCCGCTTGATTCAGAATAATCCCCGCTCGCCCAAGTGGCGGCCGGAGGATTGCTTTAACTGTCCTGTCCCCGACATCTTGCGGGCCAACAGCAGCCCGGACCTGGTGCTGGAAGGCACGGTGCGGCGCGGGCTTCTTGGCCTGAACCGCCACGTCGAGGTGAAAGCCTTTTGCAGCCGCCACCTGGTGGACGTGGAGCAGCCGGAAGTGGGCTGCCCGCGCTGCGCCCTGGAGCGGCCGGGGTTGCGGGAGCTATTTGGCGACAGCGAAGCGTAGGAGTTTACATGCGCGGGACGCACCACGATAAACAAAAATGATCAGCGTTTATCTGCGTGAATCTGCGTCCTATTTTTAAAGGGGATAAACCAGGCTGTGATTGAAGCCGTTCTCTTTGACCTGGACGATACGCTGCTGGAAAACAACGTCGAGGCATTCCTGCGGCGCTACCTGCCGTTGCTGGCTGCCTACGCCCGGGAGTTGATCGAGCCAGAAAAGTTTCTGGCCGACCTGCTGGCCAGCACACGGGCGATGATCGAAAACACTAACCTGGCCGCCACTAACCGCGAGGTATTCTGGGCTGATTTCAACCGCCGCACGGGACTGGAGCAACTGTCGGCCGAGCCGATTTTTGACCGTTTTTACCGGGAACACTTTCCTCAGTTGCAATCCGTCACCCGCCCCCGGGCTGCGGCCGCTCCCCTGGTGCGCGCCTGCCTGGAGCGAGGGCTAAAGGTGGCCATTGCTACCAACCCCCTTTTCCCCCGCCTGGCCATTGAGCACCGGCTGGCCTGGGCCGGCCTGCCCGTCTCGGAATTTGATTTTGCCCTGGTAACGAGCTACGAAAATATGCACGCCACCAAGCCGCACCTGGCTTATTACCGGGAGATCCTGGACATTATTGGCGTCAAACCGGAGCGGGCGTTAATGGTTGGCGATGAGTGGACAAACGACATTGCGCCGGCCGCCCAACTGGGACTGTACACCTATTGGACGCCGGTGGGCGCCGCCGCGCCGCCGGATGGGGCGACTGCCCTAAATGGCCAGGGAACGCTGGAGGAGCTGCACGAATGGCTGGCGGCCGGATGGTTGTTGGAGTGATTGGATGCAGGCCCCACCTCCGGTCCCTACTCTCCTGAACCAATTGGCCACGCTGGCCGCCAATGTCCACGGCGCGCTGGCGGCCGAAGGCGTGGACTGGGCCTACCGGCCGGAACCAGACCAATGGTCGCTGACCGAGGTTCTGTGCCACCTGCGGGACGTCGAGCGGGAGGTCCATCAGTCCCGCTTCCGGGCCTTGCTCCGGGCTGAACATGCGTTTTTGCCCGGCGTGACCGCCGACGAGTGGGCCGAGGAGCGCGGCTACCGGCGGCAAAACGGCCCGGCCGCGTTGGCCGATTTTCTGGCTGCCCGGCAAGAAACGTTGCGTTTGCTAAAAGACCTGGACGACTCCCTCTGGCAACGGCAGGGCCAACACGCCTTCTTTGGCCCGACCAGTATGCACGAACTGCTCTACCTGGTGGCCCGCCACGACGAACTGCATTGGGAGCAGATCAAGGCGCTATTACACAGGGAGATTGGAGATTAGAGATTGGAGATGGGTTAATCTCTAATCTCCAATCCCCAATCTCTGATCAGGTAAGGGACGTCCCCAGCCGGGCAATCTCGCCCCGCAACTTTTCGGTGAGCTGGTCGCTTTTGGCGTCTTTGAGCGTGGCGAAGTGGTGTTTTTTGTAAGCCAGCTCACTGCAGCGGTAGTAAAAGTGGACGGAGCGGTAGTAGGCCACCGGACCACGGTTGAAGAGCACTCGCGTGCTGTGCCCCGCCCGCTTGAAGCCGGAGCAGGCGTTGGCGTATTGGTCGGCCGTCAGCGTGCCGCGTTGGACCTCATCAGCCAGGTAGCGGCGAATCCATAGCTGCTCCTGCCACAGCGCCCAGATGATAATCAGTAAAATCAGGAAAACACCACCCCAGGCATTGAACAGTGTGGCCAGGCAGACAATTGGGCCAACGGCCGCGGCCACAGAGGCGGTGAAGTTGTGGACGAAGTGGAGAAAGACGGCCGCCGACCAGCCGACGATTGGCGCGGTGACGCGGGCGACGGTGCGGTGGGAGAGGCGGGCCAGGGCAATGCCCAGGCCGGTCATGCTGGTGAAGAGGGAGTGGTTGAGGCCGAAAATAAAGGCGCGGATGAAGATGTTGACGCCCCAGGCTTCGGGTCCCCCTTCGGCGTAGACGTTGAGGAAGTAATAGACATTTTCGATGACGGCGAAACCCATGCCGACCATCGCTCCATAGATGATGCCGTCCAGCGGGCTGTCCAGCTCTTGCCGCCAGAGGAAGAAGATACCGACCAGAGCCAGGCCCTTAATAGATTCCTCGACTGGCGGGGCAATGAAGCTGGCCGCAATCGCTTCGCCAATGCCCGGGCCAAAGACGAAGTAAGGGACGAGGCTGGAGATAGTGTTGACGACGAAAGCCAGGATGATGCTGGGAATCGCCCCCCACAGGAAGGCGGCCGAGAGCAACCAGGCCGGCTCTTTCTCGTACCGGTCTACCCAATAGATGATGCTAATGAAAAAGAGGGCCGGAAGAATTGCCGCGATGACAGAGAGGATAAAAATCTCCATACAACACCACCCTGTTAAAAATCTGGCACGATTTGGGTATTTTCGGGGGATTATATGAGGAGTGGACTGTTATGCCAAGCTGATACAGAGATTTTATATACCTTTGTGTTCTCTGTGAATCTCTGTGTCTTCTCCGTGCTCTCTGTGTTCCTCTGAACTCATTCAACCCCAAACATCGGCACCTGGGCAAACTCCCCGGCCGTCAGGTCGGCCTGGGGGCTGTCTACGGGGGTGAAGTCGCTCAGCCACTCTTCCTGCCGGCCTCGGCCCAGACCAGGTCTATGACCCAGGTGTGGTTGGTGGCCCCTTCCGGCGCGCCGCCAACGCGCCATTGCTCGGCGGCCGGGTTGACGTCGCGGATGCGCAGGACACCGTTGGCCGGGAAGCCATCCTGGCTCATGACCACGGCGGCGTAGCGCCAGGCCTCGGGCGTATCGCCCAGGACGGATTTGGCGACACGGATGGTCACCTTTTGCTGGCCAGGGTCGGCGAGGATAGTCATCTCGCTGGCGCCGGCCACTTTCCGCTGGCCACCTTCTTCAGTGGGGGCAAAGACGCCCGGCTGCCAGCCTTCGGCTGTCACGGCGAAGTCCCGGGCGTACCCTTCCTGGAAGGCCAGGTTGCGGCCGGGCAGCATGGCCTGGCCACCCTGGCCGTCGCCGTCGGCGTCAATATAAATGTCGAAAGTCTGCAAGGCCAGGCCGTTGGGCGAGCCCCAGGGGTTGGGCACCGGGCCGCGCATGGTGAAGCGGAAGATAACATTTTCTTCGTCGTAGCCGACCTGGAAGTTGGTGATGTCAAAATTGCCGTCGCTGAAGACGCCGTCCTGGGGATAGGTATAGCTGCCGGGGCCGTGGTCGTCACTGGCCGGGTCGTCCACGTTAAGGACGATGGTGGTCAGACCCAGGTCAGGCACGCCCAGCGCGGCCGGGCCGGCGCCAGGCAACTGGGCACTATCCAGCAGGTTGAGCAGGTCGCCGGCCGCCTCCGGCCGGCGGTAGATAGCCCGCAAGTTAAGGCGGTCGCCCACGTCGGCGTTGCCCAGCAGGGCCAGGGGGATAGCCAGCTCCAGGCTGTTCTCGCCGGCCGCGGCCTGTTCCAGCGGTGTGGCCGCTTCTTCCCAGCCGCCGCCGGCCGCCAGGCGCAGCGTGGCGCTGACCACGGCCCCATTTTCCAGCTTCACTTCCACCAGCCGGTTGGCCGGGAAACCCAACACCGTGCCGCCCTGGCTGAGATTGTTGGCCGCGCCGCCGCCGGGAGCGCTGAGATAGACCTCGACTACGCCCACGCCACCCTCGCCCGCCAGGCTGCTCCAGGCGCCGGCGGCGTTGACGTTGAGATAGAGGTTCTGGCTGTCAAAACCATAGGCCAGGTCGGTGAAAACCGGCCCGGCCGAAGCCATGACGCCCCCTTCGGCCAGGTAAAGCCCGGCCGCCGCCCACTCCTCTTCGCCGGCCGGGCCGTCAATGGCCGGCGAGATCAGGCCGGTAGAGGGACGGGCAGCGGCGACCGGCTCCTGGGGAATAATGGGTACGCCCAGGGTGACCGGCGGCTCCTGGCCCAGGGCTGTGTAAACGCCTTTGAGCGTGTCGCGAAATTGCTGGTCAAAGTCGCCGTCGTTGCCAGAGTTCTGGTCGGCGCCATACCACCAGAACCAGTCTGAGCCTTCGGCGATGTACATCAGGGTCTGGGCCTGGGCCAGCGCTTCCGGGCTGGCCTCCAGTTCGCCCACTTCGTATTGGCGCAGGAATTCACGGGTCTCGACCAGGAGATTCCAGGCCTGGTTTTCTTCGTCCTCGCCAATCCAGGTGGAGAAATCGTGGCTGATCCAGGAGCCGGCCCATAGATCGTCAATAGTTGGCTGGTCTGGAGCCATTTCCAGAAATTCGGTCGGTGTGACGGTCTTGATGAGTGGGTCTTCGCTCAACCCCTGGTAGAGGGCGTGGAGAAACTCCTTACCGTCGTTGTCGTAGTTTTCCCAGGCATTTTCGCCGTCCAGGATGACCGAGACCAGGTGTGGCCCTTCGGCCCCGCTCTCGATCAATTGCTCGCGGATGGCGTGGATACGGTTAATGAAGTCGGCCGCGGCCGTCTCGCCCGGCAGGCCGGAGTAGGTGAAACCGACCCTGTCGGAAATGACCACGTCGCGGAAGACGATGGCCACCGGGTCACCGAAACCACCCTTGACGTAGTAGGGGCGGTAGAGGACGTCGGCCTCGTTGACGACTTCGGCGCTATCGCGCGTGAAATTCTCGAAGCCCAGGCTATTGGCCAGGACGCCTTCGTCGGAAGCCATCCACTGGATGCCGTTCTCAGCTACCAGGCCGACCATTTCCTCGGCCACCGAGCCTTCGGCCGGCCACATGCCCACCGGCGGGTGACCGAAATGCTCCTCGTACAACTGCACCCCCAATTCGAGCTGGGCGGCCGCGTCCTGGAGGTAGCTAAATTCTGTCTCCGGCAGAGCCGCGCCGGGCATTGCCTCCTGGGCCAGGTTGGTATTGATCAACAAGGGCAGGATGGGATGGGCAAAGGGGGTTATCGTCACTTCGATCTGGCCCTGGTTCTGCAATTCGCTGTGGACCGGCACGACTTCCCGGACCAGGCGCAGATGTTCGGCCAGGACAGTGATTTTGTCATTCTCGCTGTAGTCGCGTTCCTTGGCCACCAGGCTGGCCAGCGGCTCGGCCGCCAGCCAGTCGGGGTCGGTCCAGGCCAGGTTGAAGAGCACCTGCAAATCGCGGTAATCCTGGACTTCAAACGCTTCCACCGGGTTGTCGCTGTTGTCGCGCTGGACCAGCAGTTCCTGGTAGCGAGGGAAGCGGCCGATGATTTTGCGGTTGGTGTCGAAGAAACGGTCGAGGATGAACTGCTTTTGCTCGTCGTCCAGCTCCTCGGCCGGGACTTCGGTCAAGACCCAGTAGAGGTCTTTGGCCCCGGCGGCCAGGTCGTCCAACTGGCGGATGAGGCTGGGCGTCAGATTGAAGCTGACGTGAATGTCGGGGTATCGGGCCACGGTCGTGGCCATGTCCACGTAATCCTTGGCGGCGTGGACGCGCACCCACGGCCGGACGTAGACGTTGGTTTCGGGGTCTTTGAAGTAGACCGGCTGGTGCTGGTGCCAGAAGATGGCCAGGTAAATAGGCGCTTCGCCGGCCGTCGGCTGGCCGCCGCTTTCGGCCGTGGGGGTGGGCGTCTCGGCCTCTGGTGTTGCCACCTCGGGGGTATCCGTGGCGGCCGGCTCGTCCGTGGCCGGGGATAAAGGTGTCGGCGTAGCCTCTTCCCGGCGAGAGCAACCGGCGATTAGCAGCAGCAACATCATAAAAAGTATCGTTGACTGGCGCATTGCTTCTCCTCAAAAACAGCTATCAGCTTTCAGCCGTCAGCTATTTGCTTTCAAAACCATGCGCCCACTCACACACTCGCAGACTCAGCCTTCAGTCCTCAGTCCTCAGTCCTTCTTTGATCATTTCCCGCAGAATGGGTGGGCCATTGACTGTAAACCGTTCGCCCACGACGCGCCGGGCATAAAAACGCCAGATCAGCGCCACCAACCATTGGAGAGCGGGATTAACGGCTTGCGGCCGGTTGAAAGAGACGGTGACCTGCGTGCCTGCTTCCTTGGCTGCCAGCCGAATGGTACATAGTTGGGTCATGCGTAGTCCGGGAGGGGCGGTGACGTTTTCCTGGATAGTGACGTAGTCGAACGGCCGCCAATCCATAATCAGTTCGTCGTTGAGTTCCTTGCCGTGGGCGCAGTGGTACTGGCTGCCTGGCCCCATCCGGCCGCCGGACAGGCCAGACATACTTATCCGGTCGGCCCCAATGTAGCGCCGTTTGGCGGCCGGGTCGGTCAGGTAGTCCCAGGCCACCGGCGGCGGGGCCGGCAGGTCAAAATGGAGGACCATGACTGCTTCTTCCGGCCGGACTTCGATGCGGTGTTTGTCCCGGTCGCGTTGCCACATGGCGTGGAGATCGTGGAGATAGGCGCTCACTTCGCCCAGGTGCTCATAAGCTTCCTGGTGGGAGACAAGTTGCTGGCCGAAGCCATCCAGGGCCATTGCTGCCAGGGCGGCTTCGGTAAAGAGGGTATAAGCTTTCAGCCCGGTCTTTTCGTTGACGCTGTTTTTGAGTAACCGGTGGATGAGAATCACGTCTGGGCCACTCAACTCCTCCCGACCGGCAATGGTGTGCTGGATAAAGTCGCCGTGATGGACAAAGAATTTCAAGTCCAGGTTAGGAATGTTGGCGCAGGCGCGGCAGGTGCAGGTGGTATTGAGCCGCATTTGCTCCTGCGCCTGGCGAAAGACGGCGTACATTTTCTCAATCATCTCCAACAAGACCTGGCCCCGGAGGAAGCGGCCGTCGGGCACGTAGGAAAAGATGGCGTCCCCTTCCAGCTTGGAGAGTTCGAGGGGTGGGGTCGTATGCTTCAATAGCACGCCGAACAGGCTTTGCAGAATGTCCTGAGCGTGCTCCAGCTCAGAGCCAGTGAGGAAGGCGGTGTAGCCAGTAATGTCCGAGATGACCAGGTAACCTTTGTCCATAAACACCATTTTAACATGGAGCAGAGAAACTTTACATGAACCGGTTGTTCCTGGAAGGAGCGGGTCAGCCGGAATATTTTTCTCAAAAAGAACTGCCACCCGCCGGACGACGGGTGGCAGTTTTAGGGTGATGGAACAGGTTACCGATAGCCAGAATTGCGTTTAGTTCTCGTAGATCCAATTTTGCCCGGCCCGGATTGGCCAATCCAGCTGGTAGCTTTAATCGCCGGTGAGCATAAGAAGGTCGTACTGTTGTTGGTGTTCAAACGCTACATAGAGCAGGTAATGGCCGGTATGTGGGGCCGTAAATGCCGTTTCCCGCCCTGCTCCCTCGGCGATACGGTTGAATTCCAGGTCGTAAACATAGAAAGACGGGCTACCGTATCCTGTTTGTGATTGAATGGCAAAAGTCACTTCCTGGCCGGCCGTCGCCTCAAAGATGTAGCCGGGGTTGTCTTCCCTGATGTGTAGCGGCTGAAAGGGTACAAGAGGAATATGATCGGCGTAATCTCGCACCAGCGCTTCCGGGTCTGGCTCGGTGAAAGAGACCATGACGGCACCGCTGCCCAGCAACGCCAGGCCGGCCAGGCAGAAGGGCAGTAAGTAGCTTCGATGCTCGGCTGTCAGGCTCTGTTTTAATAAAGCGCCCATGCTCCTGGCTGTCTCTGACGGCCGCCTGAAGACACCGAATCCCTCCCAGGGTGGTTCCAGGTATTCCCTGGACTCGCCTATGCCGGCCGACGAGCTATTGGGAGCAATGTACCCATGCCGTGGTGTCACGGCAAAAAGAAACTCTACGAGCAGACCCAGGGCAATGAGAAAGCCGCCTATTGTCCTGACAGTGTTGCCAAATGTGCCCAGCGGGTCGGTGTACGGCCCCCATACGTGAATACCCGCCAACGTATAAGGGTCCCACAGCCAGACAAACCGCGCGGCAACCAGGGCGACCAGGGCAATCAGCGCAGCTCGCCACAGGCTTTGCCGGAGACCACGCCCCAACTCCTTTAACCACTCCTTGTTAATCACGTTTTTCCTTCTTTAATCTGGTGGCTATCGCCAAACAATGTGTCATCACCGACGAGATTACCATTCAATACGAAGCGTTTCATTTTTAGTTTCAGCCACTCAAAGGATCAACATCGCATCCCCAAAGGAATAGAAGCGGTACTTTTCCTCCACGGCCGCCTGATAAGCCGCCAGGATTTGCTCCCGGCCGGCGAAGGCGGAGACGAGCATGAGCAGGCTGGACTGGGGCAGGTGGAAGTTGGTGATGAGCACGTCCACGGCGCGGAAACGGTAGCCGGGATAGATGAAGAGGTCACAGCGACCTTCGACGGCGGCGACCGGTTGCCAGGGGCAGATGTTGGCCGTTTCCCCGGCCGCGTCGCGCTGGCTGATGGTGGCCAGGGAGCCGGTGAGGCCGGCCGAGCGCAGGGCGGCCGTTTCCAGGACGCGGACGGTGGTCGTGCCCACGGCGACGATCCGGCCGCCAGCCAGTTTGGCCTGGTTGATGCGCTGGGCCGCTTCCGGCGCCAGCCTGGCCCATTCGCTGTGGATGGTGTGGTCGGCCACCTCGGCCGTCTCCACCGGCTTGAATGTGTCCAGCCCCACGTGCAGGGTGACAGTCTCAAATAGCACCCCATTTTCGCGTAGCGACAGAAGCAGATTAGCGGTGAAGTGCAGTCCGGCCGTCGGCGCGGCGGCCGAGCCGGGCGGCCGGGCGTAGATAGTCTGGTAGCGATTGGGGTCGTCCAACTCTTCGTGGATGTAAGGCGGCAACGGCGTGTGGCCGAGTTCGTCCAGCCGGCCGGCCAGGGGGTGGTTGAAAACGATCTCTCGCTGCGGGCCTTCCAGCACGGCCGTGACCGTGGCCACCAGCCCGGTCGGCCGGTCGCCCCGGTCGTCCAGCCTGATTTGAGTTCCTTCCAGCAGCCGCCGGCCGCCAGCCAGCGCCCGCCAGCGCGTCGCGTCAAGCTGTTCTAGCAGCAGCAATTCGACCTTGCCGCCGGTCTCCAGTTTGCGGCCGTAGAGGCGGGCGGGAATGACGCGGCTGTCGTTGGCGACGACGATGTCGCCCGGCCGGAGGTATTCTATCAGGTCGGCGAAGGTGCGGTGTTCCAGACGGCCGCTCTCCCGGTATAGCACCAGCAGGCGGCTGGCGTCCCGCCGGTCCAGCGGCCGCTGGGCGATCAACTGCGGCGGCAGGTGGTAGTCAAAATCGGCCGTTTTCATGGCTCGTTTTTTATCGCGAATCACGCGAATGGGCCAATGGCGCGAATATTTAAGAAGTGGGGCGCAAGCGGTTTTGTAGGCGCTCTATCTCTGAGAGTGATAGCCCGGATTTGGTTAAATAGTCGCGTACCCCGCCATAGGTGGTATTTACGTGGGCCAACATGGTGTGCATCATCTCGGCCGTGGCCGTCGGTCTGGCCCAAAACCCTAGCTTCGCTTCGTCGCCGGCCTCGGCGGCGATCTTTTCGTAAAAATGCCGCAGGCGTACCTGACTTTCGGCGTAGTCGGCGGCAATTGTTGCCACCGGAACGCCGGCCAGGCTTAACAGCAGCGCCGCCACGATACCCGTGCGATCCGTGCCCGAATGGCAGTGGATAACGACGCCACCCGGCGGAGCGCCGGCAATAGCCCGCATCACTTCAGCCGTGGCATCCGGATAATGATCCAGGATGATACAGTAAACCTCAGCTCGAGACGCCGCTTTATTAATCAAGGCGCTGACGGGTGGATGGTACTTTTCCAGCGGCAGATTCACATAGGTTGGCGCATGCAGGTTGTTGGTTGGTACGGTAAAGGCTGATGGCTGCTCTTGCACTTCCTGCGGCCCGCGCAAGTCAATGATGGTCCGCACGCCGTAGTCCAGTAACGCCTGCCGTCCCTGGGCTGTCAGGCGGCCGAGAAGATCGGAGCGAATCACGGCCTGCCAGCGCGTTTCCCCACCGTTTACAGTCGGTAAACCGCCCAAATCGCGGGCGTTGTAGCACCCTTCCCAGGCCAGATGGCGTTGTTCCGGTCGCGGTTTCATGTTCATTGGTCGTTTCCTAGCCAGCTGGCAATGTTCTGTTGGATGCCGGCCGGCTGCGAGAAAAAGAGAAAGTGGTCTTCGCCGGGGTAGGTAACATAGGTGACGTCTACGCCGGCCGCCTGCCAGGTGGCTACCCCCGCTGGTCTACGTAGCTGAGAGAGATGCGCTCGTCGGCCTCGCCGGTGATGACCAGGACCGGCCGGCCGCGCCAGGCGTCCAGAAACGGCTGACTTTCGACCAGGTCAGTAGCCATAACCGGCGAGAGGAAAATCAGCCCGGTGAACCGTTCCGGCGCGGCCGCCGCCGCTTGGGAGACGCCCAGCCCGCCGTTGGATAGCCCGGCCAGGTACACCTGCCTGGGGTCAATCGGGGCTACAGTCTGGGCGTGGTCCAGCGCCCGAAAGATAGCCTCTCGCCCGCCGGGCTTCAGCCAGTTGCCAAAGCCGAAGCTGGGGGCGACGATAACAGCGCCGTGCTGCTCGGCAAAGCGAGACCAGACCCAGGTGTAGCTCTTGAAGTTGCCGGCGCTGCCGTGCAGGAAGAGGATCGTGGGCCGGGGTCCTTCCGGCCGGTTGCGCGGCACGTACAGGTAGTAGTGGCCAACGTCAAACGGCTGGCCCCACAACTCGGCGTAAGCCCAGCCCATGGCCGAGCCCAGCTCGCGGAAGTTGGCGTCCTCCTCCATTTCCCGGTAAATGTCCAGGGTCATGGGAGCGACGCGCCGGGCCTGCTGGCGGGTGAGCAAGGGGTCCAGGGCGGTCATCGCCAGGAAGCCCAGGTTAATCTGCTCCGTGGAGGGAAATGAAGGGCTTCACCGGGCTTCCAGCGGCGTGGCGACAACTGGCTTTTTCTGTTCGCCAGGCCGTAACTGGCCAATAGCCCAGCCGCCGGCCGCGCCGCAGAGAGTCGTAACCACAACTGACAGCACGCGTTCAAAATAGGGCATGGCTCTCGGCCGGGCGCCAAAAGCTATACCGATCATAGCCCAGAAAATAGTGCTGACCAAGATGTCAGCTAGGAACATGTTGCCCTGGAGATCTTCTCTGGCCATCGCGGCCGAGATTGGAAGGATGAGTAGTGAATAGAGGAGTGAGGAGAAAAGGGTATAAAACACAACACGCTGGCTGAAATTGGCTAATATGTCGAAGAGGTCAACCGGTTCGCCCATATTTGCCGAAAGAAGGGCTTTGAGGAGGGTATATACTATAGCCAGTAAACTTCCTGTTATGATCCCACCGGTTCCGGCAAGTTCCTTACGGCGCGCAAGCCCTCCTGTCATGTTTTGGACGCCAGGCCTAGTTGCCAATATGCCAGCCAAAAGAGCCATGACTGGTGTAATTACCAAGAGTAGCCATCTGGCTACATCACCTGAATGTTTGAGAAACGGGGATACCAACCAGACACAGGTTGTCCAGACCAGGGCATTAATGATTGTCCAGGTAGTGGTGCAGGCAGGGCGATGGTATAAATCGCATAAAATGGTGGCTATCGGCCGGGTGAGCAACCAGCAAATGGATTGTCCAACGACAATAACTGGAATGAGAGATAGACAAAAGGCAAAGAGTAGCAAACCTGGCCAATCGCGAAAATCAAACCCCTGGCCCGAGGGTGATGATACTTGGACAAGGTCTTGGGTTGAAGCAACATAGATGATAAGAGGAAACAATACCAGAAACCCCGAGAGGACGCCAACTGAACGACTTCGCCTGATAGTTATGCGGTCGCCGATGAGGACGTATAAAACTTTATGCAGATGGCGCATTGATCGTATCAGCCGGGCTCATGCGGATATGCAAAAGGTTCGTAGTAATGGCTTTAGCCGTGCTTAACAGATCACTACGTAAACGTTCGCTAAGAGTTTCAGCGGGTCGCCTTTAAACGTCGAAATTGAGGACTGATTCCAGTTGTCTCAACAGTAGCGCTGGTGGCGTGAGCCGGACGGCCGTATTGCGTAGGGTGCAGGCCAGGCCGTTTTCCCATTGGGCCACCCGGCCGATACGCCACGATTGCCGGGTAATGAAGGCGGTGCGCGGCCGGCGACGGGCTTCGTAGGCTTGCAGGGCGGCGGCCAGGTCGTCGTGGTTGGCCAGGCAGCGGGCCAGGACCACGGCGCTTTCAATCGCCTGGCAGGCCCCCTGGCCCATATTGGGCGTGGTGGCGTGAGCAGCGTCGCCCAGCAGCGTCACCCGACCGCGGCTCCAGCGCGCCAGCGACTTTAGGTCGTCAATGTCATTGCGCAGGATTTCTTCTTCCGGCGTGGCCCGGAGCAGGGCTTCTATTGGCTCGTGCCAGCCCTGGAAGAGGTCGAGCAGCTCTGCCTGGCGGCCGTCCGGCCGGTCGGGCTGGCCGGCGGGCGCATTTTTGGTGGCGAACCAGTAGACCAGCTCTGGGGTGACGCGCAGCCCGCCAAAGCGCCGGCCGCGCCCCCACGATTCAAAGGCCCGGCCGCCGGGGAATTGCTCCTCGGCCAGGGCAGCCACCCCTCGCCAGGCGGTGTAGCCGGCGTAGCAGGGCCGGACGCCAGGGAAAAGCTGCCGGCGAACGGCCGAGTACAGGCCGTCTGCGCCAATGAGCAGGTCGCCCCAGGCGCTGCTGCCGTCGTTAAAATGAGCGGTGACGGTGTCGTTATCCTGGGTAAAGTGGATGAACTCCACACCGGTCGTCACCACGTCCTCCGCCAGGGCCTGGAGCAAGACCTGGTGCAGGTCGGCCCGGTGGATGCCGATAGTTGGCGCGCCCAGGCGCTGGCTCAACCGGCCGGTGGGCGTGCGGGCCAGGATGCGGCCGCCGGCCGAGCGGATAGTGCCCTGTTCGAGGGGGATGCCGGCGGCCACGACCGCCTGGTCAAGGCCCAGTTGGCCGAGGGCCTGGATGGCGTTGCTCCACAGCGTCAGCCCGGCGCCCACCCGGCCGAACGCCGGAGCGCGCTCATAGACCCTGACTTCCATCCCGGCCTGCTGTAGGGCAACGGCCGTACACAGACCACCGATTCCCGCGCCAATGATAATTACCCTCTGAATCATTTAGCTGACGAATGTGGCGACCCGTTTCGCGCTATGCTCAGCCGCCTGTCCCCCAATCCCCGCCATCTTACGCCGGAACCACGTCGGTATCAATCCCCGATTCGGCCGGCAAACCCTGGGCAGCGCACGAGCTTCGCGCCCCGGCCGCTCCGACGATCAGGTCTTCAGGCAGGGCCGAACGCCGCAGCAGGGCCGGAAAAAGCAGGCCAACCCCATTGATCACGCCGCTGGCGACGTAGGCGCTGGCGATCGAGACTGTCTGCGACAGCCGGCCGAGCCCTACCTGGCCGGCGATGCTGCCCACGTTGGCCAGCATCGAACCGAACGAGATGATCGTCGCCCTCTCAGCCGAAGGGATCAACTGGTGCAGGAACGCCCGACCCACCGGCTCGATCACACCGTAGGCAGCCATACTCAACAGAAAGGAGAGCAGCGCAGGCCAAAATGAATTGCTCAGGCCAACGGCCGCCAGGGCCACCGTTTGGACGGCGGCCGCGCCCAGCAGGAGCGTCGTGCGCCGGGTACAGAAGCGCGCCAGGCGATCGGCCAGGGTATTGCCGGCGATCACGGCCAGCGAGACCAGGGCGGCAATGACCCCAGCCACCCAGACTGCATCCGGCTGGCCGAGCAGGTTCAGGATGTAGGGTTGCCAGGCGTAAAAGGCCCAGACCGAGAAAATCCCCTGCACGGCCGTGAAGAGCATGAGCAGGCGGACCGGTCGCTGTTTCCAGCCGTGCTGCCAGCCGCCACGGGCGACTGTCTTCAGGGCGTTGGGGATCTCGCGCATTACCAGGGCCTTAGGCTGGTAGCCGATGTCATGCATGGTCCGGAAAGCATAGATGAAGAGCAAGGCCAGCAGCGCCGAACGAACCAGGTAAGGCAGAGAGAGGGTGACGTTGCCCAGAAAGCCGCCGCCCGTGGTGCCGATCAGCATGGCTGCTCCGCTGACGATCGCCGCTCGGGCAAAGACCGGGTCCAGCTTGTCCTGATAGCCGGTGTGCTGGAGAGCGTCCACCAGCCAGGCTTCCACTGCCCCGGAGTAAAACGTGAAGCCAAGTCCTAGAAAGACCGAAACCAGGCAGAAGAGAAGCAGGTCTCCGCCACCAGCCGCCACAGCCAGGTAGCCTAACGTGCTTAAGAATAGCACGGCCAGGCTGAGCAGGTAGGAGACGCGCCGGCCGAGAGTATCGGCCACCACGCCGGTCGGGATTTCAAAGATCGCCATTCCAGCGGTGAAGGCGGCATTGGCCACAAATACGCCAAAGATATCCAGCCCGGCCTCCAGCAAGAAGAGGGTATTGACCCCCCAGATCAGCGAAGCTGCCAGGGTATAAAGCCCCGATATAGCCAGGTAGTCGCGGACAATGCGCTGTGGAGTCATGCAGTCATATCCATTAGTGGGCTGGACGCCGGTGGGAACATTCTCTTTCCCTAGCGTTAGCGCCGGAAGATGCGGATGATAATATTGAGCAGAATGCTGCCCAGGATGCTGATCAGCAGCATGGTGGCCAGGGGGAAATAAAACCTGAAATTCTCCCGCTCGATGCGAATGTCACCGGGCAAGTTGCCCAGCCAGGGGAAGTAGCGGGTGGCGATCAGGATGAGGGCCCCGACAAAGGCAATCACCAGGCCAATGATAATCAGTAATTTGCCAAAGTCAGTCATAGTTAAAATAGCCGCGGCTGGGAGTCGTTGGGCTGCTCAGCTTTAGTGGCCAGGCCCAGGTGGCGGTAGGCGTGGGGCGTGGCCACCCGGCCGCGGGCGGTCCGTTCCAGGAAGCCCAGTTGCAACAGGTAAGGCTCGACCACGTCCATGATCGTGTCCGATTCTTCGCTGATGGAGGCGGCAATCGTCTCCAGGCCCACCGGCCCGCCGCCAAATTTCTCCACCACGGCCCGCAGCACGCGCCGGTCCAGGTCGTCCAGCCCCAGTTCGTCTACTTCCATCAGGCGCAGGGCTTCGTCGGCCGTCTCCCGGGTGATACGCCCTTCGGCCCGCACCTGGGCGTAGTCGCGGACGCGGCGCAGCAGGCGCAGGGCGACGCGGGGCGTGCCCCGGGCGCGGCGAGCAATTTCAGACGCCCCTTCCGGCTCAATAGGCACGTCCAGGATACGCGCCCCCCGGCCGACAATCGTCTCGATCGCCTCCAGCTCGTAAAAGTCCAGGCGGTACAGCGCCCCGAAGCGGGCGCGCAGGGGAGCGGTGATCAGCGCCAGCCGGGTGGTTGCGCCGATGACGGTGAAGCGAGGCAGCTTGAGGCGCACGTTCTTGGCCCCCGGTCCCTTGCCGACGATGATGTCCAGGGCGAAATCTTCCATCGCCGGGTAAAGAATTTCCTCCACCGCCCGGCCGAGGCGGTGGACTTCGTCAATAAAGAGAATGTCGCCGGCCCGCAGGTTGGTGAGAATGGCTGCCAGGTCGCCCGCCCGCTCGATGGCCGGGCCGGCGGTGACGCGAATGTTGACCTTCATTTCGTTAGCCATCAAAAAAGCCAGGGTTGTCTTGCCCAGGCCGGGGGGGCCATGAAAGAGGATGTGGTCCAGGGACTCGCCGCGGGCCCTGGCTGCCTCGATAAGGATGGCCAGGTTGGCCTTAAGCTTTTCCTGGCCGGTAAACTCGACCAGGTATTGCGGCCGGAGCAGGCCATCCAGGGTGCGGTCTTCGCTTTTCAAACGGCCGGAAATGTGGCGGTCAAGCGCCGGGTTGTCACTCATACCGCAGATTATACCAGACGAACAGGTGAGCGAATATAGCAATGAGGGTGAGATTCAATGCACAATCGGCTGATTCTTCGTACAATGATGGTAGCAAGCGCTAGAGCAAGGGTTAGCGTAAGAGGTAGCGCGAGAGGAGGACGGGAATGGTTTATGAGTCGAAACACCCGCTGGTCAAACATAAATTGACGCTGCTGCGTGACGTGGCCACCGAGCCCAAGAAGTTCCGGGAGCTGGTGCGGGAGCTGGCCATTTTACTCTGCTATGAGGCAACGGCCGACCTGGGTCTGAGTGAAATGATGGTTGAGACGCCGATGGGCACGGCCGCCGGCGCGCACCTGACCGAGAAAATCGGCTTGATTCCCATTTTGCGGGCCGGGTTAGGTATGGTCGAAGGGATTTGGGAGATGATGCCCGGGGCTGAGGTCTGGCACATCGGCCTGTACCGGGACGAGCGAACGCTGAAGCCGGTCTCGTATTATAACAAGCTGCCGACCAGCCCCACCGTCCAGGTCTGCCTGGTGCTGGACCCGATGCTGGCCACCGGTGGCTCGGCCGTGGCCACGGTCGGCATTCTGAAGAACTGGGGGGCCGAGCGGATCAAGTTCGTCGGTATCCTGGCCGCCCCGGAAGGCGTCCGGGCGCTGCAAGCGGCTCACCCGGACGTGCCCATTCACGTGGCCCAGATAGATTCCCATCTGAACAACATTGGCTATATTGTGCCGGGGCTGGGCGACGCCGGCGACCGCCAGTTTGGAACTGGTTAGTTGACCCCCTACCTGGCCGTCTTTTTCACGGCGTTGGCCGTTTCGTTGGTATTGACGCCGCTGGCCCGGCGTCTCTCGTTTCGCTGGCGAATTGTGGCCGAGCCGGGCGGCCGGCGCCGCCACAAGGGCGTTGTGCCCAAATTGGGCGGGTTGCCGCTCTTTGCCGCTTACCTGGCCGGGATAGGGTTAACCTACTGGCTGCTACCGCCAACTGGCCAGGACGCCCTGCGCCTGCAAGGGGTGGTTCTGGGCAGCCTGGTGGTTTTCCTGGGCGGGCTGCTGGACGACCGGCTAGACCTGCCGGCCGCGCCCCAATTTCTGATCCAGATTGCCGGGGCGGCCGTAGCCATGGCCCACCTCGTCTTTATTGAAGTTTTTTCTAACCCATTCCCCGGCGCCGCTTTGTGGACCAGGCCACCGCTGGACCTGTTTTTTACCCTTAAAGACAACCTGGTCTGGATGGTGCCGCCGCTGGCCCTGTTCTTCACCCTGGCCTGGGCCTTGGGCATGATTAACGCTGTGAACTGGCTAGACGGGCTAGACGGGCTGGCGGCCGGGGTGGGGACGATTGCCGCCCTGTTGTTTGCCTGGCACAGTTACCGCCTGGACCAGATGGCCGTGGCCGCCTTTCCGCTGGCCCTGGCCGGCGCGCTGCTCGGTTTCCTGCCCTACAACTTTGCCCCGGCCCGCATTTTCCTGGGCACGGCCGGGGCCTATTTGCTGGGCTATAACCTGGCCACCCTCTCTATCCTCTCGCCGGCCAAGCTCTCCACCGCCCTGTTGGTGCTGGCGCTGCCCATCCTGGACGGGGTGTGGCGGGTGATTGACCGGCTGCGCCAGGGACGAAGCCCGCTCCAGGGCGACCGGGGCCACCTCCATTTCCGGCTTCAGGACAGCGGCCTTTCTACTCGTTGGATCGTCGTCGGCTATTACGGCGTGGCCATCGCTTTTGGACTGATAGCGGTCGCTTTCGTGGCCGCCCCCACGACCAAACTGCTGGCCCTGGCCGTCCTGGGGGTGGGGGTACTGGCTTTTCTCGTCTGGTTTTCGGCACACGGGAAAGTGTCAGGTGTCAAGTATCAAGTGTCAAGTGTCAAGACTTTGGCCTTGCCAAAGTCCTATCAAGTGTCAGGTGAAACGGATGACGTGACACCTGGCACCGAAACACGTGACACGGAATCACGTGACACCTGACATAGAAACACGTGACACTGCCTGCTGTAACTGAGTTAACAGGGTAGCGGCGGTGGATGATACAACTTTTCCGGGCCTGGTTGCGTATTATAGTTTGTAGGCAAAGCCAGAATTAGAAGTATTGGCAGGAGTCCGGAAATGAACGAAATCTTAACTATCTTAGGCTATATCTCCCCCAACGGAAACAACATCGCCAACCCTGTGCTGGTGACGCGGCAAATTGATAGCCTCCGGGAAGCCATCCAGCGGCTGCAACAGTTGCGGGGGACGCAGCCAAACAAGGCTTATCGCCCGGAATTGGTTCCCGTGCCTGTGCCGGTGAGGTGGGGGAAGTAGTTGATAGTTAACGGTTGTTAGTTGATAGTTGGTTGCTGCCAGCTTGCTATCAACCACCAACTATCAACTGCCAACTCGAGTTCCAAAGGTCAGGTCATTCAAGCCTGGCCTTTTTGTTTTAACCGCAAGGGGGATAGAGCAGCCGGGAGCGGGGCCAGGGCTCACTATACCAGGCTAAATATTCAAAGAGGTGGGCGGACCAGTAGGCGTCTTCGTGCCGGCCGTCGTTGAGCACCCAGGTGTGTGGCCGGCCGGCGGCAGCCATCTCCTCGTGTAGTCGTTCCACGTTGGCAATCAGGTAATCGTCTCGGCCGATGTCCAGGTAAATGCGCAGCCGGCCGAGATTGTTGGTCAGGCCGGTCTGCTGGGGGTTGATGGCTGGGCCGGCAGCCGTGTCCAGCAGGGCGGCGCTATGGCCACCGGCGCTGGTAAAGAAAGTGGGGTTGCGGAAGGCAATCTCTAGCGCCCAGTAGCCGCCGCGCGACAGCCCGCCAATGGCCCGGCCGGCAGCCGCCGGCCAGGCGCAGGTGGTGGCCTCAATAAAGGGAATGAGATCGGTCAGCACGACGTCTTCAAAGGAGCTGGGGCCGCCGGAACTGTTGTTGGCAATGGCCCCGCCATCGGGCATGACGATGAGCAGGGGAGGAATATCGCCGGCCAGGATGGCGGCGTTGGCTGCCTCGTCCAGGCCCAACTCATCCCATTTACTGTCGTCGTGGATATTGCCGTGAAAGAGGTAGAGGGTCGGGTAGGCGTGGCCGTCCTGGCCGTAGCAGGGCGGCAGGTAAACGCGGTAAGAGCGCTCCGGTCCGGCAATACGGCTGGGGTAACGGCCGGCGACCACCTGGCCGGGTTCCAGGCAGAAGGGCGGTGTAGGGGTGTAGGTGTGTGGAGGTGTGGGGGTGTGGCTAGGTGGGGGCGTAGGGGTGTAGGAGCGCAGGGGTGTAGAAGATGCAGAAGGAGTGAAAGATGGCGAGGGTGTTAGCGTGGCGATGAGGGAAATAGGGGTGAGGAGAGTGGTGGGGGTGGCTGGCCCTTGGAGGGCAACGGCCGAACAGCCTGCGACTACCAGGGCCAACGGCCAGATGAAAGAGACAACATGTGCGGGATGCACCACGCCCGCCTATTCCGTTAAGTAGTCGTCCATCGTCCGTCGTCTGTCGTCCGGCCCACCAGATACTTATTCTTCCACGATCAATAGGGTAACGCACCGGGCGGTTGGGACAGCAACTTCTGGTAAGCCCCCTGCCAGGTAGACGGCGGGCGGGTGAAAGACTTGATTTGCATCCCGGCAAAACGGGGCAGCAGCTCGGCCAGCAGGCGAGGCAGTAGGTCCCAGGCCTCGTTGCGGATGACATCCTCAAAATTAGTGGCCATCTCACCCGTCCACTCCCATTCCCGCAAGAAGCGGTCGGCTTTCATCCAGTAGCCCCGCTTTTCCCAGGCCTTGGCCGATTGGTCGGCCACGGTGTAGATTTCGCGCAGCAGGAAGACCAGGGCCGCAGCCATGTCCTTGGCTTCCTGGTCCATAGTGGATTTTTTGCTAATGTGGCGTAGAATCTCGGCAATAGTCCGTTGATTTTGGTTGCGGACTTTACCAGGGCTATTAATATTAATTATCCGACTCATTTTGTCTCCTAGTGGGCCTTATCATAGCACAGGTGTTCCGTTCCACCAAAGCCAGAGTACAAAAGTCTCCAAAGACTTTTGTACTCTCCCAAAGGGAGTAGCGCCATGGACATGACCAACGTCTTAGGCTTGATTTTAGGGGGCGGCCAGGGATCAAGGTTGTACCCGTTGACCAAAGAACGGGCCAAGCCGGCCGTGCCGCTGGCCGGCAAATACCGGCTGATTGATATTCCCGTGAGCAATTGTTTCCACGCCGGGATTGACAAGATAGCCATCCTGACCCAGTTCAACTCGGTCTCGCTCCACCGCCACATTTACAGCACCTACAACCGGGACGTCTTTGCCAAGGGCTGGGTACAAATCCTGGCCGCCGAGCAGACGCCTCGCAGCGTGGACTGGTACCAGGGCACGGCCGACGCGGTGCGCAAGCAGATGGTTGAAATTCGCGAGGCCGGGACTGATTACGTCCTGGTTCTGGCTGGGGACCACCTCTATCGCATGGATTACCGCCGTTTTACCGAGTTTCACCTGGACAGCGAAGCCGACGTGACTATTGCTGTCCAGCCGTCCAGCCGGGCCGAAGCGCCCAGCTTGGGGATTCTCAAGCTCAGCGCGGACAACCTGATTGTCCGCTTTGCCGAAAAGCCGAAGACAGACGACTTGCTGGACGACCTGGTGAGCCGGGACGACCCGGAGCAACCGTACATGGCCTCGATGGGCATTTACATTTTCCGCTACGAGGCGATGATCGAATTGCTGGAGCAAAACGACGGGGTGGACTTTGGCAAGCACATCATTCCGGCGGCGATCCAGAGCCACCGGGTGGTGGGCTACATCTTTGACGACTTCTGGGAGGACATTGGGACCATCCGCCGCTTTTACGAAGTTAATTTAATGATGACGTCGGCCGACGCGCCGTTTGATTTCTTTACGCCGGACCGGCCGATCTACACCCACCCGCGCTTCCTGCCGGGGTCGGAGGTCTATGGCGGCCAGTTGCAGGACGTGCTTATGGGGGACGGCTGCCGCATTTATGACGCCCGCATCAGCCACTCGGTAGTTGGCCTGCGCAGCATCATTGCTTCCGGCGTGGAGATAGCGGACTCGGTCTTGATGGGGGCCGATTATTACGAAACAGAGCAGGAAGTGGCGGAGAACGCCCGGCTGGGCCGGCCGAACGTCGGCGTCGGCGCCGGGGCCAGGATTCGAGGGGCCATTATTGACAAGAACGCTCGCATCGGCCGCAACGTGGTCATCAATCCCAAGGACGGCCAGCCAGACATGGAGACCGACAACTGGGTCGTCCGCGATGGCATCGTCATCATTCCTAAGGGGGCGACAGTGTTGGACGGGACGGTGATATAGGAGGTAATTGGGTCATTGGGTAATTGCTGGCAATTACCCAATGACTCAATTACTCAATTACCTTGTCTAGAGCCGCGGCCGCCAGCCACTCGGCCGCGGCCTGGGGTGTGAGGAAGGCTTCGGGCAGGTGGCCGTGGACCAGGACACGTTTTTCTTTGGACTTGACGAGGGCCGGGAACCAGCCGTGGCCGGCGAGGGGCGGCCGGACCGCGCCGCATAACCCTCCAGCCTTCTTGCGCGGAAATTGCCAGATGACCCAGGTATAGAGTTCGGCAAAGGTCAGTTCCGTTGGCCGGTCGGTCCGCAGCGTGAGGGTGTCCACCTGCTTCCGTTTGCTCATGCCTCTGCCCTGCCCAGCAAAATGTCCAGCACAGCCAGGGTATCGGCCAGGTTTTCCAGCAGGTAATCGGGCTGGTAGTCGGCCAGCGTACCCGCTGAATACCGGCCGGTAGCCACGGCCACGGCCGTTGCCCCGCTGGCGCGGGCGCAGGCAATGTCGGCCGGAGTATCGCCGATGACGACGGTATTTTGCCCATTAAAAGAGTGGCCGGTCAACTGGCAGGCGCGCTCCAGGGCCAGGGCCGGCAGCAAGTTGCGGTCCCCGGCGTCCGAGCCATAAGCGCCGATGCGAAAGAGGGTCGGGTCAATGCCGGCCGCGGCCAGCTTCAGGGGAGCGGTGGTGTTAATGTTGCCGGTCAGCAGGCCCAACAACACATCTTCGTGGCCGGCCAGCGCCGCCAGCAGCTCCGGCACGCCGGTGCAAGGGGCAATGCCGTCCGAGGTGAACAACACCCGGCCCTTTTCGGCCATCAGCTCGTAGACGGCCGGCAGGCCGGTCTCGATGTCGGCCAGGGCCAGGCCGGCGGCCGTCATCAGGTCGGTGATAATCAGCGGGTCGGTCTTGCCGGCCATGTCGTAGCTGTCCACCGGGCCGGCCGTACCAAAGACCTGCTCCATGGCGTAGACCATGGCCGCTTTGCCCACGCCGACGCTGCGGATCAGCGTGCCGTCAATGTCAAACAGTAAGAGTCGCATCGTGGTCCTGAAACCCCGATGCTACCGGTCAGTTGGGCTGCT
Organism: Chloroflexota bacterium; assembly: GCA_022616275.1. Lineage (GTDB taxonomy): Bacteria > Chloroflexota > Anaerolineae > Promineifilales > Promineifilaceae. The sequence continues at coordinate 24,764 of JAKEFB010000309.1, forward strand.
GTCAAGTATCTCCTGGATGCGTGGCCAGGCGTCCCAGTTGGCGGCCGGCATAGGGCGGGGGGGCACGGCCGGGCCGGCGTCTATGCCCCGCGCCGTCAAAATCGCCTTAATCGCCCCAATGCGGGCGCCCACCGGCAGCAGCTCCAGAATCTGGTTGACCTGGCGCTGGTAACAGCGAGCCTCGGCTAGATTGCCGGTGGTGACGGCGCGGGCGAGGGCGACAAATGGCTCCGGCACGGCGGTAGCTAGGCCGCTGATCAACCCGTCGGCCCCCAGCGCCAGCAGGCCCAGGGCAATGGCCTCGTTGCCGGCCAGGACGATGAGGTGTGGTGGGGCGGCGTCAATCAACAGGCGGACCACCTGGGCGTCCGGCCGGCTGCTTTTCAGCCCGGCAAAGGACGGGATTTCCTCGGCCAGCCGGCGCAGCAGGGCCGGGCCAATGCCGTTGACGGCCATCTGGGGGATGTCGTAGGCCATCAGTGGGGTGTCCGGCGCGGCGCCGGCGATGGCCTGGTAATAGGCCAGGAGGGAGTCGTCGTGAATAGGGTAGAAGTGGGGGGTGATGGTCACGACGGCATCGGCGCCAAGCGAGCGGGCGTGCTCGGCCAAGACGAGGCTGCCGGCCGTGGTGTTGGCCCCCACGTGCAGCAGGACCGGCGCCCGGCCGGCGACGATGGCGGTCACCGCCTCGTGCAGCGCCTGGCGTTCGGCCATTTCCAGCAGAATGCCTTCGCCGGTCGTCCCCCCAACGAACAGGCCGCTAACGCCGGCCTCGATCAGGAACTCGACCAACGGCCGCAAGGCAGCGTGGTTGACGCGCCGGCCGTCTGAGTGAAGCGGGGTGGCCATGGCCGGCAAGAGGCCACCCCGCACTTTCGCTTTTAAGTCAGCAATCTGAGTTTGGACAGCCACAATAATTGCCAATACCAGCGGATAAGGTTTTCGTTTCTTCAAACGACAACTGAAGATTAAAAAGTATTGTGCTCCGACTGATCTCTGAACGTACCCTATGTGGCGCAGTCAGGGACCCGCCACAGCTATTGCCGAACTAAATTTTAACTTTATAAGGTCGTTACTACGGACCGCCTTTTAGGGAGTTATCCAGAATTACTTTTCGCTTTCGGATGTACCTCCTGAAGGTTCAACGCATTCGGGAGTTAAATTTGTTTTGGGCGAGTCCTTAGGGCTTGCTGGATTAATTTAACGAGATGCCAACTGAAACAGAACATCACCTGCATTCTTTCGGAGTTCGTTGATTATCTGAGTTTTACTAATAGAGCGAGGGGTATCCTGGCCTATTAAAGCTATATCAGCAAGAATATTTTCTATTTTTAGTCGCTCACTCTTCATATAATGTTTTGAACTGTAATATACGCTTAATTTTGCTGCAAGTATCTCGCGGTAATATGCATGTTTGATTACTTGCTTAATAATTTTCTCAAAATTGCTGATAGCCCCGGGTAATTTCAAATCAGCATAGAGAAACATGTACATTAGACGCAGCATA
>JAKEFB010000054.1 GCA_022616275.1 Chloroflexota bacterium
ACCCTCCGGAAAGCCGACCCGGTCCTCCTGCGGCGCCGGGCCGGGGGTTGGCGTGGGCGGCTGGACACCGGCCGGGGTCGCAGTAGGTGGGGAAGGTGTGGTCGGGGCCGGCGTTTGCAGCCGGGTAATCGTCGCCGCTGCTGAACAGGGCGGTAAGGTAGCCACGCCGGCCGCATGGCCGCCCAGGGAGCGGCAAGCGGCAATCACGCTGGTTAGGAAGACCAGCGTCACGAACCAGGGTAATGCTCTGGGTCTCAATTCTTACGTTTATCCTTTGGTAGGTGAAATTTGAAATCGCTGCCCCCGCCGTTGGCGTCCTCCACCCAGATCCGGCCGCCGTGGGCCTCGACGACCAGCCGGCAAAAGGCCAGCCCCAGCCCGGTTCCTTTGCGAATAGAGTGCTCGTCGTTCTGGGGTACCTGGGCAAACTTGTCAAAGATATACTCCTTGTATTCGTCCGGGACTCCCTCACCATCATCGCGGACGCTGAAATAGACCTGGCCATCGGCTGCCTGGGCAGAAATACATATCTGGCCGCCGGCCCAGGTATACTTCAAGGCGTTGTTGACCAGGTTATCCACCACCCGGCCGATGAGGGCCGGATCCAGGTTAGCCGACAGGTCAGGCAAGCAGTCCACCGAGATGCGCTTCTCCTGGGTGGTCGCCTGCAATTCAAAGCCGGTGAGCCGTTCCCGGAGCAAATCAGGCACTAGCACCGTCTGGTAGTCCAGCTCTAGCTCCCCGGACTCCAGCCGGTTGACGGCCAGGAGGTCGTCAATCAGGCTCTCCATCCGGCTGCCGGCCGTACGGGCATTGTCCACCAGCCGTTGGCGCGTCACCGGGTCGGCCAAGGCATCGGCCCGGTTCAGCAAATCCAGGCCGGTAATAATCGCCGTGAGCGGGTTGCGCAAGTCGTGGACAATCATACTGGTCAGGTCTTCGCGAATCTGCTCCGACTGCTGCAGGCTGGCGTTGGCCTGGGCCAGCTCGGCCGCCCGGGTGGAAATAATCCGGTCTGCCCGGCGGACAATGAGTAGCAGAACGGCAAACAACAGCCCCATCGTGAGAGCAGCGATGAGCAACCCGGCCCGGCGAGCGTTCAAAATGGCGGCCTGCAACTGGGGCGCATCCTGGGCCACGGCCAGCACCCCCACCGGCTGGTCGCTGCCGGGCGCCCGCAGCGGGGCCATGACCAGGCTCACGTACCCGTTGGCCTCTTCATTGTAACCGGGTGGCGGATTATCAGGCTCGTACAGCTCCACCACCATCTCCCCGGCCAGGGCAGCCTGAAAAGAGTCCTGGAGGGCCGGGTTGACGACCTGGATTTCTTCCGGGGCGGCCGGGTAAACAACTGCCCCGGCCGGATCGTAGACGGTTACCACGCCCAGGGGCAATATGACCAACTGGGCGGTGTAGGTGGCCCGGGCTTCTTCCGGGCTGATACCGGCCGGGAGCATGCTGGCAATGTTACCGGTCACCGTTTCCACCTGGACGGCTGTTTGGGTCTCAATTTCGGCCGCCAGAAAGCGCGCGGTATATTGGGCAAAGAGGTAAGAGGCCAGGAGGGCTAACAAGGCCGTAAAAATGAGGGAGACGCCCAGGAAGTAACGCAAGAGACGAAAGCGGCGGGCCTGCTCGTATTCGGCCACCAGGATGCCCACTGTCACCAGGAAGGACATCAGAAGGACAAAGTGGTACAGCCACCAGCTCAGGTTCCACAGTGGAAACTGGTGCAGGCTAACGCTGGCCTGGGCCAGCCAGAAAGCCACAAAAGTCAGGGCGCCATCCACCCGGTTGCCGGTTGCCCGCCAGGTCAGGCCCAACCGCACGGCCGCCAGCAGCCACAACACCAACGTCACCCAAAAGACGACAACGCGATGCCAGGGTGTGGCCGCCTCGTTGACCTGGATCAGCCATTGGGGAGCGAACGTGGCGATGGCTAGGTAGATAGCGGCGCCGCCACCCAGCACCCCAATCACGCGTCGCGGCCGCAGCCAGCCAGGTGACCCGGCCGGACCATCAAAGCTGGCCAGGGTAAAGGTCAGGCCGCCGACAAAGAACGTCAACCAGGCCGACCACTGCACGGCCGGGTGCGAGCCGGCGTGCAGCGCCCCTCGCGTGGGCAGGCCGTGGGTAAAAAAGATAACCCCTATCAGGACGAAAGCGGCCGAGGCCAGGACGTGGCGCGGCCGGGCCACCACTTGCAGGACTGCGCTCAAAAGCAAGGAGGTTACCGCCGCGGCAAAAGTTGCAAAAGTAACGACGTAAAAGTGGAAGAGAGGGGCAGCCAGCGTGGGGTCCTCCTCCGGCCGGAGGCGGAAAAAGAGGAGCGCCAGGGCTGGCAGGAAAAAGGCCAGACCCATTAGAAGAGGTCGCACGGCTCTATTATACCATCTCTGTGATGACATGATACCCTCCTGATCCGTCAACCGCTGTTGCCGGTCAGGAATAGCGCTACTTCAGAAGTATAGAACGAGAAAATAACGCGCTGGCTCATTTTCTGGCAATGGCAATATTATACCATACCGTTGCTAATTTTCACTGTTATAATAAATCTCGTTCTCGTCCAACCTTGCGTTTAGAGTCCTCAACGAGAGTTAGAATCCTGATCATAGGCTAACTCCAACCCTAACCGTAACTCTAAACTGCAGTCCTTACAAAAAAATGAAGATCTTGGTGCTTGGTACTGGTCTGCAAGGCAAAGCTGCCCTCCACGACCTGGCTCGCAGTCCGGCCGTTTCTCAAGTTATTGCCGCCGATGCCAACATTGCCGCCCTGGAAGCCTTCCTGGCCACACTGCCGGGTGGGAAGGTAACCCCTAGCCAGGTAGATGCCCGCGACTTGAGACAGGTCGCCGGGTTGATGGCCGGTCTCCAGGCAGTGGTCATGCTTTTGCCTTCCACCTTTGGCGCAACGCTGGCTCCCCTGGCCGTGGAAAACGGCCTGCACTGGGTGGACGCCAGCTATACCCTGCCGGAATACCGGAGCCTGGACCAGGCGGCGGCGGCCCGTGGCCTGGCCATCCTGCCCGAATTTGGCCTGGACCCGGGTCTAGACCTGGTCCTGGCAGCCCAGGCTATCAGCGAATTGGACGAGGTCGAAGAGTTTTACAGTTATGGCGCCGGTATTCCTGAACCTGGCGCTGACGACAACCCCCTCCGTTACAAAATCTCCTGGACGTTTGACGGTGTCGTACGTAGCTACGCCCGGCCGGCTCGCCTGCTGCAAGACGGCCGGGTGGTTGAGTTGCAGCCACCCCAGGTCTTTACCACCCTCCACACGGTTATGATTGAAGGGCTGGGCTCCTTGGAAGCCTTTCCCAACGGCGACGCCGTCAGGTACGTGGAACAGTTGGGGCTGCCTGGTGTGCGCCAGGCCGGCCGCTACACCCTACGCTGGCCAGGCCATAGCGCCTTCTGGCACAAGTTGGCCGCCCTGGGCTTCCTGGCCGAAACACCCCTGGCCACACAAGGGACAACTATTTCGCCCCGCCGCTTTCTCCACGATCTATTGGAACCCCAACTCCACTACCAACCCCACGAACGAGATATTGCCCTGGTGCGCGTTGAGGTGCGCGGCCGCAAAGACGGCCGGCCCCGGCGCGTGGTCTACCAGGTCTTAGACAGGCGCGACCTGGCTACCGGCCTGCTGGCTATGCAGCGGACCGTCGGCTACACGGCCAGCATTGGCGCGCAGATGATTTTGCGCGGCGACATTCCTAAACGCGGGCTACTATCGCCCCTCTTCGACGTGCCGCCTGGGGTTTTCCTGGGCGAATTGCAGCGCCGGGGTATTACCGTCCACCGGGAGGAACATGTATGGGTAACGGGACAGTTGGCTCAGTAGTGTGGAAAGCATGGCAGCGGAGGCGTAGCCGGCTGTGGCTGCCGGCTATGAGCTGCCTGGTAGCCGGGCTGTTGGTGGCGGCCGTTCTGGCTTGGCCGGCGCTGGCCTACCCGGCACAGCAGCCCACCGGCGACGATCCGGCCGGGAAAATTGACCCGGCCCTCCAGGACAAAATGGCCGAAACCACTCCTGGCGAGCTGCTTCACTTTATCGTGCATCTGCCCCAGGCGGCCGACTTGAGCCTGGCCTCCCTGCCGGCCGGCAAGCTGGAGCGGCGGGCCGCCATCGTCGAACGGCTGCAACAAACAGCTACCGACGGCCAGGCCAGCCTCCTCCGCCAGTTAGACAGCCTTCAGGCCGCCGGCCAGGTACAGTCGTATACCCCTTTGTGGATCATCAACGGCGTGCTCGTTACCGGCCAGGCCACGGCCGTGGCAGCCATTGCCGCCCGCGACGACGTCAGCCGCCTGACGCTGGACGCCGAGCGCCAGTTCGTTGATCCAGAGGAAAGAGTGCTGCGCCCACCTCCCGGCGGCCTGGTCTGGGGCCTGGAGCGCGTCCAGGCCGGCCAGGCCTGGAATGGGCTGGGCGTCACCGGCAGCGGCGTCACCATCGCCATTCTGGACAGCGGCGTCGAATGGAGCCACCCGGACTTGAAGGACAATTACCGGGGCAAGCAGGGCATTAACGTCAACCACATCGGCAACTGGTACGACGTCACCACCCCTCCTTCGCCTATCCCTATAGACCCCCTCTGGCACGGGACGCACGTGGCCGGCACGGCCGCCGGCCGGAACGGCATTGGCGTGGCCCCTGGCGCCAAGTGGATTGCCGTGCGGGCCCTGGACGCCAACGGCTTCGGCACGGTCGGCGGTTTTCACCAGGCCTTCCAGTGGCTGCTGGCTCCGGCCGGCAATCCGGCCCTGGCCCCCGATATTGTCAACAACTCCTGGGGCGGCCCCCCGAACTTTCTCGATTTCATTCCTGACGTGGCCGCGCTAAAAGCGGCCGGCATTATCCCCATCTTCTCGGCCGGCAACGACGGCCCGTTTGAAGGCAGCCTGAGCGCCCCGGCCAATTATCCCAACGTGGTCGCCGTCGGCGCCAGCGACGACATTGAGGCCCTGGCCTGGTTCTCGTCGCGCGGACCATCCAACCTGACTGAGGAAACCAAACCCACGTTGGTGGCGCCAGGCACGGCCATTCTTTCTTCGATACCGGGCGACGAGTATGGCGAAGCCAGCGGCACTTCGATGGCTGCGCCGCACGTCAGTGGGGCTTACGCCCTGCTGCTCTCGACCAACCCCAACCTGACCGAGGCGGCTATCACCGCCATCATTACCAATACGGCCGTGCCCATCACCGCCACCCACCCCAACGACCAGAGCGGCTGGGGCCGGCTAGACGTTTACGCCGCTCTGGCCGGGCAGGTGCCGGCCGGAACGTTAGAAGGCCTGGTCCGCGACCACAACGCCCTGCCAATGGCAGGCGTCACCGTCACCGTTACCACCGAGGCCGGCGTCCCCCTCGTCTACCAGACCGGCAACGACGGCCGCTACCAGGCCCCGCTGCGCCCGGGCCAGTACATGATTTCGGTGGCGCCCTTTGGCTTTGTCCCTTACAGCGCCGGCTGGCTGGTGATTGTCAACGGGCAAACCACGACCCACAATATCCAGTTAACCTCTCTTCCCAGGGGAACAGTCAGCGGCCAGTTGAAAGAGGCCGGAACGATGCAGCCCGTCCAGGGAACGATTCGCGTCGCCGGCACGCCGGTGGTCATGCCCAGCGGGCCAAACGGCTGGTACAGCCTCAGCCTGCCGCCCGGACAATACGACCTGACGGCCGTCGCTCTGGGCCATCGCCTGGGCTATGCCACGGTCACCGTGACGGCCGGGAATACCACCAATCAAAATTTTGTGCTCATCCCGGCTCCAACCACGCTGCTGATAGACAGCGGCCAGTGGTACTACTGGTCCCAGGCGGCCTATTACCAGGCCGCCCTGGAGGACAACGACTACGCCTACGACCTGTGGACGGTGCGTGACCCCTACAGCGACGCACCGCCGCTTGATTTGTTAACCGATTATGAGGTCGTCATCTGGTCGGCGCCCCTGGATTCGCCCGGTTCGGTTATTGGCGCGGGCCAGGTGATTTCCGATTACCTGGGCCTGGGCGGCAACCTCTTTGTCAGCGGGCAAAACGTCGCCCTGATGGACAGCATCTTGTTCAATCCCCAATATTGGTTCTATGGCCAGCTCAAAGGCCAGTATGAAGGCAAGGCCCAGGAGCCGTTTGTCCTGACCGGCGCAGGCGGCACGTTGTTCGACGGGCTGGCGTTCACGCTCAACGGGCCAGACAGCGCCGCCAATCAGGATATTACCGATGAGGCCGCCCCCAGGGACGGCTCTCTAACTGAGGTCATCTTTCGCTACGTCGATGGCGCGCCGGCCGGCTTGCAGGCCAACGCCTGCGCACCGTTCCACGTAGTCTACCTGGGCTTTGGCCTGGAAGGAGTCAGCGGCGCAGCCAACCGCGCCGACATAGTCCAGCGAACGTACGATTATTTTGCCCTGCCGGAACCCGAATACGGCCTGGACTTTTTGCCGGACGAGATAGATAGCCTGGGCTCGCCTGGCAGCCAGCTCACCTTTACCCTGACCGTTTTCAACCGCAGCGAAACGCTGACCGACACCTTCCAGCTCAGCCTGGATGACCCCCTCTGGCCGAGTTCGCTGATGACCACCACGCTAACCCTTGGCCCTTGCCAGGGCGGCCGGACTATCCTCTCTGTCACCGTTCCCGAGGGGTTGGACCACGGCGTCCACGAATCTTTTAACATTAGCGCCGTTTCCGGCAACTTTCCGGCCTACTCTCGCCAGTTACCCGTTCACCTGAAGACCCCTGACTACATTCTGCTGGTGGACGATTACCGCTGGTATAGCCAGGCAACGGTTTTCCGGGCCGCCCTGGAAAACGCCGGCTTCCAGTACGACTACTGGGAAATCGGGCCAACAGAGAACGTCAACGGCAGCCCCTCGGTAGAATTACTGAACGGGTACGACATCGTCGTCTGGTACACCGGCTACGACTGGTACGCCCCTATCAACCAGGAACAAAGCGAGGCCCTGTACGCTTACCTGTCCGAGGGCGGCCGGTTGTTCCTCACCAGCCAGGATTATATGTACTATCACCCCGACGACCCGCTGACCCGCGATTACCTGGGTGTACTCGATTACCGCGAATCGGTGACGCCCACCCGGGTTTTCGGCGGCGACAATATGGCGCTGATGGGCAACCTGGCCGGCCCATTGCCGCTGGAGTACGACCCGTACCAAAACTTTAGCGACGGCCTGGTGCCCCAACCAGGTGTCCAGGTCTCCCTGTGGCACAACGAGGGTATGGCCGCCGGGCTGGCCACGGCCGGTCCCGACTGGCGGACGATCTTCTGGGCCGTCCCCTTTGAGAAACTGCCGGCCGGCAGCCACGCCACGGCTATGAACCGCCTGGTCGGCTGGCTGAGCGACCTGGGCGACTCTACCTTTGCTGTTGACCAACGCACCGGCCCACTCACCGGGCCAGGGGCTATCCGTACCTACACGCTGACGCTGCGTAATATAGACGCCGGTTATGCCAACCAGGTCGCGATCACCAACACCTTACCGGTCAGCCTGGCCCTGGATCTGGCCACTATTAGCGGCGGGGCCAGCTACGATCCGGCCACCCGCCAACTCACCTGGACAGGCGAGCTGGCCAGCGGGGCCAGCCACGTCATCAGTTACCAGGCCGCGCCGGCCGATGGCTTGCCGGCCGGGACGCGCCTGGATAACCCGGTGACGATCTATTACGAGCGCCACGATTTGCGCTTTGAGCGGATAGCGACCGTATGGCCGGGAGCGCCTGACCTGAGCCAATCCACCCTCCAGGTCACCTCCGGTCAGAATTACCAGCCCCTGACTTATACCTTAACCCTGATCAACAGCGGCTTCGCTCCGGGGGCCAATGGCCTGATCAGCGCCACGGTGCGCCTGCCGGACGACCTTGGCCTGCTCACCGACACGCTCTCCGTCAGCAGCGGCCAGGCAACGATTACCGGCCGGCGGCTGGCCTGGAGCGGCGGCATTCTACCCGGGGAAGTGGTCACAGTCAGCGTGGTCATGACGGCCGGGTTGCCTTCGTTCCCGACCTGGATGCCGGCCACGGCCGTTATTGAAGACGGCGTCACCGAGGCGCTGGTGCGCGATGGCGCCTTCTACCTGGTCCCTTATCAGGTGTACTTTCCGGCCATTGCCAAGAATTAAGAGGGGCGGTATCATCCGTCATTAAGACCACGTGGTCTTAATGACGGATTTGAAACGAGGCAAAAGGTCTTTTTGTAGATGAGCGAAGAAATCAAGGTTGTTTACGTAGAGGACGAACCCAGCATTGCCAAGCTGCTTTCCAGCGGCCTTGGCCTGTTTGGCATTCAAGTCAATCCCATCTTTATGAGCGCGGAGGATTTACTGGCTCACACCGGGGACGCCGAATTCGGCGACGCGCAAATTTTAATGTTCGACATTCGGCTGCCGAAAATGACGGGCGTTGACCTGGCCACCCAACTCCGGGCCAGAGGAGAAAAGCGCCCCTTTGTGCTCGTCAGCGCCTGGCCCCCACCTTCCAGGGATAAGCTGGCCGAAATCCAGGCCGTCTTTTTACCCAAACCCTTTGATTTCCCCGACGTAGTCCATACTATCCAGAAGTTGGTCTGGGGTAATCACAGTTAATAATCAGAGATTGGAGATTGGAGATTAACAATCTCCAATCTCCAATCTCTAATCTCCAATCTCCCCTCAGCTCACATCCACCACGCGAGCGCCGGTGAGGCGAATCAGGTCGGCCACGGCCAGCCGGATATCCAGGCCGCGCCGGCCGGCGCTCACGTAAATCTCCGGGAAAGCCTGGGCCGACCGGTCCAGGTAAACGGCAAAGCCCCGGTTCAGCAGGGCCAGGGCTGAAATTCCCCCCACTTGCAGGCCGGTCAGCGCCTCAGCCTCTTTATGTGTCGCCATTTTGACTTTCTTTTCGCCGACGGCCTGGGCCAGCTTCTTCAGGTCTAACTGGCGGTCGGCCGGAACCATGACCAACATCGGCTTGCCGGCCGGCCGCAACACGACCAGCGTCTTGAACACCTGCCCGGCCGGAACCGCCATTTCGGCCGCCACGCGCTCGGCGTCCCGCTCGCCGGCCGGATATTCGTAGACCTGGTGGAGGATCTTTTTTCCCTCTAGCAGCTTGATGGCTATCGTCTTCTCAGGCAAACGCAGCTCCTATAATAGCTGTGTCCGGTCTCTGACCGTGCCACCACTACTCCGCGCCGTAACGCAGACTGTTAGTCTGCGCCGCGCACGGCCGCGACTACCTCGCCGGCCGTCGGCCGGTCCCGCGTCTCCAATCCCAGCCGGGACCACCGCACCCGCCCCGATTGGTCAATAATATAGGTCGCCGGGTAGGGAATGGAGCGTTGCTTGGGGTCCAGGCGGTTATAAATGCCCCAGGTGCGAATAACGACCTGGTCGGCGTCGGCCAAAATAGGAAATGGCAAACTGTGCCGCTCCCGGAGGGCCTGGTTTTGCTCCATCCCTTGCGGCGAGATGGCCCACAACTCCGCTCCGGCCGCCCGGATCTCGCCATACACCTGGGCCAGTTGGACCAACTGGCGCTGGCACCACGGTCACCAGTCCCCCCGGTAAAAGACCAGGACCAGCGGTCCCCGGGCCAGGCCGGCCGGGAGCGAATACAGTTCTCCATCGGTATTAGTCAGAGAAAAGTCAGGCGCTATATCCCCCGTCGCCACGGCCGTGGCCTGGTTAGGGTGCATGCCTAGAAGTATACCGTCAACTAGTAACTTTAGGCCATTGTCGCCCTGCCCCCGACATAGGCTATAATGGCGGCAACCATCGCGGAAGAGGAATTCGTGTCATGGATCACGTAGATACACCTGACTGGGTGCGGGATGCCGTCTTTTACCAGATATTTCCGGACCGCTTTGCCCGCAGCGGCCGGGTGCCCCAGCCGGACAACCTGCAACCCTGGGGCGCGCCGCCCACCTTTCACGGCTACCAGGGGGGCGACCTGCCGGGCATCGTCGAAAAGCTGGATTACCTGGTTGACCTGGGTGTCAACGCTCTGTACCTGACCCCGGTCTTTGCTTCGGCCGCTAACCACCGTTACCACACTTACGACTATTACCGCATTGACCCGATTCTGGGTAACAATGAGGATTTCGATCATTTTCTCCGGGCCGCCCACCAACGCAGCATCCGGGTCATCCTGGACGGCGTCTTTAACCATGCCAGCCGGGGCTTCTTCCAATTTAACCACCTCATGGAAAACGGGCCGCAGTCACCTTACACCGGCTGGTTTAGCGTTCACGGTTGGCCAATCAACGCTTTTAACGAGCATGAGCCGCCCAATTACGATGCCTGGTGGAACCTGCACGCTTTGCCCAAGTTCAACACCAACCACCCGGCCGTGCGCGAGTTTCTGTGGGATGTGGCGACCTGCTGGCTGAAGCGGGGCATAGACGGCTGGCGGCTGGACGTGCCCGGCGAAATTGACGACGACGAATTCTGGCGAGAATTTCGCCGCCGTTGCCGGGCGGTTAACCCGGAAGCGTACATTGTCGGCGAGTTGTGGGACGAAGCCCAGCGCTGGCTGCAAGGGGACCAGTTTGACGGGCAAATGAATTATCTCTTCACCCGGGCGGCTATCGGCTTTTTCTGCGGCGAAAAAGCCGACCAGAGCGACATGGTCCATACCGGTTACCGCCACATTCCGCCCCTCAGCGCCGAACAATTTGCCGCCGAGTTGGACCGGCTCCACAACCACCTTTACCACCCGGACATCGTCCAGGCGCAGCTAAACATGCTCGGCAGCCACGACACCCCACGCCTCATGACCGTGGCCCGCAACGACGCCAGCGCCGTGCAGTTGATGTTCTTGTGCCAGATGACCATTGCCGGGGCGCCCAACATCTATTACGGGGATGAGATTGGACTGGGCGGCCGCCGCGACCCGGAAAACCGGCGGGCCTTTCCCTGGCAGGACGAGGCCGGCTGGAACGCCGGTTTGCTAGAGTCAGTGCGCCAATTCGTGGCCCTCCGCCACCAGACGCCGGCCTTGCGGCGCGGCGCTTTCCACGTCCTCCACGCTGCCGAGGGCCTGGTCGTGTACGAACGAGAATATGCCAGCCAGCACGCCATCGTGGCCCTCAACGCCGCCAGCAGCGAGCGGACGGTCGCTTTACACCGGCCGGCCGAATCGGTGGCCGGTTTGCACGAAATGTTGATTGGGGAAAATAAACGGCTGCGCCCGGGCGAGACAATCACCGTCCCCGGCCGGAGCGGCCGCGTTTGGGTCGGCTAATTATCGGCGGAAAGGATTTCGGAAACCTTTTGGACGAAAATGTGGATGTCAACCGGCTTGACCATGTAGGCGGCTACCCGCAGCTTACGTGCTTCTTCCTTAATGTCGGCCGAGCCGTAAGCGGTGACCAAAAACAGCCTGGTTTCCGGCCAGTTTTCCCGGACGTGGCTCAGAAGGTCCACGCCGTCAATCATGGGCATACGCAAATCGGTAATGACCAGGTCCACTCGATGGCGTACCAGCGTGGCCAGGGCCTCGCGAATGCTCGAAGCGGTAATCACGTCCCAGGCCGGGTTGGCCAACTGGAGGCTTTCGCTAAGGAAAAAAGCGGCCGTTTTTTCGTCGTCTACGACGAGTATTCTTTTTTGCTCAGGTTTCACGTCCACCGCTTGCATCCTGTTTATAAAGGTGTATCCTATGATATAGGAAAAGCTTTAATTATGCAGGGGTTAGTTTCCTAGAGAAGGAGTGTGCCAGGAATACGTCCACTATGAGCGACGCCCCACTGATTCTATATGTTGAAGACAATCCCGATAATCGGCTGTTGGTCTACCGCGTTCTGAGAGCCGAGGGATTCAACGTGGAGACCGTGCCAGACGGCCCATCCGGGCTGGAATTCGTTGAAAACCACATCCCTGACCTCATTCTCATGGATATCAACCTGCCCAAGATTGATGGTTACACCATGACCGCACGCTTAAAACAGCGTCAAGAACTGGTCAATGTGCCAATTATCGCCCTTACCGCTAACGTCATGAAAGGTGACCGGGAAAAAACGATTGCCGCGGGTTGTGATGGTTATATTCAGAAGCCCATCAACGTAGACCGCCTGGGTGACCAGATACGGGCTTTCTTATCCAACCGGCCGCAGAAAAAAGCCAGGTAAGCGCGAAATAGCGGCGAGAGTACGGATGGAAGCAACAAACCCCGTCAGAAAACCGATTAACCCTGAAGAAGCGCACGTTTTGGTCGTCGAAGACAACGTGCCTAATTTTGTTCTCATCGCCCGCCTGCTGGCCTACATGGGTGTCCAGCGCTGCGAGTGGAAAACAACCGGCTGGGGCGTCGTGGATTTTGCCAACACGATGCCCAAGGTAGACCTGGTCTTAATGGACCTGCGGCTGCCCCACGAAGATGGCTACGAGGCGCTGGCTCAAATTCGCAGCAACCCGCGCCTCAGGGACACCCTCGTCGTCGTCGTCACCGCCCAGGCCAGTTCCGTGGAAATGCAAAAGGCTCGTGAAGCAGGTTTTGATGGCTTCCTGTCCAAGCCGCTGGATGCGGATAAATTCCCGGAACAGATTCGTCAGATTTTGCAAGGTGAATCAGTTTGGGACCTGGGGGGCAGCACGTAGAAATGGCTGCGCTACGCGCTCTTTTTTCCCGACTTTTAGAAACCCGGCTTTTACAGATCAACGCTGACGATCCCGAGGTACGCCTGCGCGGCCGGGTGCTACAGGCGCTCATTATTAGCCTGCTCCTCATTGCCGTGTTCGAGACGATCTCCGGTGTGATCACTGCGATAGAGGAGAATCGCCCTGTCACAGAGACCCTTATTCTCCTGGCCCAGGGTCTATTTTTCCTCCTCGCCAGCGTCCTCTCCTGGTGGTTCTTGCGGCAGGGGCGGCTCCTCATAGCCGGGCATTGTCTTCTCGTTGCCCTGGACGTTACCTTCGTGAGCCTGTTATCGCTCACCAATGCCGACAGAGTTTTTCCTTACCTCCTGCTCATTTCTGTCCTGGTGGCGGCCGCGTTGGATTCCGTCCGCGCCAGCGCCATCTACCTCCTGGCTGCCTTTGCCGCCGTCACGGCTTACACCCTGTGGGACACACCATCCCCGGAGTTCAGCTTACGCAGCTTTGTGCTGACCTCCCTCAGCGTGGCCATCGCTGTCTGGTTCTTTACCTACAGCTTGCAGCGCGCCCTGGCTCGCTCAAAAGCCCTGGCGGCCGAACTGGAAATAACGGCCGAAGGCTTCCGCCGCCAGGCAGAACACCTGGAGCTGGTGGTCGCCGTCGGCCAGTCTGCCAGCGCCTCGCTCGACCTGGAGCAATTGCTGCGCGACACGGTCTACCTGATCCGCGACCAGTCTGGCTTCGACCACGTCACCATTCTCCTGGCTGACGAAACCGGCCAGTACCTGCGTCTCCAGGCGGTCACCGGCGAAGTGGGCGAGCGTTTGAAGAGCGAAGGTTTCCGGCTGCCCATCGGGCCGGGTTCCATCGCCGGCTGGGTGGCCGCCAACCAGAAAGCTCGGATTGCCCTGGACGTGGGCCCGGACCCGCTCTTTTTCAACGACCCCAACCTGCCGGAAACCTGGTCAGAAGTAGCCCTGCCGCTACAGAGCCACGGCCGCTTCCTGGGGGTGCTAGACGTGCAGAGCCGGGAAGCCAACGCCTTTCATGACGAGGACGTCGCCATTTTCCAGATTATGGCCGACCGGATAGCGGCCGCCATTTATAACGCCCGACTCTACGCCGAATCCGAAAGACGCTCCCGGCTTCTCACCGAGCTGCAAACGATCACCAACCTGATGAGCCAGCAAGCCACCATGCGCAACGCCCTCAACGTCCTGTCCCAGCGGGCCATGAGCCTGCTGGAGACAGACGGCGGCGGGGTCTGGTTGTGGCAAAGCGACGACAACGTTCTGGAACTGGTCATCAGCTTTAACGTCGGCCAGGATCAGACCGGCCGGCGGCTGGGCCGGGGCGAAGGGCTTTCCGGCAGGGCCTTTGTCGAAAACAAGACTCACGTTGTGGACGATTACGCTACCTGGGAGGGACGGGACTTGGGCTTTGCCCAGGTCGGCTTCCACGCCGCCCTGGCCGTGCCCCTGCGCCACCAGAACGAGCCGATCGGCATCCTGGCCCTCACCCGCAGCCGGCCGAACCGGCCGTTCCGCCCTGAAGAAGTTCAGGTCGCCGAACTCCTGGCCTCCCAGGTTGGGGCGACCATTGTCAACAACCAACTGGTGGAGCAAACACAGCGCCTGGCCCGCCGCGATAAGACCATCAGCCAGATCGTGGCCGAGGTCCGGCGCAGCCTGGACACCCGGACGATCCTGGAAACGGCCGGCCGCGAGCTGGGCCAGGCCTTGGGCGACAAACCGGTCCGCGTCCACCTCTACCCGCAGCATCAGCAGCCAGGGGAGCCGGAGGCCCGGCCGTGAGCGAGCAGGCCCCTTCTCCAAAGCAAGGCCGGTATAGCCGGACCGGCTCCATCTCCCTACGCCTGCCCTTGCTCGTCTTTGGCGCTCTGCTGACCACCATCCTCATCACCCTGGCCCTCAACCAATATTTCACCAGACAAGGGCTGGAAGAGTTGCTGCAAGCCAACCTGGAAACCCTGGCCCTGACCCAGAGCAGTTTCGTTGAGCAGCAACTGCGGCAGCACGTGACCCGGGTGGAACGGCTGGCCGGCGACGACTTCGTGCTGGAGCAAATTGAGTTTGCTAACAGCCTATACGGCGACCTGAGCGACGCCGAAATTCAGGCCATGCTCCAGGAGCGAGATGACGAGTGGGCGGCCGTGCTGGAAACCGAGGGGCCAACGGCCAATTATCCACTCTTTAATGCCGTTGTTTATGGCATTCTGACTGGGAACAGGTTTACGCCGGAGATCAACGCTATCCGCGACGTTTTAGGTGTTGAGAGCGAATTCCTGGTCACCGATCGTTATGGAGCTGTCACTGCTGCCAATCGCCCGCCGCGCCAATATTTGCAGACCGGCGAGGAGTGGTGGCGCCAGGTCCAGGCCACCGGCCAGCTTTACGTCAACGGCCCACGGACGGTAATAGATCCGGACTCGCCACTCATTAATGTCGTCGAGTTCGCCACCCCGGTCTTCGACAATGAGGGGGAAATCGCCGGCGTCCTTTATAGCGTCTACGATTATACGACTATCCGGGAACTCGTCCGCCAGCTTCAGAGCAGCGGCTCGGCCCGAACGGCGCTGATAGATAAAGATGGCAACGTGCTGTTCGCCGCCGCCAGCCTTAGCCTGCTTGGCCAGGAAACGATCAACCTGGAGGAAGCCACGGGGCAGTTGGCGACCGTTGTGATCGAAGAGACTATCTTTGGCGAGGCCGAGGAAACTCCCTATGCCATCACCGTTATTCCAATGGAATCCAGCGTTGACGCCATTGAGGCCATGGGCTGGCACGTTGCGGCCACCCAGCCGGAGAGCGACATTGTTGAACCAATCAACACTGCCATTCTCTATTCAGTTGGGAGCGTCGTCGTGTCGGGCCTATTTGCTGTTGGGGCCTTGGTCTTCTTTTACATCCGGCCGCTGACCGGCGACCTGAACAGGCTGCGTGACGCGGCCGAGGCCCTGCAAGAAGGTTCGCTCCGCACCCAGGTCACGCTCCATCGTCGCGACGAGCTGGGCGTGCTGGCCAGCACCTTTAACCAGATGGCTGCCCGGCTGCGCAGCCAGATTGAGACGCAGGAGCAGGTCATTGCCCAGCGCACGGCCGACCTGCAGAAGCGCGCCGGCCAGTTGGAAGCCACCACCCGCGTCGGCCGGGCCGCCAGCGCCTCCCTGGAGCTGGATACGCTTATGGCCGACACCGTCAACCTGATCCGCGACCAATTCGGCTTCTACCACGCCTCCATTTTCCTGCTGGACGAGGAACGAAGATTCGCCGTCGTCCGCGAGTCCACCGGCGAAGTGGGCAAAATTATGAAGTCGAGGCCCCACAGGCTGACCGTCGGCTCCAACTCCATCGTCGGCTGGACCACCCAGCACCGGGCGCCCCGCATCGCCAACAACGTCGGCCAGGATGCCGTCCATTTCAACAATCCGCTTTTGCCTGACACCCAGTCGGAAGTGGCCCTGCCGCTCATCTCTCAGAACCAACTCCTGGGCGCGCTGGACGTGCAGAGCACCCTGGTCAACGCCTTTGCCGAGGACGACCTGGCCGTGCTGCAACTGATGGCCGACCAGGTGGCCGCGGCCATTTATAACGCCCGCCTCTTTGCCCAGGTCCAGGAGCAGGCCAGGCAGCGCCGCCGGGTGATTGAAATCTGGCAAAAGCTCAACACGCTGCGCGACCCGGACGAGATTGTACGCCAGGCCTGCCAGATGGTCCGGGCGGAGTTTGACTACGATGGCGTTTACATCGCCACGGCCGATGAAAGCGAGTGGCGCGTGGCCGCCACCACCACTATCACCCCCGAGTTGAATCCGGTCCTGGGCCTGACCCGGCCGGTGGGGGCTGGCGTGGCCGGGCAGGCCATTCTCGTCGGCAAGCCGATCCTCATCAGCGACCTGGCCGACGCCGAGACTTACCGCTTCGACCTGGAGTGGCCCCAGGCGGCCGGGGAGGCCAGCGCGCCTATTTATAGCGGCGAAACAATCTCCGGGGCGGTGGGGCTGCTGAGCCAGGTGGCCGGCCGCCTGAGCCAGGACGACGTTTCCCTCCTGGAGCTGATGGCTACGGCTATCGGCTCGGCCGTGGCCACGGCCCGCCTGCTGGCCAGCGCCGAGCGCAACCTGGAAGAACTCAACCGCCTCTATCGGCAGGCCGCGCTGGGCCTGGCCGAAGAAACAGACCAGGAATACATCCTGGAATGGCCGGCGCCGGCCGGGGCCGAAAATGGCGGCAATGGCGAAAAGCCCGGCCGGGAACTTCAGCGCACCATTCCGTTAGTCTCTCGCGGCCAGACCATCGGCCAGATCGTGGTCGAGGAGAAAGCCGGCGACTGGACCGAAGAAGACCAGTCAATCAGCGAAGCCGTCGCCGGCCAGGTAGCCCTGGCGCTGGAGAACAGCCGCCTCTTTGTCCAGACGCAGGCCCGGCTGGTCGAAAGTGAGGCCCTCTTCAATCTCACTAACCTCCTGACCACCACGCTGGACGTCCACGAAATCTACCGTCGCGCCGCCCGAGCCTTTACCGAGCTGCTGCACGCCGGCCGCTGCGCCCTCTCCAGTTGGGACCGGGACAATAACCTGGTTCGTGACGAAGCAGACTTTATTCGCGAACGCGGCCGCCAGGTCGTCAACGAGTATGAAACGTTCCGTACCACGTATGCCCTGGCAGAGCACACCGGCACGGCCCAGGTTCTGCACACCAGGCAGCCGCTTATTCGCCACGCCGACGACGCTACCCTGGAAACGTCCGAACGCACGCTACTCCTGGAATTTGGCATGGCCACATCGCTGGAAGTGCCCCTGGTCACCGGCAACGAGGCCATTGGCATCGTCGAGCTTTACCGGGCGGCCGGCCAGCCTTCTTTCAGCCAGCACGAAATACGGCTGGCCCAGGCCATGGCCAACCAGGCGGCCACGGCCATTAACAACGCCACCCTGGCCACCGAAGCTCGCAGCCGGGTGGCCGAACTGAGCACCTTGTATCGCATTAGTGAAACGCTCTCCCTGGCCCCGGACCTTCACGCTGTGTTCGACAGCGCCCGCCGTGAAATCCTGGCTCTGACCAACGCCACCGGCGTCGCCGTTGGCCTGCTGGACGATAGCAAGCAGTGGATGCGCTGGATTTACGTCCACGAGTACGGCGAAGAGCTTGACCTGACCAACGTTCCGGCCAAGCCCATTACGGAGGGGTTTAGCGGCTACGTCGTCAGGACGCAGCAACCGATCCTAGAAAACGACATTACGCCGGAACGAATGAAGTTTTTCAACTCCGAAATCCTGACCGGCGCGCACGCTGCCTCTTATATGGGCCTGCCGCTCAAGGTAGCCAACGAAATCATCGGCGTTTTAGGCATCGAAAACAACGAGGCGACCTACGCCTTCACCGAGGGCGACGTACGCTTGATGACCACGATTGCCGGCCCCCTGGCGATTGCCATTCAGAACCAGCGCCTGCTGGAGCAGACCCAGTCGGCTTTACTGGTCCAGTCACAGCAAAGTCTCCAGTTACAGGCCGCGGCCGAGGTTTCGGCGGCGGCGATCAGCATCCTGGAGCCGGAGGCGCTGATCCAGGCGGCCGTCAACCTGATCCAGGAACGTTTTGCCCTTTACTACATCGGTCTCTTCCTGGTAGACGAGATCACCAATTTTGCCGTCTTGCGGGCCGGCACGGGCGAGGCCGGCCGCATCCAGTTGGCCCAGGGGCACCGCCTGGCGGTGGGCGGCCGCTCGTTGATCGGCGGGGCCACGGGAGACGGCGAGCCGCGTATCGTCCAGGATGTGACCCAGGCTGAAACGTGGCGGCCCAACCCGGTGCTGCCCGATACCCGATCCGAACTGGCCCTGCCTTTGCGGGTGCGCGGCCGCATCATTGGCGCGCTGACCGTACAAAGCACCCAACCCAATGAATTTAGCCCGGAGCTGGTGAGCGTGCTGCAAACGATGAGCGACCAACTGGCCACGGCTATTGACAACGCCCGGCTACTGGCCCAGACCGAGGCCCAGGCCCGCCGCCAGCGCCTCCTCAACGAAGTCAGCACCTCCCTGCACCGGGCGGCCGACGTGGAAAAAATCGTCGAAATTGGCCTGCGCGCCCTCTCCGAACAGCTTGGCGGCGCCAAAGTAGAGCTTAAACTTGGCCACCCGACTACTACCGACGGCAACGGCCGGGATGGTTGAAAAAGCGTCAAGGGTCAAGTGTCAAGTGGAGGAATGAAAGCTGATAGCTGAAAGCTGACAGCTTATCGCTATTAAAAATTGGAGTTAAAGGAGAAGTAACGCAATGACAACGACAGTGCCATCATCCGTAGATACCTCTATCCCCAACGCAGCCCGCATCTATGATTATACGTTGGGGGGAACGGCCAACTACGAGGTGGATCGCCAGGCGGCCGAGTTTATGTTCCAGCTCATTCCTTCGACCAAGAAATGGGTGCGCATGCTGCGCGCCTTCTTGCAAGAGGCCGCCCAAACGCTGCACGAAGAGGGCTTTACCCAGTTCCTGGACCTGGCCTCCGGTCTGCCTACCGAAGACCACATCCACAGCGTGCTGCCAACCAGCGTATCTATTGTTTACAACGACATTGATCCGGTCACTGTCCGCCACGCCGAGACGCTCCTGCAAAACGTGTCCAACGTCAAATACAACCTGACCGACGTGCGCAACATCGAGGAAATCCTGGCTTCCGACGTCGTCCGCCAGATGATTGATCCCAGCCGGAAAGTGGCCATTGGCTTCAACGGCATCAGCGTCTTCCTGTCCCGGGAAGAAAACCACCACATTGCCCAGACTCTCTATGACTGGGCCCCCTCAGGTTCTAAACTGTATGTGACCTATGAAACCAAGGCGGCCGGTAAAACGACGCCCGCCTTTGACCAATTCCTGGGTATGTTTACCGCCACCGGTTCGCCCATGCACCTCTACTCCCTGGAAGAGAACGTTGAGATGATGAAACCGTGGGAAACAGAACGGTTGGAGCCCGTTTCTAAATTCCTGGGCTTGCCGGACGATTTTGTGACCGAAGCCGACCGCGAAGGGGTAGACCTCGAATTTTACGCGGCTATTTTGGTGAAGTAGCCCAATTTTAAAAAATTGTTCAGCGGTAGAACGATTTTCAAAATCGTTCTACAAGAAAAAGTATGGCCGATTCAGTCATCGCCACACCTGCAGAATTTGTCGCCGGCTGGCAAGCCGAGGTCAAGGCGGCGCTGCGTGACACCTTTGTCCGCCACGCCATTGACAACCGGGGCGTGCTTTCCTCCACCCGGCGGACCACGCAGGTAGTAGACCAGCTTTACGATCTGGTGAGCGATTTTCTGAGCGGCCGTATCTCCCAGGCCGAAGTGGCCGAAGCCACCCTCCAGCTCGCCGGGCAGGGCCTGGCCCTCATCTCCGGCACAGCCCTGTTGCGGGCGCTCCATAACGCCCTCAACGTCAGCGCGGTTGAACCGGCCGACCTTCGCCAGGCCCTCCACCGGAAATTGAATGATTTTCAACTCAGTTTCCTGGAAAACCTGGCCACAGCCCGTGAAGCGATCCGGCACCAGGCCACGGAAAATTCCCAGGCCGCGCTGCAAGGGGCGCTGCACCGGCAACTGGAGCAACAGCAAGAGCTACGCCAGTTGCAGGAGCGGCGCAGCGAGAGTTTGCGGCGCATTCTGCAACTCAACGCTACCCTGGCCCGCATTACCGAGGAAAACCTGCTGCTGGACGAAGCGGTCAGTGGCATCTGCCGCTCCCTGGACCTGGCCGACGTGACCATCTATCAGTTCCGGGACGGGCAATGGTCCATCCGCACGACCACAGCCGCCGATCTGAAACCAGGCCAGGCCATCCCGGCCAATACCCTTCGCCTGCTGGAGACGGTCGCCCAAACCGGAGAGGACGTAGTTCAACAATCTGATGATGGCCAGAACATCCGGGTGGTCGTTCCCCTGCTGGCCGGCGACCAGCTCTTTGGCGCGGTGGCAGCCAATGGCGCCAGCCATCTGGAAGACGTGCCTATCTTGATCCGCGCCTTTACCCTGAACCTGGCCGCGCTGTGGCAAAACCTGTCCTTGTTTGTGGAAACCAGGGAACACGCCCGGGAAATGGAAGTGTTATATGGCCGTTACGTGGACAGCGTCTGGCAATCCCAAACTACGGCCCTGCACGCCCGCTACGACGCCGGCCACTTCCAGGCCAGCCGTGAATCGGGCGGTGATGAAGGCGGCCAGAACGGCCGTGGCGACGACCACACCATCCCGCTGGTTATTGGCGACTCTCCCTTTGGCCAGGTCGTCCTGCCAGAGGAACTGTTGCTCAGCCACGAAGACAGCGACTTTGTCCAGGCTCTGGTCCGGGAAATGGGCAACGCCCTCAACAACGCCCAACTACTCCAGGTTACCCGCTCTTATTCAAACCAGCTCCAGGTGGCGGCCGACGTCTCCCGGGCGGCCAGCACCATCCTGGATCGCAACCGCCTGATTCAGGAAGTCGTCGAATTGATCCGGGAGCGGTTTGACCTGTACTACGTCGGTCTTTTCCTGGTCAACGAAAGCGACGAGGCGGCTCTGCAGGCCGGCACCGGCGAAGCCGGACGCATCCAGGTGGACAGCGGCCACAAACTGCCGGTGGGCGGCCATTCCATGATTGGCCAGGCCATCGCCCGAGACGAGGCTCGCGTGGAGCAGGACGTGCGCCAGGCGGCCGCCTGGCAGCCCAACCCGCACCTGCCCGACACTCGTTCAGAATTGGCCCTGCCCTTGCGCACCCGCGGCCGGACGATTGGCGCTCTCACCGTGCAAAGCGTCCATGTCGCCGCCTTTACGGCCGAAGTCATCACCGTGCTGCAAACCCTGGCCGACCAGTTGGCCACGGCCATTGAAAACGCCAGCCTCTTTGCCCAGATCCAGGAAAACCTGGCCGAAACCAACCGCCTCTACCGGGCCGGCCGGCGCATCAGCGAGGCCAGCAACGCTCTGATGGTCTTTCAGGTGTTGGTAGACTTTGCCGCCGAGTCGGGCATTTGTGACCTGGCCCACGTCATCGCCCCCGATCCGATCTCACCCGAATACCTGGTCTCGCCGGTGCTATGGAGCCGCCACGAGACCGATTTTAATCCCACCGACCGCTTCCCACGGGACAAGTTCCCCTTCAGCAACCTGCTGGCCCAGAATGAATTGATCATCATCCGCGACGGCCAGGCGGACGAAACGCTCGACCCGGCCACGCGCGGCCTGTTCAAACGCAACCATGTGCGCGGCGCGGCCCTGATTCCCATCCACATCGAGAATCGCTGGCTGGCCACCCTGATCGTTGACCGGGTAGAGGCCAACCCACCCAGCCAGCAAGAGCTACAGCCTTTCCTGACCCTGGCCGACCAGGCGGCCGTCATCCTGGCCAACCAGATCCTGTTGACTGAGACGGAGGCCCTCTACGGGGTCAGCCGGGCCCTCAACGAAGCCATCACCCGGGACGACGCCCTGCAAATTACCCTGGGCGAACTTGTCCTCTACACCGGCCTGGAACAATGCTACATCGTGCTGTATGACAAAGTGGCCGGCTACGGCCTGGTGGCCCTGGCTAACAAGCCGGTCGAGGGACTTGGCGAGCTGCGCCTGCCGATGAGCGGCGACCCGACCTACGAGC
The DNA here is from genome assembly GCA_022616275.1 of Chloroflexota bacterium. Lineage (GTDB taxonomy): Bacteria > Chloroflexota > Anaerolineae > Promineifilales > Promineifilaceae. The sequence continues at coordinate 22,250 of JAKEFB010000054.1, forward strand.
AACTGCCGACTCGCCAGGCCCTGGTGGTGGAAGACGACGGCAGTGACCCACCGTCGGAAGCGGCGCTCCATTATTTGCGTCCCTTCGGCCTGCGGGCCGCCTTGCTGATCCCGGCCATCAGCCAGCAAGAACTCATTGGTTTCCTGGCGCTGGGCACCTACGGCCGGACCGACCGCTTCACCCAGTCCAATATCAACTTTGCCCAGACGGTCGCCGACCAGTTCACGACGACGGTTGAAAGTATCAAGCTCTTTGACGAGGCGCTGGAGCGAGCCCGTAAGCTGATTGCCCTTAACCAGATTGGCGCCCGTATTTCCGGCACGTTAGACCTGGACGAGTTGGCCCTGGTCGTCTACGAGCAGGTCGGCCTGCTGCTGGACAACACCTTCTTCAGCCTCAGACTTTACGACAAGGAGAGCCGGGAGTACCGGCCGCTGCTGGCCGTTCACAAGGGTGAATTTCTGGAAGTTGAACCGCGCGTTTTGGCGGATGACGAGCCTCTGTACCGTTTGCTGGCCGGCGGGCAGCCGTTGCTGGCCGACAGTTCTTCTGCCCTGGACCAGGCCGAAACGGAGTGGCTGGCCAGCCAGAACGGCCGGCGGCCGCAGTCGTTGTTGTGGGTTCCGATCATGCAGGAGACGATTCCGACCGGCCTGTTGAGCGTCTACTCCTACGAGCCACATGCTTACAGCGACAACGATGTCCAGTTGCTGCGCTCTATTGCCACCCAGACCGGTCTGGCTATTTCCAACGCCCAACTTTTTGCCGAGACCCAGGAACGGGTGGCCGAGTGGCGGCTGTTGTTCAGCATCAGCCAGGCGGCCGCTTCCAGCATTGACGCCAACGAGCGGATTGAAAACGTGGTCGAGGCGCTCTACAACAACCTCAGCGGCGCGGACGTGGCCCTGATGATTGCCAACGAAGCGGCCCAACAACTGGAAACGATTGCCGCCCGGGGCCTGCATCGCCATCCACCGGTGATCCCCTTCAGCTACGGGCTGGCCGGCCAGGTAGCCCGCCTGGGCCAGCCGCTGCTGGTTAACGACCTGCGGGAGCTGCCGGAGCTGAGCCAGGATAGCCGCGTTTTGTCCCAACTGGTCGTCCCCCTGAACCTGGGCGGCCGGACCATTGGCGTCATTAACGTCCAGAGCCGGCAGGCGGACACCTTCACGGACAAAGACCTGCGCCTGCTACAAACGTTGAGTGTCAGTCTGGCGGCCACCATCCAGACCGGCCGCCTGTTCCAGGAAATCCAGGATGCCAACGAACGGCTGCGCGAGTTAGACCGGCTCAAGACCCAATTCCTGGCCAACATGTCCCACGAGCTGCGGACGCCACTCAACTCCATCATCGGCTTCTCCCGCGTTATTTTGAAAGGCATTGACGGCCCGACGACGCCGGAACAGGAAGAAGACCTGACCTCGATCCACAACAGCGGCCAGCACCTGCTGCGCCTGATCAACGACATTCTCGATCTAGCCAAGATTGAGGCCGGCAAAATGGCCCTGGCCTTTGAGATTGTGGATCTGCAAGAAATGGCCGAAAGCGTCATGTCTACGGCGCGGGGCCTGGTCAAGGACAAAGACATTAAGCTGATCTGGGACATTGATTCCAGGCTGCCGCTGATCGAGGCCGATCCCATTCGCCTGCGGCAGTTATTGCTCAACTTCCTGTCTAACGCCGCCAAATTCACGGAGAAAGGTTTTATTGCCTTGCATATCCACCAGGAAAGCGAGCGTTGTATCCACATCTCCGTCAAGGACACCGGCATCGGCATTGCCCCGGAAGACCACGAAAAGCTGTTCGCCGCTTTTGAACAGGCAGACTCGACGCCCACCCGCTCTTATGGCGGCACGGGGTTGGGACTGCCGATCAGCAAGCGCCTGGTGGAATTGCACCAGGGCGAAATCTGGTTTGAGAGTGAGGTGGGTAAGGGAACGACCTTCCACGTACGGCTGCCCATCAGCCAGGAGGAAAACGCCGAGGCGCTGTTGCCTGATACACTCGAGGCCGGCGGCCGGTCTGACCCGGCCGGCAGCCAGGAGCAGCAGCCCAACGGTCAACCGGCCATCCTGGTGGTGGACGACGAGCCGGGTATCATTGGTCTCTACGAACGTTATCTGCGCGCCCAGCCTTACCGGGTGATCGGCGCCAACAGCGGCCAGGAGGCGCTCCAGGCGCTACGCCACAATAAGGGCCAGATCCAACTGGTTCTGCTGGACATTAATATGCCTGACCTGACCGGCTGGGACGTGTTGAAAGCAATCCGCGACAATCCCGAGGTGGCCGAGATTCCTGTCGTCATTTGTTCGATTGAAAACAATCCGGCCAAGGCGGCCGCCCTGGGGGCGCAGTTGTCATTGCTCAAACCTATCGTCGAAGATGATCTTCTTCAGGCGCTACACCAGTTAGGCGTCCGCGCCTGAAGCTCGTGCCAAAAAGCTGGAGGAGTTCGCATTTGAGGATGCGAACGGCGGGCATCTGAGGATGCCGTACTCCTCAAATTCGGTGAAAAGAGCCTGAACAAATACCTTATGAGAACCTTTGCTACCCTGTGCCGTGCCTGCCGGCACACAGAGCCTGACGCCCGCGACTTGCTAAGCTGCCCACGCTGCGGCGGCAAGTGGCTGGACGCGGCTTACGACTACCCGCCCGGCTGGCAGGAGCGCCTGGGCCGGTACGGGGCCACCTTGTGGCGCTACCGTGACCTGCTGCCGGTGCGTGACGACGACAACATCGTCAGCCTGGGCGAAGGCTGGACGCCGTTGACGCGGGCCATGAACCTGGGCCTGATGCTGGGCCATCCCCACATTTACATCAAGGACGAGCGCCAGGGCCCGACTGGCTCCTTCAAAGACCGCCAGGCGGCCGTGGCCATCAGCATGATGAAAGAGGCCGGGGTCAGGGAAGCGGTGGTCTCCTCGACCGGCAACGTGGCCATTGCCTACTCGGCCTTTTGCGCCCGGGCCGGGGTCAAGCTATGGGCTTTTGTCACCAGCTCTGTCCCGGCCGAAAAGATGCGCGAGGTCGCCCTGTACGGCAGCGAGGTCATCAAGGTCGCCGGGACGTACGACCAGGCCAAGCAGGTCGCCGCCCAGTTTGCCGCCAGCAAGGGACTATTCCTGGACCAGGGTATCCGGGGCATTGCCGCCAAAGAGGCCATGAAGACCGTGGCTTACGAGATTGCCGAACAACTGGGCAGCCTGCTGGCCGGCCGTGATCCGATGATTGCCCACGACAACCACCACCCCTGGCAGACGCCCCACTGGTACTTGCAGGCAGTCAGCGGCGGGTTGGGGCCAGTTGGCGTGATGAAGGGTTTTCGCGAACTCCGGGAAATGGGCCTGGTCAACGCCATGCCCAAACTGGCCTGTTTCCAGGTGGCCGGCTGCGCCCCGATGGCCAGCTCCTTTCACAAGGGCCTGGCCACGGCCGAAAACGTGGACAATCCGGCGACCGACATCACCACCCTGGCCACCGGCGCGCCGGGCGAATCTTACCAGGTCTTGCGCGAGCTGATCGGCGAGCACGGCGGCACCATTGACGCCGTCTCCGACGCCGAGGCGTTCCGCGCCCTGGACGTAGTGGCCAAGATGGACGGCCTGTCGGTCGAGCCGGCCACGGCCGTCGCCTTTGCCGGCCTGTTTAACCTGATTCGCCAGGGCGTCATTAAGCGGGACGAAATCGTCGTCATCAATTGCTCCGGCCACACCTTCCCGGTCGAAAAGCACATCGTCGGCGAGCACTTCACCCGCGACATGGCTCTGGCCGGCGCGGCCGAGGAAGCGCCGCGCGAAGAGGGCCTGCTGACCGCCCTGGAAGAGCTGGACCCCCGGGTGCAGCGCATTGCCATCGTTGAGGACAACCCCGACGCCATTCGCCTGATCCGGCGCATCTTGCAGGCCCAGGGGGAGTTTCTGATCGAGGAGGCCCACAACGGCATTGACGGCTTGAAATTGATCCGCGAAACCCGGCCTAACCTGGTCGTCCTGGACCTGATGATGCCCGGCATGGACGGCTTTGCCATTGTGGACGCCATGAAAGCCGAGGAAACCCTGAAGGATATCCCCGTGATCGTCGTCACGGCTAAGGAATTAACGGCTATTGAAAGGCGCCGGCTATATGGTAAGATCAAGGGACTGTTGCAGAAGGGCGCGTTTATGGATGTGGACCTGGTGGAGGACATCCGGGAAGCGTTGTCAGAATGAGCGGCCAACCATCTGAGCCTAAAGCGATCATCTTATATATCGAAGATGACCAGGCCAGCCAGCGACTGGTCAAGCGGGTGCTGGAAAGCCACGGCTACCGCGTCTTTGTCGCCAGCGAGGGGCTGGAGGGCATTGCCATTGCCCGCCAGGAGCAGCCCCACCTGATCCTGATGGACATTAACCTGCCGACGATGGACGGGCAGGAGATCACCACCCGCCTGCGCAGCCTGCCTTACTTCAGCAATACCCCCATCGTCGCCGTCACCGCCAACACCAGCCCGGGCAGCCGCCAGCAGGCCCTGGCCGCCGGCTGCAGCGGCTTCCTGACCAAGCCCATTGACGTGGTCCAGTTCCCCAAGCAGGTCGAGTCGTTTCTGCAAGGCCACCGCGACCCTCTGCCCGAGGGCGAGCGCAGCCACCACCTGGAGCTGTACGCCCAGCGGCTGGTGGAGCGGCTGGAAAACAAAATTTACGAGTTGCAATCGGCCAACCAGAAGCTGCGGGAACTGGACCGGATGAAAAGCGACTTTATCATCCTGGTCTCCCACGAGCTGCGTACCCCCCTGACCCTGATCAGCGGCTACGCCTACCTCTTGAAAGAGAAGACCGACCCGGCCGTCCAGGACGCGCCCTTTGTCCAGGCCGTGGCCGACATCGCCAACGGCCTGACGATGGGCGTCGAGCGGTTAAGCCAGGTGGTCAACGAAATTATCAGCGTCTCCCGCATTGCCTCGGGCACGCTGGACCTGGCCCTGGGGCCGACTCGCCTGGCTATCGTCGTCGAGCAAATCATTAAGGAAATCCGGAAGACGTGCGAAGCTCGCAACCTGAACCTGGACGTAGCCGGGTTGGAAGAGCTGCCGATGATCGAGGCCGACGGCACGCAGTTGAAAATTGCGATTGGCAACGTGGTCAACAACGCTGTCAAATTTACGCCCAATGGCGGCACGATTGCCATTCACGGCCGCCGGGTGGGCGACGCCGTGGACCTGACCATCCAGGATAGCGGGGTCGGCATTCCGCCGGAGGAGCACCGCCGTATTTTTGAACAGTTTCACATCCTTGGCTCCATCCAGCACCATTCGACCAGCAAATCGGCCTTCCAGGGGGGCGGCCTGGGCCTGGGGCTGCCTATCGCCAAGGGCATTATTGAGGCGCACAACGGCCGCATCTGGGTTGAAAGCGAGGGCTATAACCCGGAAAACCCACCCGGCAGCACCTTCCACATCCTGCTACCAATCCAACAGGGTTAACCGGTAGCGGCCGATGACGACCCCGCCCACCTCGGAAGTTCCAACTCTTCAACCTCCCGGAGGTTCGGAACCTCCGGGAGGTTCACAGGCCGTTAACCGTCGTCCGTCGTCCATCGTCCGTCGTCCGCTTCACATCCAATGGCAGCAAGGCCTGGTCTGGGCCTTGCTCTCGCCCCTCTTCCTGGGCACGATCCCGATTTTCGCCAAGCTGGCCTACGCCGCCGGGGTCAACGTCTACACCGTCGTCGCCCTGCGCACCACTTTTGCTGCGGCCGTGGTCTGGCTGGCGGCCGTCACCATTGGCCGGAAGTTCATCCGCAGCTCCAGCCCGGCCATCTTCGGCAGCATGGTCGCCGGGGCCATTAACGGCCTGGGCTCGATCTTCTTTTACTCCAGCCTGGCCCTGATTGACGCCTCGCTCGGCCAGCTCATCAACATCACTTACCTGATCTTCGTCACCATTCTCCTGCGGCTGGCCGGCCACACCATCTCCTGGCTGACCGTCGGCCGGACGGTGCTGGCCGTCCTGGCCATCTACCTGCTGACCTTTGGCGGGCTGGGGCCGCCCGACTGGGTCGGCGTGGGGCTGATGCTGGTGGCGGCTCTTGCCTACGCCGTTCAACTGGTCATCGGCCAACGGGTCATGTACGAGATTCCGGCCCCGACGATGACCCTCTACGCCCTGACGGCCATGGCCCTGGTGGTGGACGTGACCTGGTTGATGGTCCGGCCGGACGTGGCCAACATCCCCCTGGCCGGCTGGCGGGCCGTCCTGCTCATGGGCCTCTTCACCGCCTTCTCCCGGCTGACGCTCTTCCTGGGCGTCAAGCACCTGGGCAGCATCCAGGCCGCTCTCCTGGGCGTCCTGGAGGTCGTCGTCACCATCGTCATCGCCATCCTCCTGCTCGACGAACACCTGACCCCCTTCCAGTGGTTCGGCGCCGCCACCCTCCTCTTCAGCGTCTACCTGGTCCGCTACGAGCGCGGCGTCCCCCGCTTCGTAGACGTCTGGCCGCTCATCTACCGCCTCTGGCAGCGCTTTTCGCGCCACTCTTGAGCGGCCACCATGCGCTTTTAGCCAGGATTTCGTTGGCCATTCGTTGGCTAAACGTCAAGCAGCCGGCCGGCCGGTTGGGCTACTATGACCCTTGACAATTTACCGAAAATGGTAGAAAATGTGTTCTAGTAGTCCAGTGAACTCTTGCTGAGTAGGGGGGTTGTCAGGCCCCAACTCAAC